>NZ_JADBGC010000011.1:0-347435 GCF_014892245.1 Microbispora sitophila | reverse complement strand
AGACCTTCAACCAGTACTGGAGCGTCCGGCAGCAGAAGAGGACCGGCGGCACCATCACCGTCGGCAACCACTTCGACGCCTGGGCCCGTTACGGGATGAACCTGGGCAGCCACGACTACCAGATCCTGGCGACCGAGGGCTATCAGAGCAGCGGAAACTCCAACATCACGATCGGCGGCTCCACCTCCGGTGGCGGTGGCTCCACGCCGCCTCCGACCGGCGGTGGCGGCGGCTGCACCGCGACGCTGTCCGCCGGTCAGTCGTGGAGCGACCGGTACAACCTCAACGTCTCGGTCAGCGGCTCGAACAACTGGACCGTGACGATGAACGTGCCGTCCCCGGCGAAGATCATCGCCACCTGGAACGTCAGCGCCAGCTACCCCAGTTCCCAGGTGCTGACCGCCAAGCCCAACGGCAGCGGCAACAACTGGGGTGTGACGATCCAGCACAACGGCAACTGGACCTGGCCCGCGGTCTCCTGTAGCGCGAGCTGATTGCGCACAACCCGCAACACCGCACCCATGGCGCGGCGGCCTCATGGCCGCCGCGCCATCCCGCTGCCGGTGGTGACCACGGCGCGAGCGGGCCCATCCCACCGGGGATTTCCCTGGCGGTCAGACCGCGCTCGCGACCGTTGTCCCCTGCAGGCGGCGCAGTTCGGCCTCCGCGTACGCCAGTCGCGTGTCCGGGATGTTGAGACGGACGACCGCCGTCCGGTAGTCGTCGAGAAGCTCCGGCAGCGACTCCCGGGCGCGCTCGTCGGGCGCGTTCTCCAGCAGGTCGGGAATCGTCTCCTCCGCCGCGTTCACGACGACCCGCCAGCGCTCGTTCTCCGCGGCGCGGTGCGCGAGCAGGACCAGGGTCAGCACGAGAGCGCGCCGCCACGTCCCCGGCGCCTCCCGGTCCAGCCGCCGAAAGCAGGCCACGGCGCGCTCGGCGGCGTCGTACGCGTCGTCGGCCGGGGACATCACGGCCATCATGTGCAGGGCCTGACCCAGCTCCGGCAGGACGTCCGTGCCGTCGACGGCATCGAGGAGCGTCACCGCCCGGCGGAGAAGGTCGAGCCCTTCCTCGATCTCACCGAGGCGGCATCGGGCGAGACCGGCCAGCCGCAGGCATCGCCCGGTTCGGGCGGTCGCGTTCTCCTCCTCCGACAGCCGCCGTGCCACGTCGGCCGCGCGCAGGGCCGCGTCGGCGGCGTGCTCGTCCTCACCGATCTCGGCGAGCCCCTCGGCGGCGGTCTCGAGAAGACCGGCAAGAACGGGCCTCGCGTCCACGTCGACGAGGGCGGCCTGCTCGAGAAGCCCGATCGCCTCCCGCGTGAACGTCAGCGACCCGGCCGCGTCCCCGGCCCGGTCGCGGGTTCTCGCCGCCGAGGTCAGGGCCCCGAGGAGGTTTGTCCGTACGGCGGTGTGGCCTTCGTCCAGGAGCGCCCGGTAGAGGTTCACGGCCCGCTCGTACGCTTCGAGCGCGCCGGCCAGATCGCCGAGGTCGGCGAGCAGGTCGGCGAGTGCTCCGGAGGCACGGGCAAGGAGGTCGCGATGGCCGGGATCCTCCGCCGCGAGGTCCTCGTACAGGCCGACCGCCTGGCGCATGTGCCTGGCGGCGCCCCCCGGCTCGCCCAGGCGGGCCAGCGCGTTCCCCGCGTCCTCGTCCGCCTGGGCCAGGAAGTAACGGAGGCCGGAATGTCCCGCCGAGACGAGGTCCTCCAGCAACGTCGCCGCACGCAGGCTCGCGGACGCGGCCTCGGCGAATCGGCCGGCGCGGGTGAGGGCCGAGCCGAGCCTGCCCACGCCGAGAGCGAGCGCTCCGACGGCCTCCTGCGTCATGGGCTCCGCGGTCTCCCGCAACGCCACGACGACCCGCAGCACCTCGATCTCTTCGCCGATCGGCCTCGTCGAGTTCGCCGAGCGCCGCGTGGTAGCCGGACAGGTTGTCCAGCGCGATGGACAGGTCACGCAGATATCTGCGCTCGCCGGGGACCAGCCGATCGTAGATGGTCACGGCCCGGGCGGCGGCGTCGCGTGCCTGCTCGGGCAGCACGAGCGAGGCGAGGTGCGCGCCCAGGCTGTTGAGCGCGTTGGCCAGGTGCTGCGGCTCGTCGCCCTGCTCGTACAGGGCGACCGCCTTCTGCGCGGCCACCACGGCCTCCTCGCGCCGCCCCAGCGGCCGGAGCTTGTTGGCGAGGTTGTTCCAGGCGCCCGCGAGGGTGGGCAGGTAGGCGTCCTGGCCACAGTTCCAGCGCGTCGCGGGCCGCCCGCTCGGCGTCGTCGTGGCGCCCGGCGCCCGCGAGGCTGCTGCCGAGGTGACCCATGGCACGTGCGATGGTCTCGCGGTCCCCGGAGTTCCGCGCCACGGCCACCGCACGCTCCGCGTGGCGCAGCGCCGCCTCGTGGTGCCCGCGGTGGAACTCCAGCTCCGCGAGGCGGCCGAGCAGCTCCGCGTGCGGTACGGCCCAGTCGGAGTCCGCGGCGGCCAACAGTTTGTACTGACGCGCGGTCACCGTCAGGATGGAGGACGCCTCGCTGAGCAGGCCCTCGCCGACGAGGATCTCCGCCAGCCGGTAAAGCTCCGGCGCCAGTCCCTCGCGGAAGTCCTCGCCGCCCGGCACTGCGGCGAGGTAGGCGTCCTTCGCCTCCATGAGGCGGCCGTGCTCCAGCAGTCGCCTGCCGTACGTCCAGAGCATGAGTGCGCGCAGGGCGGGCTCGGGGTCGGGCCTCTCGACGATCCCGACGGCCTCCGCCGCGGTCCCCAGCGCCTCGTCATCCCGGTCCAGTGCGGACAACGGGTCCGAGACCAGATGCAGGATGAGTGCGAGCTGAATGTCGTTCACCGGATGACCGGCGATCTCCCGCAGGACGGCCGCCGCCTCCAGCCCGTTCTCCACCGCCTCTTCCGGCCGGTCGAGGCGGAGCAGCGCGCTCGCCCGGTAGCGCAGCATCATCGCGAGCTGGAAGCGGCATTCGCCGCCGTCGGCCAGGACCGCCCGCGCCCATGAGACTCCCAGTTCGGCGATCTCCAGCAGGTCCGGATGCCCTGCCTGGTCCAGGAGAACCGAGTGCGTATGGCAGGTCAGCGCGACGTCCAGCGCATAGCTCGCGTCCTCCGCGGCGCAGCGCTGGTAGTGCCGCAGCGCCTCACGGTGGGCGGTCACCGCCTCCTCCACCCGCCCCAGTTCGACAAGCGACGTGCCTCGGTCCCGCACAGCGTGGGCGTACATGCCGCGGTGGCGTACGCCGAGCACCAGGTGGGGCCGGAGTACGTCTGCGCACTCCCCGAGAACGTCCACGGCCTCCGCGTGGCGTCCCCGCTCGGCGAGGAGCGAGGAGAGCATGCCGAGCGCGTTGGCGAAGTCCAGGAGGTTCCGCTCGCGGACCGGCCGGAGCAGGTCGGCGACGATCCGGCGGGTGAGGATCAGGTCGTCGACACGGCCCAGGCGTTCGAAGTCCTGGCCGATCCGGATCACCTCGTCGGTCACCGCGTACAGGAGTTCCTCGGCGTCATGGCTGTCGGGGATCGGCTCGACGCCGGGGGCGCGGGCCGCGAGCGTCTCGATCGACCGGAGCACGCCGGCGTCGATCAGGTGAGGATTGAGTTCGCCGATCCGGGCACAGGCCTCGAGGAGTTCCATAAACGGGTCTTTCGGTAGAGCGGGACATCTTTGTGTGAAACGGGAGTGATCACACCATAAGTGGCTGCTGTGAATCAGGTCCACACTGCCTTTGTCACGGTCCAGTGACGGCTGCTCGACGTGCCAGGCCGTGGCGGTGGGGGACGGTGGGCCGGATGTGTACGGTGCCGGCGCGGGCGCCGGCCGGTCCGTCTGCCCGGGCGCCATGGCAGGTGTCGCAGCCGAGAGCCGTGTACGGTCATCACGCAGAGCCGCTGCGGCAGCCGGGTGACGACGACCAGGTCACTTCAGGGGATGCGGGACATCCTCGGCCTCGGAAGTGCCGACCAGGGGCCCCACCTGCAGGATGTGGCCGTCCAGGGTGAGGCGCAATACGGCGCCGGTCCAGGCGGCGGCGAGGTCGGGCTGTTCGGCTGGGCGTTCGGCGAACAGGTCGGCCCGGTCGCGCTCGGCGGCGCCGGGCCGGTGCACGTGCCACCGGACCTTGCAGTGCGGACACTGGGCGTAGTACGCGCCGGGGAACGCCTCGATGACGGGCTCGCGCGGCCCCAGGTCCATCGCGTTGTAGAGGACGCCACAGCCGGGGCAGTGGGTGTGGAGCAGGGCGTAGAGATCGTTCGGGATGGGCATGACGCACCTCCGGGGCCTGGGACCCCGATAGCCCCAACCGGCCCCGGTGATCCGCCGTTCTCCGCGCGCCTCGCGCGGAGCGGGTCGTCACCCGGGGCACCCGCAGCGGGCGGGATGCCGTCCAGCGAGCCGGGGCTTGGCGCTGGAACTCATGACCCAGGGCGGGACATTAACGACGTAGGCCGACGATGGCCAACATCTGGACACGAACCGGGTGGCCGTGCCAGCATCTGGGCCGGGTCACGAGGCCGATCGCGCCCCTGGACGTTCGTCGGCTGGCAACCTCGCCTCACCGCGCAAGGTGCCGTCCGGGGAAGACCTGGCCGCTGCCGGCCCAGCAGGGGCAAGCGCGGATCTCCCTGCCCTCGGGTAAGGGGGTCCCGGAACCACAAGGACCCTCATGGCCTTATCCCTGAATTCCAACGGCACTGCGACCGTCCGCTCCCGCCGACCTCGACGCCTGGAGCCTCGTGTCCTGCCGGGACACCTGTACGACGTGACTTCGGCTGGATCACATCGATCCGGAGGAACTGATGGCTGACCTGGAGAGGCCTGAGCGGCGGAGCGCAGCGGACGTGCTCGCGGCCCTCGGCGACACGCTCACCCTCGTCACCGGCGTGCTCAAAGTGGATCACCTATGCGTCGTCCCTCTGACATACGCCGAGCGGGAGGCCGCCGGGCAGAAGGCGCTCAAGGAGGCCAGAACTTATGGCGAGGCCCGTGCGGCCGGCTGGTGGCAGGTCGATGACGTCGATCGTTTCCCGCACCTGCTCGACTACTACATCGAGCTCTACGAGGCCGCGAACCCCGATGCTGATCTCGACGAGATGAGTGAGGGGGAAATCGCCGCCCTGGTCTTGCCCGATGACGATGAGCCGTTCAGCCTGAACGGACATCCGGCCTTCGACATGAGCGTCTCCGAGAACGCCGAACCGAACGAACCCGACCCCGACGTGGACACCGACCATTGGATGCCCCGCGAGATCGCCGAGCGCTTCGGAGAGGTGGAGGGAGGCTGGGAGGCGATGCCCACCCACGAGTGGGAGAAGGCCGAGTTCGTCTACCCGGCGCAGCGGCGCGACGAGATCGAAGCCGCGCTTCAGGCCCTCGGCTTCACCGTCCGTCGCGACGACGACCTCCTTTGGGCCTATCTCGGGTGCTGAAAGGCCGCTTGTAGGGTGCCGGTCATGACCGGTGAGACCGACCTGCGAACACTGCTGACCACGATGCGCCCGCGGCTCAACCCTGGCCGCTACGTGTTCACCACGGTCGACGGTGACGTCCCGCCGGGCGTAAGGCCCGTCGTCACGGTCGCCGAGGAGGAGGGCCTCACGCTGGTCCTGCCGCAGGGGGAAGCCGACGCGGCGGGGCTGACGTACGACTACGTGGCGGGCTGGATCACGCTGCGCGTCCGCTCGGCGCTCGAAGCCGTAGGCCTCACGGCCGCCGTGGCGCGGGAACTCGCCGTCGCGGGCCTGAGCTGCAATGTCGTCGCCGGATTCCACCACGACCACCTCTTCGTGCCGTACGAGCGTGCCGACGAGGCGGTGGAGGTGATGGAGAACCTCGCTCGCCGACCCGCCTGACGGCTCACCGGCGGGAGCGCCGTCCTCCTTGTGGCAGACGGTCGCAGTGCGGGCATTCGTAGCGGAGGTCCGGCCTGCCCCGATGGTCCTGCTCGTAGCGGACCAGCATGCGTCGACAGCGTCCGCAGTCGTCGCCGAGCTGGCCGCTGCCGGGAACGCTGCCCGCGCCGCCGGGCCGGCGCCGCTGCGCCCGCCGTACGGCGTCGGCGAACGCGCGGTGCTCGGTCCGCAGGACGACACCGGGGTCAGGGCCGAGCAGCGACCCGCTGGCGGACCAGACGATGTCGCCGACCACGGCGCACGACTCCAGGATCGGCACGCAGGGGCGGATGTTGACGCCCTCTCGCCGTGCCCGCAGCGCTTCGGCGGGCAGGTGGCCGTCGGCCTCCGGCTCGATCCAGACCGTCACCGCCTCCGACTCGGAGTCGTCTGGGTCTACCGACCGCAGCGCGGGCAGCAGGTCGGCCAGGCCCAGCAGGGGAGTCTCGGGAAGCCACATGTCGACCGTCGCTGCCCGCGCGATGTCCTCGCGCAGCCGCTCCGCGATCCCGCTCTCGATGTGCTCGGTGACGCCACCCTCTGAGGCGACCGGGTCTTCCCAAGGCAGGCGTTTCGCCTGGGCGAGCAGGTGGGCGAAGAACATCCACACCGGGTCGCGAGCGGCCCTGGGTCGAAAGAGACTGTCGATAGCGCCGATGACCACCAGATGATCGCGTGCCCGGCTGGCGGCCACATTGAGCAGGCGCGCTCCCTCGCTGCCGGTGTCGCCTTCGGTGAACCAGGGATGTAACGGTGACACGCCGCACCCGGTGTCCACCGTGTCGTACACGATGATGTCCCGTTCACCGCCCTGGAACCGGTGCACGGTCGAGGCCGCCCACTCCTCCAGATGCACCTCGGGCAGGAGTGCCTCCAGCAGCCGTGCCTGAGGTGCGAACGGGCTGATCATGGCGAGATCCTGCGTCTGACTGGTCGCGCCGCCGACCAGGGCGGCCGCCAGCTGGGCGTGCATCAGGTTGTACCGCGAGAAGATGCCCTGCCTGCGCGCGGTGCGGGCTCTCATCGTCGAGGTGTCGATGACCACGAGCTGGGTGCTCGCCCACGGTGCCCGGCTTCTGACCGCCCTGTTCGCCACGCTTTTCGCTGTGCTGAGCGGGCTCTCCGGGTAGAAGGCTCCGCTGACGACGTAGCCGATGCGCTGCCGCATGCGGTACTGCTCGGTGAGGGCGGCCAGGCGGACGGGCGGGCGCCCCTCGGTCACCGCGCTCGCGACGCCCGCCTTCTCGAACGGGCTGCGCTTGAGCCACTCATGGACGGCGGGGGTCTCCGCCACGGCGACCGGCGGAAGCTGGCGGAAGTCCCCGGCTATGACGGTGTGCCCGCACCCGGCGCCGGCGACTAGCATCGCCAGGGCGGCACTGGTCATGCTCGCCTCGTCGAGGACGACCACGTCGAAGGTGATCTCCTTGAGTGTTTCGAGGACGACCTGGTGGGCGGTGGCGGCCACGACCGTGGCCTCCCGGCAGATCTGCCGCCGGACCGCGCGCAGTTGCCTGTCCAGCTCGTGCATGACGGCCTGCAGTTCGGCGATCTCGGTCTCGGTGCGGAGCCGCGTGGTCTCCTCCGCTGTCGTCAGCTGCCCATTGCGTCGTTTCAGCGCGTCCAGCGTCTTGCGAAGTTCCCGCAGTCGCCCGCCCACCTCCACACGGTGCCTCGCGAGCGGGGCACCGCGATCGGCCGCGATCTCGTCGACGAGGATGTGGCCGTCCGGCCGATCGGCCAGCGACGGGTCGGCGGGCTGGCCGACCCGCACCAGGTCGCCTTGCGCGAGATCCGGCATGCGCCTCAACAGCGACGTGATGGCGACATCGAGCGCCGCGTTCGTCGGTGCGGCGAGCAGCACGCGGTTCCCGCGTTCACACATCTTCGCGACCAGGGCGGAGACAGTCGTCGTTTTACCGGTTCCCGGCGGCCCCCACAACCAGGTGACAGCCGGCGCCAGTGCGAGCGCGACGGCGTTTCGCTGTCCGGCATTCAGCCCTTTCAGCTCGCGTGCGGGGAGCTTCACACGGGCGGCGGACACGGGGGGCCGTTCCGGGGTCACGACCGCCATGGCGGCGACGGCATCGAAACCCGGCCCGCCGTGGGCCAGTTCGTCAAGCCGTTCGGTCTGGGCGGCCAGCAGCCAGGACAAGTCCAGGCGCAACGTCGCCTCCCGTGCGGCGAGGGCGTCCGGAGGCATCGAGAGGGTGACGACATTGCTGAACACCGAGACCACCTCGACCTGGAACGACACGTCCTTGACGATCAAAGTGGCCTGTGTTCCCTCAGCCACGCCCAGCTCGCCTTGGGCCTCGAATCGCATCAGCTTCCGGCGGCTCGTCGCCTTCCCCGCCTCGGCCCCTGCGGTCAGCGGCACGTCGGTCTGAGTCCGGCGGCTTGTCACCGCCTTGAGCTCGTCACGGAGCGCGCGGGCCGCGCCCGCCGCGACCTCCGGCCAGCCCGCAGGTACGGGTCCTACCGGAGGCGTCGCTTCGACGGTGGCGAGCCCGAGCGGCGCCGCGATTCGCCGGACCTCCGCAGCTGCGCGTTCCTCCACGGGCGTCTGCGCGCTGCTCGGCTTCCTCCCCTCCGACACGTGCCGGTGCGGCACGTGTCTGTGCGGCTCGTCATCGACAGCGCCGTCAGCGGTGGGCGGAGCCCAGCCCCGGGGCACCCACATGTCCTCCCGCAAATCCGCCAGCCCGTGCGTGGCGCACGTCTCCCAGAGATGTCCCGGTTCGACCCAGCGCAGCCCGGCCTGGTGCACCGCCTCCAGCAGCGCGTCCTGTGGAACCGGCCCGGCCGACAGCGCCCTCTGAACGAGCGGGACGAGCCGCGACTTGTGACGCCCTGCCATCGGGCTCCCATCAATCGGAGGATCGGCCATCGCCGATCGGGGCGGACTGGATCTGGGCCGAGGGCCGTACGCGGCGGTCCTGGTCAGCGGGCATCGGCCCGATATGGCCCACTCTGTGCGAGTGCCCGTCATTAGATCAACTGTGTATCGAGAACACAAGAGCTTTGAGGGATGGACAATGTTCGTTGGTGTGGCGTAGATTCCACCGGGTGATCGGTGGGGAGGTCCTGGATCGTTCCCGGGTACCCGCCGGCACGCGTGGTTGCGCGCTTCACCGTGTCCGGTCTAGCGCAACGTGATCGATACCGGCAAGGGTCAGCGGCGAGGGACGTATGGCGACGAGTGTGACGTCGGAGAGACCGGCCATCGGAGAGCTGGTCGCGGTGCGCGGCCAGCGCTGGGTGGTCGGCGAGGTCGAGTCCGGCGAGAGCAGCACCCTGGTGACCCTGCAGAGCGTCGAGGACGGCCGGTACGGCGACACGCTGGAGGTCGTCTGGGAGATCGAGCCCGGCCGCCGCGTGCTGCCGAGCGGCTCGCTGCCCGACGTCACCCCGGACGGGTTCGACTCGCCCGAGCGGCTGGCCGCGTTCCTCGACGCCATCCGCTGGTCGGCCGTCACCAGCGCCGACGTCAAGACGCTGCAGGCGCCGTACCGCTCCGGGGTGGCCATCGAGGACTACCAGCTGGAGCCGGTCTCCCGCGCCCTCGACGCGCCTCGCGTCAACCTGCTGCTCGCCGACGACGTGGGTCTCGGCAAGACCATCGAGGCCGGGCTCGTCGCCCAGGAGTTGTTGCTGCGCCACCGCGCCCGCACCGTCATGATCGTGTGCCCGGCGGGCCTCACGCTCAAGTGGAAGGACGAGATGGCCGAGAAGTTCGGCCTCGACTTCACGATCATCGACACCGAGCGCTGCGCCCAGGTCCGCCGTACGCACGGCAGCGCGGCCAACCCGTTCACGGTCTATCCCCTGAGCATCGTGAGCCTGCCTTGGCTGCGCGGGCAGAAGGCGCAGCGGCTGCTCGACGAGGTGCTCGACCCGAGCGCGATGGAGCGCCGCTTCGACCTGCTCATCCTCGACGAGGCCCACCACGTGGCGCCCGCCGCGCCCAAGCAGGTGTACGCGGTGGACTCCCAGCAGACCAAGCTCATCCGCCGCCTCGCCCCGCACTTCACGCACCGGCTGTTCCTGTCGGCGACGCCGCACAACGGCTATCAGGCGTCGTTCACCGCGCTGCTGGAGATCCTCGACGACCAGCGGTTCGCCCGCGGCGTCGACCCCGACCAGGCCGCCGTCAAGGAGACGGTGATCCGCCGGCTCAAGCGTCACATTGTCAACGCCGACGGCACCAAGCGGTTCGTCGATCGGGAGGCGAGCGCGATCCCGGTCGTCTACCCGCCGGACGAGCGCGAGGTGCACGACCTGCTCAAGCAGTTCGCGCAGGTGCGCCGGGCCAGGCTCAACAAGAACGTCAAGGGCCGCAAGGCCGCCGACCTGGTCACGCTGCTGCTCAAGAAGCGCCTGTTCTCCAGCCCCGCCGCCTTCGCCCACACCCTCGACGTCTACCTCGCCGGCGTACGCGAACCCGTCGAGGTCCGGCAGGACGATGACGACTTCGAGGAGTGGATGGACGACTTCTGGGAGGAGACCGCCACCCTCGACGACGAGCCGCTCGCCGAGGCCGAGGACGACGCGCTGTCCCTCGCCGCGCCGATGCAGGGCGTCGCGGGCGACGAGGAGATCGAGCTGCTCAAGCGGATGCGCGCCTGGGCCCGCGACTACGAGTCCTCGCCGGACACAAAGGCACGCGAGCTGATCAATTACCTGCGCGCGGTCTGCCATCCGGGAGACACGTGGGAGAACGAGCGGGTCGTGGTCTTCACCGAATATCGCGACACCCAGAAGTGGCTGGTCGACCTGCTGCGCCAGGAGGACCTCGGCGACGACCACCTCGCCGTGCTGCATGGTGGCATGTCCGCCGACGAGCGTGAGCAGCTGCGGGTGGCGTTCCAGAAGGACCCGAGCGAGCATCCCGTACGCATCCTGGTCGCCACCGACGCCGCCAGCGAGGGCATCGACCTGCAGAACCACTGCCACCGGCTGGTGAACTACGACATCCCGTTCAACCCCAACAAGCTGGAGCAGCGTATCGGCCGCGTCGACCGCTGGGGCCAGAAGCGCACGCCGGACATCCGCCACTTCGTCGGCACCGGCTGGGACAAGGCCGTCGACTCGTACGAGGCCGACCTGGAGTTCCTGTCGCGAGTGGCCAACAAGGTCGCGCAGATGGAGGAGGACCTCGGCTCGGTCAACGCGGTGCTCGCGCGGGCCGTGCAGCGGCGCATGCTGGGCGACATCCCCGACTACGACGTCGAACAGGCGGGTAATTCCGCGGGTGCCGTCCCGGCCGAGACGAACGTCCGCGACCAGGTACGCAAGCTGCGCGCCAACCTGGACGAGACGGTCGCCGAGCTGGGCATCACTCCGGCGAACGTCAAGCGGGTCGTCGACACGGCCCTGGAGCTGGCCCGGCAGCAGCCGCTCACGCCGCATCTCGACGAGAAGCACCTCACCGAGGGCCTGTACGGCGTGCCGCCGCTCACCGGTTCGTGGGAACGCGCGGGCGCCGGGCTGCTGGCCAAGACGACGCGCAAGGACGAGACGCCGCGCCAGCGGCCGGTGACCTTCGACGCCGAGGCCACCTTCGATCCCGAGGGCCGGGTGCGTGACGACGTCGTGCTCGCCCACCTCGGGCATCCGCTGGTCGCCATGTCCACCCGGCTGCTGCGCGCCGCCGTGTCCAACGCCGAGATCGGCCTGCATCGTGTTACGGCCGTGGTCAGTGACGATCCCGTGCTGGAGACCACCCTGGCCGGGGCGTTCTCCCGGTTCGTGCTGGTCGGCGGGGACGGCGTGCGGCTGCACGAGGAGGTCCTGTTCGCGGGCGGCTGGATGCCTTCGGACACCGGCCGGTTCCGCCGGCTGGAGAACCTGACAGTGCTCGGTGGCATCCTCGACCGCGCCCTCACGCAGGGAACCCCCGCCTCCGCCCCCGTACGGCACCGTCTGGCCGAGGCGTGGCCGCGTGTCGCCGGCCCGCTGCTGCAGTCGATCGACTGGCGCACCGAGCAGAAGCAGGACCAGCTCGAACGCAAGCTCGCCCAGCGGATGGAGGCAGAGCAGGCGCGCGTCACCGCCAACCTGGAGCGGTTCGAGGCCACCCTGCGGGCCAAGCTCGCCGAGGGTGACCAGGGCGACGCGCTGTTCAGCCGGGCCGAGGCGGCGGCCACCAAGGAAGAGCGCGACCAATACCGCAGAGACCGCAGATCCTGGGAGGAACGCCTGGCCGGGCTCGGTCGCGAACATGACCGGGAACTGAAGGCGATCGCGGCGCGCTACCGCGACCCCCGGCCGCACCGGTTCCCGGTGGCCGTAGTCTTCGTCGTGCCGAGGCGGGAGGCCGTTCGATGAGCAGGTTGACTAAGGACGTCGACCACCAGGGGTGGCTCGCGCTGGTCGAGGTGAGCGGCCCGTTCCTCAGCCTTCCGGTGCTGCGCGCCACCTGGCCGGCGCTCGACGCGGTCGACAAGCAGCAGCGGGACAAGCTCCGCCTCGCTCACACCGCCTGGCAGCAGGGCGGCGACCGCCGCGCCTGGATCGAGCACGTCCTGCGAGGTCTGCTGCGCTGGGACGACGCCGTCCACATCGGCGGGCTCGACCACCTGGCCGTCGACGTGCCCGAGCACGACACCACGATCACGCCGGCGTTCGCGCTGGCCGTGCCGGGCCACCAGCCCAAGCCCGACACCGTACGGCTGCTCGGCACGATCACCAGCGGGCATCCGACGGCCCGCATGAAGCACGCCAAGTGGGCGGCCACCCCCGCCGACCGGATGGCGCAGCTGTGCCGTCACCACGGCGTGGAGCTGGGCCTGGTTACCGACGGCCGCTGGTGGACGCTGGTCTGGGCGCCGCGCGGCGGCGTGACGACGACGGCGACGTTTGACGCGATCCCGTGGCCGGAGGCGGCCGAACGCGACGTGCTGCGTGCGTTCGTCTCGCTGCTCGGCTTCGGCCGGTTCTTCTCGTTCCCGGATTCGCAGCGCCTGCCCGCGCTGCTCAAGGCCAGCCTGGACAGCCAGGAGGACATCACCGAGGCCCTCGGCGTCCAGGTGCGCCAGGCCGTCGAACTGCTCGTTGCCGCCATCGGCCGGGCCGGCGTGCCCGACGACGTCACTGCCCATGAGGTCTACCGCGGCGCGGTCTCGATCATGATGCGCGTCGTCTTCCTGCTGTTCGCCGAGGAGCGCGGCCTGCTGCCGTCCGACAACAAGGTGTACGCCACGGCGTACTCGGCCGGGCGCCTGTGCGCCGAGCTGGAGCAGCGTGCGATCGAGGGCAGCGAGGAAGAGCTGGAAAACAGCCATGCCGCCTGGCACCGCCTCCTCGCACTGTTCCGCGCCGTGCACAGCGGAGTTGAGCACCCGCGCCTGACCATGCACGCCCACGACGGGTCGCTGTTCGACCCAGACGCGCACGCCTGGATGCCGCTGACGATCGACGACCGCACGGTCATGCACATGCTTCGCGCCGTGCAGTACGTCGAGGTCGGCAGTGGCAAGAACCGCGAGCGGCGCACGCTCAGCTTCCGCATGCTCGACGTCGAGCAGATCGGCTACGTGTACGAGGGCCTGCTGTCCTTCGACGGCTTCCGCGCGGCGGATGTGGTCGTCGGTCTGGTCGGCAAGCCCGGCCGCGAGGAGGAGGTCGAGCTCCACGACCTGGAGGCGCTGGCCCGGAACGCTTCCGGCGACCTCGCTGAGAAGCTGGCGGAGAAGTACAAGGACTCGGGAATCGGCAGCCCGGCCGCGCTACGCAAGCGGCTCGCCCCGCTGGACGAGGCCGGTGAGCTGGAGGCCACCCGGCGACTGTTGGCCGTCACCGCCGGCGACGCCGACCTCGCGCGGCGGCTGCTGCCGTACGCCGGGCTGCTGCGCGACGACCTGCGCGGCCTGCCCGTGGTCATCCTGCCCGGCGCGCTGTACGTCACCGAGTCGGCGCTTCGCAAGAACACCGGCACGCACTACACGCCGAAGTTCCTGGCCGAGGACGTGGTCAAGAACGCCCTGGAGCCGCTGGTCTACTCGCCGGGACCGCTGCAGACGGCCGACCGCTCGCAGTGGAAGCTGCGGAGCTCTGCCGAGATCATCGGTGGCGACGGCCACCGTGGCCTGAAGATCGCCGACATTGCCATGGGCTCGGCCGCGTTCCTCGTCGCCGCCGCGCGCTACCTGGGGGAGCGGCTGGTCGAGGCGTGGTCGCAGGAGGGCCGCGAGGAGGCGGCCGCCTACCTGGAGACCGCCGAGGACCGTACAGCCGACGCCGATGCCGATCCGGTCGTCATCGAGGCCCGGCGACAGGTCATCGAGCACTGCCTGTATGGCGTGGACATCAACCCGATGGCCGTCGAGATGGCCAAGCTGTCGCTGTGGCTGGTGTCGATGGACTCCTCCCGGCCGTTCACCTTCGTGGACGACCGCCTCGTGGCCGGCGACGCGCTGCTCGGCATCACGTCGCTGGAGCAGCTGGAATACATGCACCTCGTGCCGTCGCGCGGGCGCAAGCTGTTCAGTGACTCGGCGCTCGACTTCACGAAGGATGTGCAGCGCATGGTGCGCGGCACCGCCGAGAAGCGCCGGCGCCTCGTCGACATCTCAGTGGAGGAGAACGGGATCGACGCGCTGAACAAGAAGCGCAGCATCCTGTTCGAGATCGACAGCGAGACCCGCCAGCACCGGCTTTTTGCCGACCTGCTGGTCGGGGCGTCGCTGCGGTACGCCGTTGAGCATGGCAAGATCAGCGACCCCACGGCGGCCCCGGAGGTCGGCAAGCTCCGCGGCTTCGACCGTGCGTCGCTGCACGCGGCGCAGCTCGCGAGCAGCGTCGTGAACGGCACGCCCGGCAGCATGCCCAAGGCCGAGGAAGCTCGGAAGGAGTGGCTTGCCACCGACCAGGTCCCCGGCACCTTCAACCGCCGTCCCGTCCACTGGCCGCTCGTCTTCCCCGAGGTCTTCGAAGAGAAGCCCGGCAGCGGTGCCGCCGAGCCCGGCGACCTCCCGATCCGCTCGGGTACGGCCGGCCCGGGTTTCGACGCCATCATCGGCAACCCGCCCTTCTTAGGGGGCCAGAAGATCACCGGTTCTTCCGGTGAGGCATATCGGGAACATTTGATAGGTGCTCTTGGTCGCGGAGCGCGGGGCAGTGCTGACCTTGTTGCCTACTTTGTACTTCGGGCGCACGACCTACTGGGCGAATATGGTCAAACCGGCCTGATCGCGACGAACACCCTCGCTCAAGGCGACACGCGTGAAGTCGGCCTTGACCAGCTCCTGGCCGAGGGAGTGACGATCCGTCTGGCCGTCAAGAGTAAACCCTGGCCATCCAAGTCGGCTGTGCTCGAATACTGCGCTATCTGGACGAGTTGGGCCGCGCCTGCAGAGGAGGGCCAGAGAGTCCTTGATGGCCAAACTGTGCAGGCTATTACAGCCTCCCTGGATTCGGAGTCGCGAGTTGGAGGGAACCCGTACCGGCTCGCTGCAAGCCGTGGTATCGCCTTCAAGGGCACCGAGGTAACCGCTATTGACGGATTCACAATGACGCCCGAGCGGGCACTGGCGCTTATAGAAAAGAATCCGAGGAACGCCCTGATCCTTTTCAAGTTCATTAACGGGGAGGACCTGAATTCTCGACCCGACTGCTCTGGGCGCCGATGGATTATCAACTTTCATGATTGGGAGGAGATTCAGGCTAAGCAATATGAGGAACCCTACGATCAGATCCTGCGGCTGGTGAAGCCTGCTCTTGCGAGCAACAACAATCCGCAGCTTCGTGAGTTCTGGTGGCGCTATAAGCGGCCAGCTCCTGCCTTGCAGGCAGCTATTGCAGGACTGGAGCGAGTAATAGCGATCACGCTGGTGAGCAGGGTCGTGATGCCGGTGATGGTCCCGACTGGGCAGGTCTTCTCTCACAAGTTAGGCGTGTTCGCAACGGATGACAGCGCACTGCTCGCTCTGCTGTCGAGCGCGCCCCACTACTGGTGGACGGTCAGACGAAGCTCCACGATGAAGGCGGATATCAACTACTCACTTTCGGATGTCTTCGAGACGCTGCCGTTGCCGGAGCTGACGCAGGAGATGCGGGAGCTGGGCGATCGGCTCGACACGTACCGGCGGGAGCTCATGCTCGCCCGGCAGGCCGGCCTCACCGCGACGTACAACCTGGTCAACCACCCGGCGTGCCAGGACGAGGACATCGTCGAACTGCGCCGCATCCATCGAGACATCGACGCGGCGGTCTGCCGGGCCTACGGCTGGGACGACATGCTCGACAACCTCGACCACGGCTTCCACGCGGTCGGCGGCCGGGAGACCCGCTACACGGTCGGCCCGACCGCGCAGCGTGAGTTCGTGGACCGCCTGCTCGAACTCAACCACGAGCGCTATGCCGAAGAAGTCGCCAAGGGCCTTCACGACAAGAAGAAGTCCGCCAAGCCCAAGCCTTCCAAGCCCGCTCGTACTCCCAAGCAATCGGATAGCACTCCGCCAGCCTTGTTTTGAAGGAGTGCGTGAGTGCTCCAAACAGCCGAACCATACCTCTAAGGATTCGCCAGGAACGACGATGACCGTATGAGCCTCGTAAGTAGCCGGAGAGATGCGGCATTTTTACGCTGAGGCGCTGTGGGGTTAGCGACCCGTCACTTGTCGACACGCGGTCTTGCGGCGCCGAGCTAGCTGTCCAGCGACCTCGAATTCGGCTGTAAGGTCCGGTTCTATTCCTGCTGAGACTTCACGCTGCTTGCCGCCGAGCGGGCGAGAGATGCAAGAGCGTTAACGATCAGGTCACAAAGCGCCAAGCGGGTAAGCCGATTCTGCGGATGAGCTGTCAAATAGGTCGGAATAAAACAGTAATCCCGGAGTCGAACCATGACCTATCAGCAGGGGCCGTACGGTAACTATCCCTCTCAGCCTGGCTACCCCGTGCAGCCCGGCTACCCCGTCATCCCGCCGCCGCCCAAGACCAATGGATTGGCCGTTGCCAGCCTCGTTCTCGGTCTCACCGGTTTCATCACGTGTGGCTTCACCAGCCTCCTCGCCGTGGTTTTCGGTCATGTCGCGGTGAGGCAGATCCGCCGTGACCACACCGACGGTCGGGGCATGGCGATCGGTGGTCTCGTCCTCGGCTGGATCCTCACCAGTCTGTGGATCATTTATTGGGCGTTGGTCTTCGCCGGCGTCATCGCGGGCATCGCCGGAATCGGCACCCAGTCCGCAGATCAGTCCGCCAGGCGCAGTGACCTCACAATCGGACAACGTGCCGCCGGTGACCACGAGGTGACCTTCGAAGCCGAAGGCGTCGGCGGCGCCAGTTCGGCCGGCAATGTCACCTACAACGTCGGATTCGACATCGAGCAGGAGACCGGGGTGTCCTTGCCGTATTCCAAGACCGTCCAGGCGCCCGAGGACACGTTGACCATGTCGTTGTGGGTGCAGAACGCCGACACCGCAGGTGCCGTGAAATGCCGTATCAAGGTGGACGGGAAGACCGTCCGGGAGGCGAAGTCCAACGGACCGTACGGCGTCTGCCGAGTTGAGACGGGCTCTCTCGGCCAGTGACCGTGTGTGGGGCAGGATCGTTCCTGCCCTGCCTCACCTTGACGCCACAAGAGGAGCGACGGATGACCAGTTCTCCCGAGGTGATGACTACAAGAGGTAGCGACCGTTACCACGCCAGCGAGGAATGCCCCATGTTCTTGGCGGGTCGGCGCGGCAGTGAAAGCCAGGGCAACCACCTGCATGACGTTCTGCGGATGCCCGAAGCGGAAGCCCGGACCCGCGGCTGGACGCCCTGCACTGGCTGCGTCAGCAGTGGACAGGCGTGAATCTCCGGTCTGGATAGCAACGTCCGGTGTCATAAGCGAGCCGCCTTGCCGAATGTCGCGGTGCCGCCCAGCGTGGTGACACAACCTGTGTCGGTTCCTCATGGCACGGTGCGCGAAGCTATCGCCACCGTTGCTCACGGTGGTACGACTGTGTAAACGCTGCGAGAGAGGCGGGATACGACCGAACATGGCCTTCGGTGATGCTGGTGGAGGCAAGTCCGGACGCCGACGATCGAGGCGGTGGAATGAACGATCGAGAGCTGGGCCAGCGGGTCGCGTACTGGCGGCGGCGGCGCGGCCTCACGCAGCAGATCCTCGCCGATCGCATGGGCCGCTCGGTCAGCTGGCTGCGCAAGGTGGAGTCCGGTGTCCGGAGCGCTGACCGGCTTTCCGTCCTGGACTCGCTCTGCGAGGCGCTGAACGTCGACCTCCAGACTTTCATCGGCGAGGAACCCGTTCGAAGCGGGACCCTGTGCATCGACGAGGCCCAGGTCGAGCACATTCGGGATGCGCTGGAGCGCTGTCCCCTCGATGTGGGGCCGGGCGATCTCGTGCGCCTTCGCCGCCAGGTCGCCTACGCGTGGAGCGCCTTCGAGGTGGCGGACTACGACGTCATCAGTCAAGTACTCCCGGAGACGCTGGAGAACGCGCAGAGCACTCATGCCGCCCTCGGGACGGAGGAGACGGCCAAGCTCCTCGCCGAGGTTTACCAGATCACCGCCAGCACCCTGCGGAAGCTCGGGGAGCACTCGCTGTCCTGGCTCGCAGGAGACAGGAGCATGGCGGCGGCCCGTCAGATTGGGAACCTGTCGCTGCTGGCCGCCGCCGGATTCCGGATCGCCAACGCGCTGCTGTCTATGGGGCGAGCGGAGCCGGCATTGGGCATGCTCACGGGCTTGGCCAATCGGCTCAGCGTCGAGTCAGATGCTGAGGAGCGGCGCGCCATGTATGGCCACCTGCTACTACAGGGGGCAATGGCCGCCGCATCACTGGGCAGGCACTCTGTGGTGCGTGACCTGATTGGTGAGGCGCGAGACGCGGCACGGTTTGTGGACACGGGCAGCAACCATCACTGGGTCGCTTTCGGCCCGGCCAACGTCACCGCCCACGAAGTCGCCGCTCTGGTCGTGCTGGGTGAGGGTGGCCTGGCCGTGGAAGCGGCGACGGCGACCGATGCAGGCGCGCTCGTGCGGATGCGCCGTGAGCGCCGCGCTGCGTTCCTCGTGGATGTAGCGCGCGGATATAGCCAGTGGGGTCGCCGAGAGGATGCTGTCCGCACACTCTTGGAAGCTGAGCATGTGGCCTCTCCGGAAGTGCGCTGCCGTCCCCTCGCTCAGATGGCTATCGCCGATCTTCTACGCCGTACCCGAGGACCAGCACCCTCGGACCTCGTACGGCTCGCCGCTCGTGCCGGAGTACGGGCATGAGCCAGGGTGTGCTCTACGTGGTTGCCTGCGGAGCACCTCCGGCACGCGAAGCGAGCAAGCTGATTCTGGCGGCCCAGAGAAGGGGCTGGGAGGCGTGCCTCCTGGCGACCCCTGCGGGGCGACGATTCGTAGACACCGAGGCGCTGGAGCGCCTGACCGGGCATCCGGTGCGCAGCGAGTACAAGAATCCCGGCGAGCCGGATGTGCTCCCTCCGCCCGACGCGATCATCGTGGCGCCGGCCACGGTGAACACCATCAGCAAGTGGGCCCTGGCCGTGTGCGACACGCTCGCGCTCGGCGTTCTGGTCGAAGCCATCGGCAAGCGGCTTCCAATCGTCGCGTTGCCCTTCACGAACCGGGCACACGCCGCTCACCCCGCCTTTCGGGAGCACATCGACAAGCTCCGGTCCTGGGGAGTCGAGGTGCTCTTTGGCCCGGACGTCTACACGCTGCACGAGCCGGGCACGGGTAGTCGCTACCTGCACCTCTTCCCCTGGGAACGAGCCCTGGACCGCCTCGACCGTCGATAGCTGGTCCTGCCCTCTCGGACAAGTTTCCTCGCGGCCGATTCGTCACCCCAATGGCATGATCGCGATGTGCCCACCATGCAGAAAACTCCGGCGGCCAGGAGATACGTCTTCTTCGACGTTGACGGCACTCTGATCGACCCCCGGAGAACCAGCGGCGAGTCTGGGCGGCGTGGGCTATGCGGTTCGGCTTGGATCCCGAGGAGGTCTACCGCGTCGCGCTGCGGACGCGCCCGATGGAGACCTTCGCCACCGTCGCGCCGGACCGGGATGCGCACACCTGCCTGGCCGCGCTGCACGAACTGGAGGACGAGGACCTGCGCTCCGGCGTCTACACGGCTTCGATGGAGCATCGGGGCTGTTGTACGGCCTGCCGTCGGGCTCGTGGGCGCTGGTGACGTCGAACTACGCTCATCGAATTCGTGGGCGCTTCGCCCGCACACGGTTGCCCATACCCGCATTGATCGCGGACGCGGCGGCGGCGGTCGAGCAGGGCAAGCCGTCCCCGCCCCCTATCTGCTGGCCGCAGAGTGGGTCGGCGCCGCACCTGCACAGTGCCTTGTCGTAGAGGACGCCTTCCGGTGACAGGCCGGACTCCGGGCCGGGATGACCGCGTGGAACGTCAACGTGCCGGTCGCGGTCGATGGCGCGCACCGGCTTTTCAGGAACCTAGAGGATGCGGTCGACGACATCCTGGCCTTCGTCTCCGGCGGCTGACGTAAGCCTCGGCGGCCTACGTCCTTAGGAGACCCCGAACTGCGCGGTGACTGTTCTTCAGAGCGTCACACCTGACACACTCTGTGTCACTGTCCGCTCGCACTGTGTACCAGTCTTGGGATCGTCTAAGCCGGTCATGCAGGTAGGAGCGCCAGAACCACTGCCTGTATGAAACGGACCCGTCGGCGGTGCCCTACATCGCCGACGGGTCCTTGATCAGGATGGTGGTCCTGACCCATGACACACGATAGGGCTGTTGCCGCTGCCCGTCCGGTGTTCGCTGGATGGCGGATCTTGCGGAGCGACGCCGGGCGGTTGTGGGCGACGCGCGAGCGGCCGTTCCCCTCGGCCGTGGAGGAGGCGGGCGCGCACCGGACGGTCGACGCCGACGACCTGGTGGAGCTGTGCCAGGCGATCGCGGCGCAGGAGGGTATCGCCGAGGGGACGGTTCGGTGACCGCGCCCGTTGCGATGCTCGACGTCACCACCGAAGAAGAGGACGACGACGAGGACTGTCCGGGCGTGTCGCCTCACCCGGCCGTGCCGCGTCCCGGCCGTACGAAGCTGTGGTGGATCGAGGAGAGCCTCGGGCGCGGCCGGGTCGTCGCCCACACCTGCGCCTGCCAGATGACCTCGTACGAACTGGTCCCCTGCGGCGGCGTCTACCGATTCTGCCGCCGGGCCCTCGCTCGTCATGACGTGCCGTCGGTGTCCTGGACGGCTCGGTGGTGGCGGCGCGAGGAGGCGTACGAGTGGGTGGCGCCGCCTGCTGTCCGGCCAGGCCCGATGAAGCTCCCCGCCGATCACGTGAAGAGCGGGGTCGGCGGGGTCCGGGCGGCCTGCCGTACACCTGAGAGGGGGTTTGGCGGCAGGCCGCCCGCTGCATAGGAACCCGCCCAACACGAGGCGGGGACGGATCGACAAAGGAAGAGGACGAGATGACCGACCTGTACGAGCGCGACCTGGCCGGGGCGCGCTTCCGCCGGCTGTGCGGCGGCAATCAGCAGGAACAGGAGCAGGAGACCTGCGTGGAGATCGCCCCGATCCCGGGCGCGGCGGACGCTTTCGTCCTGCATGACAGCAAGAACCCGAACGCCGGGACGCGTCGCTTCACCGGAGATGAGCTCCGCGCCGCCGGTATGACCGCCATCCTGTAGCCGCCTCGTCGAGGCCGGGTGCGGCCCCTGCCCGGTGATAGCAGGCAGGGACCGCACCCCACTGTAACGACCACGTCCGAGGGGCCTGATGCATCTGCACTGCTACTCCTGGACGGGAGCCGGCGACGACCGGCGCAACGAGGCCGAACGCCGCCCGCCCCCGCCGTCCGGTGACCTCGGCCCGTTCCTGGCTTCCCCGCTGCCGCCCATGCGTACGTGCGACTGGCTGCTCAAGCCCCGCAATCGCATCGACGTCTCGCCTGGATCGGTGGGGGAGGCGTTGGAGTGGCTGACCACGCGCTACCGCGTGGCCGAGCCGCAGTTCCTACGGCCGGACGACGAGGCACGCATCGGACTCGGCCTGCGCCTGGAGAGCGCGGGGGAGTCCCTGGTCACCGGAGTCGACGTGCAGTGGGGGATGTGGCTGCACGGCGGCCGGTTCGTCACCTGTGCCGTCGTCTGCTGCTCCCCGAACCGGGACGCCGATTACCGCTGTCCCGTCAGTTGAGCCGCCCGCCTGCCGGAAGCCCCCGTGACGGCAGGCGGGTCCTACGCCGCTCAATTTGGCACAGGAATAATCGCGGGTTAATTAGGAGAGGAAACCTGTGTATTTCCGCGATCGGAACGTACGATGGGCCGGTTGGTTGACATCATGGAGCGCGACGCGTGGACCGGGCTGTCTGGAGGATTACATGGCGCTTCGCCTGAGGGGCATCATCTCGATTTCCCTGCTCGCCGGACTGTCGCTGTCCGCATGCACCGAACCTGCCCCCAAGCTCCCTACGGCAGCCCAAGTCGAACCGACTCTCAAGAGCCACGTCGACCTGACCATCAAGAATGCCATCGGCAAGAATGTGAAGGTGACCGACCCTGGTGGGAAGGACATTCCCTGCGGAAACGGTAGGTACAAGCGCACCTACGCGGTCAAAGCCAGGAGTCTCTGGAACTCGGACTCCGACATGCTTACGACGGCTCTGATCGGCGCGCTTGATTATGTCGCAAAATATAAACTCACAGGCGCCCGCGAGGATCTGACCAAGCAGGAGGCTGTGAGTCCGGAGTATCACACAAAAATCATTCTTTCTTCCCCGAGCAAGGGACAGATGGTGGTGCGAGGCGAGACGGAATGCCTGCCGACAAACCGATGATCGTGATCATTCGTAGGGCAAGGAGCTTCTTTCCTCCGCCCTGCGCCTGGCGCCATCGAAGTCGATCTTGAGTTGCATCTGGGCCGCGCCGACCTTCGTTCTATCAGTTCCGCCGGAGCCGTTGGCGATGAGCCAGTTGTCGAAGTTCTGTAGGGCTTCCTTGTTCTTCGCTATCTCGTTGAAGGGCAGCAGCTTGCCGTCGCTACCCGTAATGGGCGGATGGGAGAATCGGGGGTCGGTAGGAGGGGCCTAGGCCTTGAAACCGTTCGACATCAACGTGGTCGCCAGCCAACTTTCGCGAGCCAGCGAAGCGGCACGGTCCCTCTCTTCCAGTGCGCCTACCCGGGTCTTGTCGGGAGTGAGCATCGGTTCCAGGCCCATCGGTGTGAAGGTGGAGATGCCCAGCCATAGGATCTGGCCCGAATGAGGAATCTCAATCCCACCCACGCCGAGGGCCAGGCCGGCGAGGAACAGCTCGTTCTTGATCCGCTGCTGGTCTTCCGCGTCGAGTGCGGCCTGGCTTTTCCGCTCCGCCGTGAACTGCATCCCAGAGACATAGCCGAGCGCCTGCATCGCTCGTTCCAAGTTGTCAATGTACCCGCTACCGCGGTCCTTCCGGGCGGCGGCATTGACAAGTCTGTCGGTGAGGTTGCCCATGCCCTCTTCGAAAGGCTTGATGTGCTCGGGGGAGTCGGCGAACGTTTTGACGAAGGCGTACGTGTCCTTCGGGCTCAGCCTGAAGGCGGGCTTCAGGCCGGGGATGATGGTCTTCACCGGCCCGAACGCGCTGGGCTGGGTGCGGTTGGCATCGCCGAGGTTGGCGCCCTCGGTGAGCTCCGTGGCGTACGCCCCGGCGATCTCGGCCAGGTGGACGCGAGTCGGTTCCTGGATGTCGAGCTTGGGCAGCTCGCGCATGAGCTGGAAGGCCACCTGCGCGGCCTCGGCGGAGTGTGCGCCGTCCTTCTCGTCGTACGCTCCGGATGCGGCGGCAAGCATGCGCCCGAAGGCGTCCGCCCGCGAGTCTTCCTTCATCTGCTCGTCCTGCTGCTTCGCGTAGGTTCCCCGCTCGACCCTCTTGTTGAGCGCGCTGAGTGCCTTCGGCAGCGAGCCGTACTCTTTTGTCGCAGTGGAGAGCGCTGTCCTGGCCGCCTTGGGGTTGTTGCCCAGGGCGTTGAGGAATCCCGCCAGGTCTGTCCCGCTGACCGTGCTCTTCTTGCCGAGCGCATGCATGCTCACCACTGCGGCGAGCCAGTCGGTGGGGAACTGGCCGGCCCGCAGCAGGTCGCCCAGTCGCCGTTCGCCGTGCTCCGCAACGGTCGCCTGGCCGTCGCGAAGTTCGGCGAATCCCACGTCCGCAGGCGGGTGCGGCCCGGCGGAGGACTTCGACATGGGCCGCAACCAGGCACCAGTCGCGGGAGGGGGCTTGCCCGTGACGAGTTCGTACCTGACCTCGGCGAAGCCCGGCACGTCGCCGCCCTCCCGGACCGCGGTGCCGAACGCCCGGCTCACCGTGTCGATCGCCTTTTCGGGGTGGTTCATCCCGGCTCTGAGCTTCTTGGCGAGCTCGAGGGTGCCCTTGGCTCCGAGAGCGGCGAAGAAGGCGGCGGCGAAGTCGGCGTCGTTCCGGTGCGCATTCAGTTCGGCGACCAGACGGGCGAGGGCGTCGTCGTTCGTCTTCCCGATCGGGAAGCCGTAGTCGCTCGCGGCCGTGCCGGCGAAGCGCTCGGCCAGCGCCTTGCCCTGACGTTGGGCCTCGGACGCAGTGAGCATGGCGCCCTCGTCCAACGGCACCAGTCCGGAGGTCAGGCCGGGCAGCCACCCCGGCACCTTCTCGGACGCGAGGATCGCGGCCTGGCGCCGCCGCAGCCGAGGCAGCTCCGTCTCAAGCCAGGCCAGGACCTCTCCGACCGGATTCAGGCCGGCAGTCGAGACGTTTACAGAGGTCAACATCCGCCGGATGACGTCCGTTTCCTGTCTGATGACGTCGTGGCCGCGCGCGAGGGAATTGATGAATTCCTTCATGCGACCCGGGTCGATGCCACTGAAATCCGGGGACAACGGCCCCGTTCCCGGGGATGTCGGTTCCGTCATCGATGCCCCCGTTCGCCCGTCATCCGCGCTAGGTCCTGTATTACCAGGTGACACAGGCTTGCTCCGGAGTTGCTCATGGCCTCCCGGCTGCACCTTGCGAACAACTCACAAAACCGAAGGGTAAAGCACTGCCGTTCCACTGGAAAGGGTGAGCACTGGTGGGGACCGACGTGCGACACGTCGGCCTGATCATTCTGCCGTCGAGATCGACCAGGCTCAGCCCCTGCCTCGGCGCCTCCAGGGCCTGGCGCAGATCTGGGCACCTGAGCGGCCAGGACATCCAGTTTTCTCAACCGCGGATGTGTCCATCACCCCATGCATGTGCTAGGGTCTATCCAGTTGCAGTTGCGGTACCCATGAAACTTGTGTGCGCCTGGCGGGATGTGACCTTCAGGCGCATTTTGTTTTTCCGGCCATCTCCGGAGGGGCCTCATCCGGCGACGCGGAATCCGTGCAGTGCGGATTTCGGTTCGGTCCCTGTTAAAGGAGATTCAACATGGCTGTCGGAACCGTGAAGTGGTTCAACGCGGAAAAGGGCTTCGGCTTCATCGAGCAGGAGGGTGGCGGCCCCGACGTCTTCGCCCACTACTCGAACATCGCCGCTCGGGGGTTCCGCGAGCTGCACGAGGGCCAGAAGGTGTCGTTCGACATCACCCAGGGCCAGAAGGGTCCCCAGGCCGAGAACATCGTTCTCGTCTGACCCAGGTCCGCATCGTGAATCGGGGTCCGCGCTCGACGAGCGCGGGCCCCGACTCATGTCCGGGCAGACGCTCCGTCGTGCCGCACCTCGTCGATCCTGCCAGCGCCGCTGCCCGGTCTGGGCAGGTGAGCTTCTGGCGAGGGCGGATGAAGATTCAGATCCTGGCCGCGAGGGAGGGCGCCGGCGCGTGGACCCCCGCCGGCGTGTCGCCGACGGAGCCGTACTCGCGCGACGCGCTTCCCCTGCGGCGTATCAGCCTCAGAGTTTGTGCAGCTTCTTGTATGGGGTCAGGATTCGTTCCTGCTGGGATCGGAAGTCGACGATCACAGCCACCCCATCCTCTACTTCCACGACCACGCCGAGACCGTACCGATCGTGGGTGACCTGGTCGTTCACACTGAACTGCTCGACAGGCGGGGCGGGAGGCGGAGGCTTGAAGGGACTGGTGGGCAGGTGACGGCGGGACGCGCCGCTGGCTGGCTTCATCCCCTCCAGTATGTGCTGCTCGCCGAGCCGCTCACAACCAACCCGTGGCCTTGACGCTGTCTTCGTCCCGTGTAACGGTCTGCTTCGGTGGCCTGTGGTGGCGCGAGGAGACTCACCGCAGGTGCCGGCGAAGCGATCCAAACTTGCCTCCGGCCCCCGGGGAAGCCTCTGAAAACATTCGCCCTTCGCGGACGGCTGTGGTCGGCATGCGCTCGCTGCTCACGCTCGCACGAGCGGCGGGCGGAACGGGAGATCGGCCGCCACTCAGGGCCGCCAGGCGTCCTGGTAGTCGGTGTGCCAGTTGTAGGCGGCGGCCTCCAGCCTTAGCAGGTGCTCCGCCTGGGCGTGCTCTTCGATCGCCAGGTAGAGCTCGTCGACGAGCACGGACTCCAGGAAATCCACGCGGTCCCGCTTCGCGGTCAGGTCCCGCTCCGCCTTGCGCCGGTCGGGCCCGCCTTCGTGCGCGGCCGTATGCAGGTGGTCCAGGTCCTCGTCGATGCGGGCACGCAGGAACGGGATCAAGTCCTCGGACAGGACCTCTCCCACACGCGTACGGGACCGGCGTGCCTCGGCCACGATCTCGCGGTAGCGGGAGGCGAGCGTCGGCTCGTCAGTGCTCGTGCGTTCCAGCCATGGAAATCGCCGCCGGAGCGTTTCCTCGTCGTGTGGCTCATCGTGGCCGGCGGCCAGAGCGTCCCCGAGGAGTTCCGCCGCGAGCAGGGGGCGGTTGCGGACCAGCTCCAGGAGCGTCCCCCGATTGATCGTTGTCATGGCCAGGAGATTACATGGAGTAATCACACGAGGGCCAATGGTGTCCAGCGGCGCCCGGGGTTGATGTCTTGCCCTCGGTAGAAGGTGTCTCAACCGGAGAGTGAGGCAACCTTACGATCCGGGCACGCGTCATTCAGTTGCTTATCAAGAGCAACTAACGTTGCGTCAAAGGTCAGGCGAGGAAGGACACCCCCCACGTGTTCGATCGGCAGGAGAAGCTGTTCGCTGCGGGAGCCGACCAGGGTGACCTGTTCGGCTCGGGAGACGAGGCCGAGGAGGGAGGCGCCGGTAGACAGGCGCGCCATCCGCTCGACGCGCCGCAGGACTTCCCGCCGGTCACGCCGTTCGAAGTCAGGGGCGAGTTCCAGAAGCTGGTCGAACGAGACCTGCTCGGGCCGTACGACGGCGACTTCGAGGAGCTTCCGCCGAAGGCGATAGGCCCGCGCGAGCGCTACCTGGTCGGCATGCTCGGCCCGAAGCCGTCGCCGAAGCGGGTCGCGGAGGGCGCCGACGAGCTGCCCGACACCGAGATCGGCGCGGAGGGCGACGGGGCCGAGGGCGAACTGCCGGACGTCCTCACCCCGCAGAACCTCGGCCGTCTGTGGGCGTCGTCCATGGGCATGTCGTTCGCCGTCGCGGCCGACCTCGACGCGCTCGCGGTGACCGCCCGCTGGGGCCAGTACGTCAAGGTCGAGACTCAGATCGAAGGCCCAAACGGCAAGCCGCGGACCGAACGGATCTGGGGACGCCGGCCGGTCGAGCACCGCATGACGATCCGGCTCGACCAGGACACGCAGAAGATCCCCCTGACTATGGAACGTGCCGATGGGCCCGGCGTCCTGCTCGCGGTGGCCGTACGGCCGCGTCCCGACCGCCGGCGGGTCGTCGAGCTGACGCTGGTCAACCAGCAGATCGAGCCGGACAGCAGCGCCGACTCCGCGTGGCTGTTCCAGGCCGAGCTCGTCGCCGCCGCCCCGACCGGTGGGCCCCCGGACGTCTTCCTCCCGATCGACGACCCTCTCGACGGCGGCCGGGAGGACACCGGCCAGGAGGACCTGGAGGACAAGCACCTGCGGCTGCTGTACCGCAACGAGCGCAGGTACGCGGTCGGCCGCAACGTCGCCGTCCACGCGACCGTGTCTTCCGGCGAGCGGCGGGCGACGGAGCTGCGCACCACCTGGCTGCCGTACTACGACGTGCCCGCGACGGTCGCCCCTGTCGGGAAGGGCACACCCCTCGCCGACGTGGAGCTGTCGATGGACGCCCTCGCGGACGCCTCGCCCGAGGCGCTCGCCGCCGGGCTGACGCCGCTGGCGGACGGCTACTCGGCATGGTTGGACGACCAGGAGCGGCAGATCCCCGGGCTGCCCGAGCCGCTGCGCGAGGCCGCCGAGGTCGCCGTGCAGAGGTCGCGCCGGTCCGCCCACCGCATCCGGGCCGGGATCGCGCTGCTCACCCAGGACACCTCGGAGTTCCACGAGCAGGCCCTCGCGGCGTTCAGGTTCGCCAACGAGGCGATGGCCCTGCAGCGGCGCCGTACGGCGGTGGCCAAGCTCCGCGACGAGCAGGGGCTGAGCTATGAGCAGGCCATGGCCGAAGTGGACGCGCAGGGCGCGAAGGCGGCGTCGTGGCGGCCGTTCCAGCTCGCGTTCATGCTGCTCAACCTGCCCTCGCTGACCGACCCCGCGCACCCGGAGCGGGCCGCCGACCACAAGGCCACGGTCGACCTGCTGTTCTTCCCGACCGGTGGCGGCAAGACCGAGGCCTACCTCGGCCTCACGGCGTACACGTTCGCGATCCGGCGGCTGCAGAAGGTCGTCGGGTCCGGAACCGAGGCGCGCAGCGGTCTGGACGGCGTGGCGGTGCTGATGCGCTACACGCTGCGGCTGCTCACCGCCCAGCAGTTCCAGCGGGCCGCCGCACTGGTGTGCGCCTGCGAAGTGCTGCGGCGCGACGACCCCGGGACGTGGGGCGAGGAGCCGTTCCGCATCGGGTTGTGGGTGGGGAGCGCGGTCTCCCCGAACTGGTTCGGCGACGCCAGGGACCAGATCCAGGAGGCCAGGGAAGCCCCCGACAGCCGCAAGACGAACGTCCTGCAGACGCTGTCGTGCCCGTGGTGCGGCGAGAAGCTGGTCGCGGGCGTCAACCTCGACCTCGACGAGGATCGTCGGCGGGTGCTGCTCTACTGCGGGCGCGGCAGCGAGGGCGACGCCGAGCCGTGCCCGTTCTCCCGCCTCGGGGAGGACCGCATGCTGCGCGCCCTGCCCGCCGTCACCAGTGAGGACGAGGCGTACGCGCGGCGCGAGGGGCTGCCGATCCTCACCGTGGACGAGGAGATCTACCGGCTGACGCCGAGCCTGGTCATCGCGACCGTCGACAAGCTGGCGCAGCTGCCGTGGCGCGGCTTCGCCGGGCACCTGTTCGGCCGGGTGAGCCGGCGTTGCCCCCGGCACGGCTACCGGCACGACGACATGGACGACCAGATCGGCTGCGGTGGCAGGCACAACGCCAAGGGCCGGCTGCCCAAGGTCGAGAGCCGCCCGGTCATCCGGCTCCGGCCGCCGGACCTGATCATCCAGGACGAGCTGCACCTCATCTCGGGCGCGCTCGGCACCGTGGTCGGCCTGTTCGAGGCGGCCGTGGACGAGCTGTGCACGTGGTCCGTGGGCGGCGCGCCCACCGGACCGAAGATCATCGCGTCGACCGCGACGACCAAGCGGGCCGACCGGCAGGTGCTCGGCATCTTCGGCCGCGAGCTCGCCGTGTTCCCGCCTCAGGTCATCGACGTCGCCGACACGTTCTTCTCCCGGCAGGTCCCGGTCACGCAGGAGGCCCCGGGGCGTCGCTACCTCGGCGTGTGCGCGCACGGCGTGCGCCTCAAATCCGCCGAGATCCGGCTCGCCGAGATCCTGCTGCTGGCCGGGCAGACGCTCTTCGACCGGTACGGCGAGCCCGCCGATCCGTACATGACCCTGGTCGGCTATTTCAATGCCACCCGAGAGCTGGCGGGCATGCGGCGCTACCTGGACGACGACGTCACGACCAGGATCCGCATGCACGGCAAGCGCAAGAAGCTGTCCAACCGGCTGCTGAGCCGTGGGGACCTGCTGAACATCGTCGAGCTGACCTCTCGCATCTCCTCGGGAGACATCAGCGAGGTGCTCAAGCAACTGGAGATCGGGTTCGACCCCGAACTCGACAGCTCGCGGCGGATTCTGGAGCACCGGCACGAGATCGCGGAGCTGATGAAGGAGAAGGACCCGGCGAAACGGAAGCAGGGGCACCCGCTCGCCGAGCGCTACCACACGCTGCGCAGCTCCCGGCGGACGGCACGGCCGCCGGTCGACGTCGTGCTCGCCACGTCGATGCTCCAGGTCGGCGTCGACGTGTCCCGGTTCGGGCTCATGGTGATGACCGGTCAGCCGAAGAACACCGCCGAGTACATCCAGGCGTCCTCCCGTGTCGGCCGCGACGCCGCGCGCCCGGGCCTGGTGATCACGCTCTACAACTGGTCTCGGCCGCGCGACCTGGCGCATTACGAGGACTTCGAGCACTACCACTCCACCTTCTACCGTCAGGTGGAGGCCCTGTCGGTCACGCCGTACACGGCGCGGGCGCTCGACCGCGGCACGACCGCGGCGTTCGTCGCGGCCGTGCGCAACGTCGAGGAGGCGCACTCGCGCAACCGCGACGCGGAGGACGTGGATCTCAACGGTGGTGTCGTGACCCGCATCGCGGGCCGGATCGTCGCGAGAGCGGAGGTCGTGGGCGGCCCGCGTGCGCGGCAGGCCATGGACGAACGCCTCAAGATGCTCATCGACCTGTGGAACACGGCCAAGAACGGCCCCGCACGGCTCGGCTACGAGCGGAAGAAGGGCCACGCGAAGGAGATCGTGGACGGCCTCCTGTATCGGGCGGGCAACGGCCGCTGGGAGGCCCGTACGGTCGGCAACTCGATGCGGGAGACGGAGAACGAGATCAACCTGCTCCTGCCGGGGAACGACGAGATCTTCCTCGGGCCGGTGAACGCGCCGGAGTGGGGCTTCCTGGGGAGTGCCGGGGACGGCGACGACGAGCCGGTGGGCGACGAGATGGGCGTGTCCGCCCTCGACGGAAAGGGCAAGTGATGGCGGCGTACTCCTCTTACCGGCGCAGGGTCGGTGCGGTACGGCCCAGCCATCTGATGTTCACCTCGGGAGTGGGCTCGCTCGTCGACCTGCCGAACTTCTCGGTGCTCGTGAAGGGCCTCGACGACTGGCAGTACAAGGCCCCCGAAGACCCGGAGAACAACCCCGCGCTCATCACCGAGCCCCGGCTGCTGTCGGCCGTACAGTCGCTGCTCAGCAAGACCGTGCGCGAGCTTCGTCCCGCGCCCTGGCTGCCGGGCACCGACACCAACCCGAACGGCGAGGCGGCCAGGACCGGTGTGCCGGTCGTGCCATTCCCCGGGTGGATGCGGTGCACGGCGTGCAACCTGCTGGCGCGCGTCGACTCCCGGGCGTTCGGCTTCGAGAACGACAAGCCGAACAAGCCACACGAGGCGCGGTTCTTCCACGAGTGCGGCAAGGGCAGCAAGAAGCGCCTGGTCGTCGGCGCTCGGTTCGTCCTGGCCTGCACGGACGGGCACCTGGACGACTTCCCCTACCTCGAGTTCGTCCACGAGGGCGGCGTCTGTGAGAAGGCGGCCAAGCCGAACCTCCTGATGGAGGACCGGGGCGGCAACATCGGCGCGAACGTCCGCATCGTCTGCCAGCGCTGCGGCGCGGAGCGCAACATCCGGCAGGCGATGGGCAAGCGCGGCCGGGACCAGCTGCCCCGCTGCCGGGGGCGCCACCCTCACCTCGGCACGTTCTCGCCTTGCCAGGAGCAGCCGTACGTGCTCGTCGTCGGCGCGTCCAACCAGTGGTTCGCGCAGACCCTGTCGGCCCTCGCGGTGCCGAAGGCGGGGGTGAGCGAGCTGGACGCCCAGGTGGCGAAGTTCTGGGCCAACCTTCAGCACGTCAAGGGCCCCGAGATGCTGCCGTTCATGCGGTCGATGCCGCCGCTGTCGTTCGAGTTCGAGAAGTGGGGCGACGAGGAGCTGTGGGCGGCCATCGAACGGCGCCGTGGCGAGGAGGCGGCCGGGCAGGACCAGGGTCCCGAGAACTACCCCGACCTGCTCACCCCGGAGTGGGAGATCTTCTCCAGCCCTGTGCTGCCGCCGCCGAGTGACGACTTCACCGCCTACCGCGACCAGGACGAGCCCGTCCCGCCGCTGCTCAAGGGCTTCTACTCGGACGTCGTCCAGGTCGAGCGGCTGCGCGAGGTGCGGGCCATGATCGGCTTCACCCGGCTCGACGCTCCCGACCCCGAGGACCCGACGCTGGTCAAGCGGGTGCCGCTCTCCCGTTCCAAGCCGACCTGGGTGCCGGCGAGCGAGGTCAGGGGTGAAGGCGTCTTCCTGCGGCTGCCCGAGGACCTGCTGTCCCGGTGGGAGAGGCAGGTGGAGAAGTCCGAGGCCCTGCGGCTGCACAAGGAGGCGTACGGCCGCTTCCGGGAGTACCGCTACTCGGCCCGGACCGGCCAGCCCTTCGACGAGTCGACCAGGTATGACTACTGGCCCCTGCCGCGCTACTACGTCCTGCACACGCTGTCGCACCTGCTGATCCGTACGATCGCGCTCGAATGCGGCTACAACTCCGCCAGCCTGGCCGAGCGAATCTACGCGGGAACGTCGGAGGATGACAGGCGCTCCGGGATCCTGATTTACACGGCCGTGCCGGACGCCGAGGGCACGCTCGGCGGCCTGGTGTCGCTGGCCCAGCCCGACGAACTGGTCCGGCTGACCAAGCGGGCGCTCACCGGGGCGATGAGCTGCTCGTCCGACCCGCTGTGCGCGGAGCGACTGCCGCACGCGCCGGAGGACTTCCTGCACGGCGCCGCCTGCCATGTGTGCCTGTTCGTCTCCGAGACCACGTGCGAGCGCGGCAACCGGTTCCTCGACCGACGGTTCGTCGTGCCGATCGACGACCCCGCCCTGGCGATCTATCCCGAATTACCGTGACGAGCGCCTTCGATAAGGCGGCGGCCGACGCGGTGGAGCGCATCGGGCCGGTGCATCTGCGGACCTTGGCCGACCGGATCGCCGAGGGCGGTCCGGCGGCCGGAATCGTGGACGCGGTGCCGCTGCCGGACTTTCCCGACGCAGCCCGCCGGGTGCTGGCCGCCCTGGCGTCCGTACGGATGTCCGCGGGGGAGGCCGCCGTCTACCTGCGCGGAGTGGCGGCGGGATACGAGCGGCACCGGGCCACGACCACGGTGGAGTCGGTGTGGACCGGGCCGGCCACGCATGCCGTACCGGTCCGCTCCACCGCGCAGGTGCTGGTCGACCTAGTGGACGAGGCGTCGTACGAGCTGGTCCTCATGACGTACTCGGCCGCGCCGTACGAGCCGCTGCTCAAAGCCCTGGCCAAGGCGGTCGGGCGCGGTGTGACGGTGATGGTGGTGGTCGAGACGCTGCAGGGCGCGGGCTCCGCGCTGAACGGCCCGGAGCCCGCGCACGCGTTCAACGGCGTCGAGGGCGTGCAGGTGTGGCACTGGCCGGTGGACGAACGCACGGAGCCGGGTGCGAGGATGCACGCCAAGCTCGCCGTGGCCGACCAGCGGGTGCTGCTCGTGTCGAGCGCAAACCTGACCCAGTCAGGGGTCACGAGGAACATCGAAGCGGGCCTGCTGGTGCGCGGCGGCACGGCCCCGCAGCGGGCCGCCCAGCACGTGGCCCGTCTGCGCGCCCGGGGCATCCTCCGCCGCCTGCGCTGATGCGAAGTGCCCGCGGCGGCCGGCTCCGGCGAGGCGGCGGCGCCCGGCGACGGATCCCGGACCGCGTCATTCGGCCGTGAGAGCGACGTACTCCGCGGTGAACCCATAATTCATGTCGCCTGCCTTCACTGTGAAGTGGGACATATCGCCGATCACCTCGTGGGGGACGCCCTCGAAGTCGCTCCCTGCCCGGGCGCCGAAATCCCCGGCCTGTTCGATCCGCAGCCCTCGGACCATCCCGAATTCGAGCGACACGCGCCTTGGCGGAGCGTCCACCAGGGGCGCCGGGCGCGACCCGGACGTGCGGGATGGGGACTGTGCGACATGGGTGCGGGCCGATACGTTTTCGGCAGGACTGGGTCCACGGGTGCGCAAAGGCCCACAGGTACGCAAAGGCGAGGGTGCGGTGGCGAGGGGAATGATCATCGGCGGCCGGTACGAACTGGACCCGAACTCGCGCCGCAAAGGCGGGATGGGGGAGGTCTGGTTCGGCTACGACAAGCGGCTCGACCGGCCGATCGCGATCAAGTTCATCCGGGTGGACCGCCAACCCGACGGGAAGCCCGACGACGAGCTGACCAAGCGCTTCGTCCGTGAGTCCCGCATCACCGCGCGGCTGGAGCATCCCGGGGTGCCCGCGGTCTACGACTGCGGCACCGACGGCGACGACCTGTACCTCGTCATGCAGCTCATCAAGGGCGTTTCGCTGACCGACCTGATCGCCGAGGTGGAGGAACTGCCCGTGGGCTGGGCCGCGGCGATCGCCGCTCAGGTGTGCTCGGTGCTGGCCGTCGCCCACGCGAACTCGCTGGTGCACCGTGACCTCAAGCCCGCCAACCTCATGCTGTGCCCCGACGGGACGGTCAAGGTGCTCGACTTCGGGGTGGCCGCCGCGCTGTCCCCGTCGGCGACCAAGCTGACCGCGACCGGCGTCGTCATCGGCACGGCGGAGTACATGGCGCCCGAGCAGACGATGAGCGGCACCACGAGCCCGCAGACCGACCTCTACTCGCTCGGCGTGATCCTCCACGAACTGCTGACCGGCGAGAACCAATTCGCGGGTGGGACCCCGCTCGCCTGCATGCGCAAGCATGTGGACGAGCCGCCGCGGCCGGTGCGCGAGCTGCGGCCGGACGTCCCCGAGGGCATCGAACGGCTGATCCTCTGGCTGCTCGCCAAGCGGCCCGATGACCGTCCGTCCGATGCCACCCTGGTCTATGAGCGGCTCGTGCCGTTCTGCCGTGATTTGCCGCCCCTGCCGGGCTTCGTGGACGGCACCGCCGCGCATCCGGTGCGGATGTACGCGGCCGTCGTCGGGCGGGTGGCGGCGACGGGCTCGAAGACGCCGGCGGTGGAGACGCCCAGATCCGCATCGCCTGCCCTTCGCGGGGAGGACGTCCGGCGCGTACGGAAGGACGCCGGCGCGCTCAAGGCCGAGTCCCGCTTCCGGCAGGCGGCCGAACTGCTGGCAGAGGCCGTCCGGTCCATGGGGCCCGCGGACGACGAGGCGCTGGAACTCCGGATCGAGTTGGCCGACGTGCTGTTCCTTGGCGGGGACTACCGGCGTGCCGCGTCCGAGTTCCAGAGGCTGGCCGCCGACCTGGCCTCTCGCAGGGGTGAGGACGACCACCTCGTTCTGCGGTTCCGCCTGATGGAGGCGAACTGTCACGCCGCACTGGGCGACACGACGCTCGCGCTCGATCAGATGCGGCGGCTGCTGACGGACGAGGAGCGGTTCGGGGTCGACGAGGACCGGATCCTGGAGCTGCGACGCCGGATCGGGCTGCTGGAGCTCGGCGCCGGCGACCGTACCCGGGCGGGCCGCACGTTGCGCGACCTGCTGCCGGATCTGGAACGCCGGTACGGCTCGGGGCACCCGAACGTCAGCAGGGTCAGGGAGCTGCTCGACGGCCTCACCGCAGCTCGCTGACCCTGGATCGTTACCTGACCGCCTGAAAGTCGGGCGAGTGCGTGCCTACAGTGAAGTCGGGAAGATCGTCAAGGATTCAACAAGGGACGGACTGTTGGCCACGCTCTCTGTGCTCCTGTACCAGATCGACAACGGCACCGTGCTTCTCCCCGAGTTCCAGCGCGGATACGTGTGGAACCGGGACCAGGTCCGCGGGCTCATGCGCTCGCTCTACAAGGGATATCCGGTCGGTGGTCTGCTGCTGTGGGAGACCGAGCCCGAGATGGCCTCCGTCCGCGGTGGAAGCGCCGACGGCGGCGTACGGCTCCTGCTGCTCGACGGCCAGCAGCGGATAACGTCGCTGTACGGGATCATGCGTGGCAAGCCCCCGGCCTTCTTCGACGGCGACTCGTCGGCCTTCACCGGCCTGCGGTTCAACGTCGAGGATGAGACGTTCGAGTTCTACGGCCCGGCGAAGATGCGCGACGATCCGCGCTGGGTGGACGTCACCCGGCTGTTCGTCGAGGGACTGGAGCCGTTCATCGGCGCGTTCGCGCAGTACCCGGACAAGCTCGCCATCTACATCGCACGCCTGAACAAGCTGAAGAACCTGGAGAACCGGGAGTTCCACGAGGAGAAGATCACCGGTCCCGACAAGAACGTCGATGTCGTCGTCGACATCTTCAACCGGGTCAACTCCGGAGGAACCGCACTGTCCAAGGGTGACCTCGCGCTGGCCAAGATCTGCGCGCAGTGGGCGCCCGCCCGGCAGGTCATGCGTGACCACCTGAACCAGTGGCACGAGAAGGGCTTCGACTTCTCGCTCGACTGGCTGCTGCGCAACATCACCGCCGTCGCCACCGGCCGTGCCGTCTTCACCGCGCTCGACACCGTGACGGACACGGAGTTCGAGACCGCCCTGGTCAAGTCGGTCGGGTATGTGAACACGCTGCTCGGCGCGGTGTCCGGGCGGCTGGGGCTCGACCACGACCAGGTCCTGATGGGCCGATACGCGATCCCCGTCGTCTCCCGCCTGCTCCACCTCACCCCGGGCGGCACCTTCCTCGACAGCGCCCACCGCGACAGGGTGCTGTTCTGGTACGTGCACGCGGCGCTGTGGGGGCGCTTCGCCGGCTCCACCGAGACGATCCTCGCGCAGGACTACGACACCGTGGAACGTTCCGGAATCGACGGCCTCATCGCGTCCCTCGAACGGTGGCGCGGCGGCAACCTGGAGGTCCGGCCGCACGACTTCGAGGGCTCGACCCGGGGATCGCGGTTCTACCCGCTGCTCTACATGCTCACCCGGGTGCACGGCGCCCGCGACTTCGGTAGCGGACTGGAGCTGCACGCCGAGATGCTCGGCAAGCTGACCTCACTGCAGGTGCACCACATCTTCCCGAAGGCGCTGCTGTACAAGGCGGGCTACGACCGCGTCCACGTCAACGCCGTCGCCAACTTCTGCTTCCTGACCCAGAACACCAACCTGGCGATCGGCAAGCGGGCGCCGGAGGACTACTTCGCCGAGGCCGAGGAGAAGCACCCCGGCGTCCTCGCCTCGCAGTGGATCCCGATGGACCCCGACCTCTGGCGGGTGGACCGCTATCTCGACTTCCTCGAAGCCCGGCGCGAGCTGCTGGCCCGGGCAGCCCAGTCGTTCCTGACCGGGCTGGGCAAGGGGGCCGTCCCGCTCGCCGCCGGGGAGCTGCGTCCCGTGGCTGTCATGGCCGACGAGCAGGACGACGTACGGGCCGCGCAGATCAAGGCGATGGTCGATGAGCTGGTGCGACTGGGGTACGCCGAACCCACCCTGGACAGCGAGATCGCCGACCCCGGGAGCGGCCGTGCGCTGGCGATGGCCGAGGCGTTCTGGCCCGCGGGGTTGCAGCCGGGCCAGGGCAAGCCGGTCGTGCTCGAGCTGGACCCCGAGGTGGCGGACCTCCCGAGGCTCGAAGAGCTGGGATACGAGGTCTTCACGTCGGTCGACGCGCTGCTCGGCTACGCGGCGCGGCGCAACGAGACGGCGGCGGGGGACGAGCAGACCCAGCAGGAGCCCATCGAGTTGCCCGCCCCGGTCAGCGAACCCGTGCACGCGGAGTTCGACGCGGCGATGCGGGCTATCTACGACAGGGCGCGCAGTGAGGCCAACTACCACGCCTCCTACTTCCTGAGCATGCTGGCCGAGCACGGCAGCCTGGCGACCGCCCGCAAGCTGCTGCGCTCGCCCGCCGTGTCGGACGGGTTTGCGGCCCTGTGGGAGCGTGGCCGGCTCGACCTCACGGTCGAGGCCCTGGTCGTGCAGCAGCGGTTCGCGAAGCTGTTCACGCCCGAAGAGGTCGAGATCGCCCGGCATCGCCTCGGACAGTTCGGCTGGAACGCCGCGGTCGCATGACCCACTAGCGTTGTGGATCGTGAAGGAGCCCTCGTCGTACCTGCTGATTCTCGGTGACCGCCAGGCCATCGCCTGGGTGCTGCGCGAGCAGCGGATGGCCTTCCCGCCGACCGTACGGTCCGAGATCACGCAGGTGCGACCGGGCGACGAGCTGCTGATCTACACGACCCGCGGCGCCTATCGGAATCCGACGCGAGACAGGGGCCGGATCATCGGGCGTGCCGTGGTGACGACCGAGGTCCGACGCCTCGACCAGCCGGTGCACATCGCCGGGCGGGACTATCCGACCGGATGCGATCTACGGATCGACCGGCTGGCGCCGTGGGGGAGCGGCGTCGAGCTACAGCCGCTCGTCGCGCGGCTTGACGTGTTCCCCAACCCGGCGGCGTGGAGCATCATGCTGCGCCGGGCGCTGCTCCGGCTCCCGGCGGACGACGCCGTGCTCCTGCGGGATCTGCTGGCACCGCTGACGGGGAGTCGTGACGCCAACCTGTCCGGTTACCTCGCCCAGGATCGTCCGCCTGTTTCGCAGTCCTTCCGTCGCATCACAGAGTGACTCCCGGGGAATTGTCGATTATCGCCATCGGTAGACGCGCTGTTTTCCCGCCGTATCTCGACTCGGAGCATGATCGCGCTCGTGGGCGCAGCGGCGGTGGCGCTTGTTCCGGCCACCTCCGCCGCCGCCCGCCTGGTGAAGGACAAGACCCTCACGGAGAACCCCCCTGTACAAGGCCGGGGCGCTGCCCACCACCGCGTGCCCGGAAAAGCCCATCAAGAAGCTCGACCCGAAATCGGCGAGTGGTTACCTCAACGGCGTCCGCACCGTGGGACGACCTGCTCTTCTACATGCGTGACTGGGCGGGCAAGAACACCGGGAGCAGGAAATCGCTCACCTACTGGGCCGGTCAGGGCTTCGCGACCGGCGACCCCGGCGCCTGCAACACGTGGACCGCGCCGTCCGCCAAGGTGGCCTCAGACCCTGAATATGGCCCGATTGACGGCCAGTATGCATCCCCCCGACGACAAGGACCTCTGCATGAAGAATCCGGCCCGGATCGCCGTGACCGCGCTGACGCTCGCCGCCTCGCTCGCCGCCGTCGTTCCCGCCTCGGCGGCGTCCGACCGGCCGCTCAGCCGTACGCAACTCAAGAAGCTGCTGGTCACGACCGAGGACCTCGGCAAGGGATGGGGTGCGACGGCCACCGACCTCAAGCCGTTCGACCTGGCCGGGCTGGAGGTGGACGACGCCGCCTGCCTGACCGCCGCGCGGGCGTTCGACGCCGTGTTCGACCGAACGGGGCAGAGTGTCCTCATCTTGGGGCGGGTGTCCGGAGGCGAGCGCCTGTACACCGGCGACGCCGCCGCGCTCAAGAAGATGACCTCCGCCGCCGAGCGGGTCGCCTCGGCCTGCGACGGCGCGGGCGACAGACGCAACATGGTGAAGATCGGCAAGCGCGCGCCGGGCAGGCTGGGCCAGGCGGCCTACGCCTTCGAGGTCCAGGACTCGAACCCGATCTACGCAGGGCAGGACGCCAAGCTCTTCCACTTCGACTATGTGGTGATCCGGTACCGTTCGGCTGTCGCCGTCGTCCAGGGGATCAGCGGCCGCGCGAGCCACTGGAAGGACACCCTGAAGCTGGCCAAGAAGGCCGCCGCGAAGCTCGTCTCGGCCTACCCCAGGCACGCCTGAACGTCGGGCCGGGGAGGGAAGGGCCTCCCCGGCCGGACGTCATCTCATGGGGTCACCGGTCTGGTCGCCGCAGAGGTGGCGGTGGCCTTCGCGTAGGCCTTCGCCGACACGGTCACCCGTACGGCGACACGGGCGCCGCGGTCGTGGCCCGTGAGGTGATAGGTCCGCCCCGTGGCGCCTCTGACCGGGACGCCGTCGCGCAGCCACTGGTAGGTGACCTTCTCGGGCGACGGCGTCCACGTGCCGGGTGACGCCTTCAACGTGCGGCCGATCTTAGGGGTCCCGCTCACGGCCGGCGGCTCGGCCGAGGTGAACGTCCCCGGCGCGACCGGCGCGGTGGCCGCCGACCGTGCCGACGTGGCCGTGAAGTACGGGTCGTCGACGGTCACCTCGACGAGCACGCTCTTGCCGAGGTCCGCGACACCCGGCCGGTACGTGGACTCGGTGGCCCCGGAGACGGCCGTGCCATCGACATACCACTGGTAGGTGAAGCCCGCCACCTGCCGTGACCAGGTGCCGGAGGAGGCGGTGAGCTCGCCGCCGACCTTGGCGGACCCGCTGATCACCGGCGGCGTGGTGGTGACCACCGGCGACCGCTGCGCGTCGTGCAGGTCGACCTCGGCGGCGCGGACGAAGACCTGGCGGTGGGCGTACCAGAGTTGGTAGTAGCGGTCTTGTCCCTTGAGGTCGGTGCGGTCGCCGGGGGCTGATCCGTTGTATGTGGTCGCGCGGTAGTAGTCGGTGACGACGTCGTCGTCGCTGACGGCGTAGGTCTGTCCGACCGGGACCTTGTATTCCAGCGGCGACAGGGCCTGGACGGGGATGTTCGTGCCGGTGTAGGCGGGTGCCTCGGGGTAGGCGCGGCCGTAGACGGCGGCGGGGGTGGTCGCTCCGGTCTTCACGGTGACCGTCTTCGCCTGGGTGCGGACCACGACGGGCCGGTCGGCGGGGTTGTGCAGCCAGGCGAGGGAGCCGGCCCACCATGTGCCGAGCCAGTTGCCCTGCACCTGGGCGATGACGAGTTTGTGGCCGGAGACGACGCGGGCGCTGATGTCGCTGACGTATGTCGTGCCCGCGGCGGAGCCGGGTTTCCAGCCGGGGTCGGCGGCGAGCGGCGCGGTCTCGGACGGCGACTGGTAGAGGGGAAGGAAGTTGGTGCCCGCTCCGGGAACGCAGTCGGGGGAGTGCGGGGAGGCGGCGGCGCAGCCGGTCAGCGGCTGGGGGTTGTCCTGGTAACCGGTTCGCACCTCCACGACGTCGCCGGGCGCGACGTCGATCGTTGCCGTCCGGCCGTCCCCGATGGGGGTGCCGAGCAGGTCGAAGTAGTGGTCCCAGTCCCAGTAGGGGCCCGGGTCCCAGTGCATGCCTTGGGTGGCGCCGAGGACGGTTCCGGGTACTTGGTCGTGGCCGATGATGTGCGCCCGGTCGAGGGGGATGCCGTACTTCTGTGCGAGGTGTTTCACCAGGGCGGCGGAGGTCTGGTACATGGATTCGGTGAACCAGGTGGCGGTTCCGGCGAAGCCTTCGTGTTCGATGCCGATGGCGTGCATGTTGACGTACCAGTTGCCGGCGTGCCAGCCGACGTCCTTGGCGTCGAGGTGCTGGGCGATGTGGCCGTCGGAGGAGCGGATGGTGTAGTTCCAGGCCAGATAGGTCGGGTCCTGAGCGGACTCTACCGATGGTCCGTAGTAGCCCTCGGTGTCGTGGATGACGATGTAGTCGAGCTTCGGCCCGCCCGGCCCGGTCCGGTCGGCGATGTCGTGGTTGCCGTAGTCAGTCGTGTTGTCCGGCTCGGTGGCTGAGCCCTTTGCGTACGGTGCCTCCAGCCACTCGCAGTCGAGACCGGAGGGGCAGTCGACGCCGGTGTCGGCGGCGAGGCGCGCGGCAGGCAGGGCGACCGAGTCGTCGGCGGCGAGGGTGACCCGCTGGCCGTCGGTGGTGACGCGGCTCTCGCCGGTGCGGAGGGTCTGGTAGACCTGCCGGACGAAGTCCTGCTTCGCGCCGAACCGGGCCACCGCGTCGCGCCAGGAGCTCAGGTCGTCGCCGCCGTCGTGGTAGGACGCCAGCAGCGCCGCGCCACCGCAGATGTTGGCGTTCGGCTCCCGGCGCAGCGCGTCGGCCGTCAGACCGGTCAACTCGGCCGCCGCCGCGACCTGGCTCTTGGCACCGGTCGCTCGTCCCTTGTCCGCGCCGTCCCATGCTTCGGGCGCCCGGTCGCCGAGGTCGAACACGCCGTAGCCGCCGTCGGAGCTCGGCCTGCCCTGGTGGTCGTCCCAACGAGACAGCATGTACGCCACGGCCTTCAGCAGCGATTCCGGCACACCCGTCGCCTTGGCCGCCTCGCCGAAGGCGGCCTCGCGGGTGGGCGCCGACACCGTCGCGGCGCAGGAGACCCGCGGGCCGGCCGTGGAGGTGGAGGCCAGGACGGACGGTGCCGCGGGAAGCAGCGCCGCCGCCGCGGTGACCGCGACGACGATGCCACGATGTGGAGTTCTCAACGTTGTGCGACCCCTTCTCGAATGCCTGTGGGGGGATCAGGCCGGGGCAATCACACCTCCGTGTGCGTTCGTACGCCAGAGCGCCACGCAAATCTCGTCGAGATCGTAACTTTTCGCCAGACAGACAGAGTCAGATGAAAATCCTCGCCCGGAGCGCGCCTCCGCCAGATCTTGAGGTCGATGAGAGGAGCGTTAACATTCCGGCAATACGTCACTGACGCTGCGAGCGTGGCGGCGTCTTACGGCGGGCCGAGCCGTACGACCAGGGCCTGGCCCCGGCGCGGGCCGGGGCCTCGGGCGAGGTCGAGTTGTTCCCACGGGTCATCACCGGGGAACGGCAGCCCGTCGGAGGCCGGTGTAGCCTCAGGTGCCGAATCATCCCGCCGAGGTGTCCTCGCCGTAGTCTTGATCCACAGTTTCGTGGTGATGAACAGGTCTTCGCGCGGGATGCCGCTCGCGGCGATGGCTCGGCCCACGGCTCGCTCGTTCTGATCAGCGCCGTCGGGCCGCCGGCTGCAAGGCGGGGTTGACGAAGCTGCTGTCGGCCGGGTTGATGACCGTGCCGGGGGTGACGATCTCGTCGATGCGGTTCAGGACCACCGGGGGCAGGACCACGTCGGCCGCGGGCAGCTGCGACTCCAGGTGATCGAGCGTGCGCGGACCGATGATGACGGAGGTGACCGCGGGGTGGTTGAGCGCGAAGGCGATGGCCATCTCGATCAGCGTCATCCCGGCGTCCTCGGCCATGTGGGCGAGGGCGTCGGTCGCATCGAGCTTGCGCTGGTTGACCGGCAGGGACACGTCGAAGCGGTCGGCCAGCCGCTGCCGGGCCGGGGACGGGGTGGGTGTGTCGGCGTCCTTGCGCCGGCGTCCCGACAGCCAGCCGCCGCCGACCTGGAAGGCGGACGTGGCCAGCGCCATGGACAGGGCGCGGCCGGGTCCGGCGATGCGGACCACCTCGCCGACCAGGATCGGGTTGGTCGAGATGCCGGCGGCGCCCAGCAGCACCACCAGGATCACGGCCATCGCGCTGTTGGTCGCCCACAGGGTGATGGCGGCCAGCACAGCGGCCGTGACGGCGGTGGCGGGGATCAGCGTGGCGTAGGGCTGGCCGTCGCCGAGGCGTCCGCCGAAGGAGATGCCGGCCAGGGCGCCGACGCCGTAGCCGAGCATCGCCAGCGGCACCACCGCCGTCGCTAGCCCGGCCCGCTCGGTCAACAGCGGGGCGACGTAGCTGTAGGCAGCCATCATGCCGCCCTGCACGAGTGCGATGGCCAGGTAGACCAGCCACAGGCGGGGGTGCTTCAGCGCGCCGAGCTCACCGCGCAGGGAGCTGTCCCCGTCACCGCTGTCGGCAGGCATCTGGCGAGCGATCACGGGCGGCAAAGACGATCAGCGCGGCGATCATGGCCGAGCGGCGCGGCAGGCGCAAGGTCGCCAAGGACATCGCGGGCGCGCCGACCATCATGCCGACCGCGAAGACGGTGATCAGCAGCCCGGCGCTGGACACGCTCACATCGAGGGCGGCGGCGATCTCCGGAAGCAGCCCGGCGACGATCAGCTCACAGGTGCCCATGATGAAAGCGACACCGCCCAGCAGCCACACCACCCCGAACCCCCGCGCTGGCCACGCACATCCTGGAGGTCAGCACGCTGACCGCGGCCCTGCTGGCCACCGCCTTCGCCACCTGGATGATCTGGACGCTGGTCGACCGGACACTGCGCCCGATGGAAGCGATCCGCGCGAGAATGTCGGAGATCAGCGTCAGCGACCTGAGCTTGCGGGTGCCGGAACCGGCCTGCGACGACGAGATCGGGCAGCTGGCGCGCACGGCCAACCAGACCCTGTCACGGCTGGAGAAGACAGTGGAGCAGCAGCGGCACTTCGCCTCCATCGTCTCCCATGAACTCAAAACCCCGGTGACCGGCCTTCAGACCCAGTTCGAAGAAGCGGTGCTGTATCCAGACGACGTGGATCAGCGGAAGGTAATCCAAGCGGGGCTTGCGGCGACAGAGCGACTCCGAGCCCTGATCGACGATGTCTTGATCTTCGCCCGGATCCGTACGGCCGCTCCCGAACCTCCCGAGCCGGTCGACCTCGGCGCGCTGGTGCATGAAGTATTGATCACCACGACGCGGCCCGTGCCGGTGGGCCGGCGGGTGAAGGGCGAGGTGACGGTCCTGGGCAACCGTCTCCAACTCGCCGGAGTTCTGAACAACCTGGTCGTCAACGCCCAGCGGCATGCCGCAACCGGCGTCGAGGTCAGCGCCGAGTGCAAGGATGGCCAGGCGGTGGTCACGGTGAGCGATGACGGAGACGGCATCGCCCCAAAGGACCGCGAGCGGGTCTTCCAGCCCTTCGTTCGGCTGAAGGACGGGCAGCGCAAGGACCCCACCGGTAGCGGGCTTGGCCTCGCCATCTCCCGCGCGATCGCTGCCGCCCACCACGGGACACTGGAGATCGACGACAGTCCGCGGGGCGCACGCTTCGTCCTCCGACTGCCGCTGCTCCAGCCTGGCACCACAGACCGTCAGGCGTGACTGCGCCACTCAGGGCAGGCCGTCCCCAGGTGCGGGGGCGGGTTCGACGCCGGTCGAGTACGGCAGGTCGTATATCCGGGCGTCGTCGTGGCTGACGGGCCGATCCAGGTCGACCATGTCCGTCGGGGACTGCGCGACGTCCTGGTTCGGTGATATGCGGAGCACGGCGACAACCGGGCGGTCCTCGGCTTCGAGGAGCCGGGGCCGGAGCATCTGCCGCTGTGTCGGGTCGGTCCAGCCGCGCTGCCGGGCTTCCTCGGCGTCGAGCACGTTCGGTGAGCAGCGGCAGGCGAGCGAGGGCCGGGGTGATCGCCGGCCTGAGGCGTGACGGCGAACCGGGCCAGGGCGGCTGAGGCGGATAAGTAAGTCAAGCCTTACTTGCGTGGAAATCCTGCCGCATAGTGGAGGACCGAGTCGAGAGGATGGCTGCTGTTGCCGCAGTTCAATGAGGGTGCCGCAGGGCAGGTTGAGGTGGAGCAGGCCCACGTGGCCGCCATGTACGGGCTGCTCGATGAGCGAGTGGCGGATGTACGGGCCCAGCTGGCGGACGTGCTGAGGTCGTCGCCCGGCAGCGCCGGCGAGGCGTACGCGCGCGATGTCGCCGCAGAGCGTCTGGCGCGGCAGCTTCGCCGGCTCGAGGAGGCCGAGGAGGGGCTGGCGTTCGGCCGGATCGACGGCGCGGACGGAACCGTCCTGCACATCGGACGGCTCGGCCTGCACGTGGACGACCGGGACCTGCCGCTGCTCGTCGACTGGCGAGCGGAAGCGGCGCGGCCCTTCTACGCGGCGACGGCCGTCCACCCGATGGGGCTGCGGCGGCGCCGTCACCTGCGGGTCGAGGGCCGTGCGGTCCGCGCGGTGAGCGACGAACTGCTGGACGGATCCGCACCTGCGGTCGGCGACATAGCCGGCGACGATCCGTTGACGGAGGCGCTGGAGGCGCAGCGCACGGGGCGGATGCGTGCGGCGGTGGCGACGCTGCAAGCGGAGCAGGACGCAATCGTCCGGTCCCCCCATCGGGGGGTGACGGTGGTGCAGGGCGGCCCCGGCACGGGCAAGACCGTCGTCGCGCTGCACCGGGCGGCCTATGTCCTCTACGCGTTTCCGCGCGCCGCCGAGCGTGGCGTCCTGGTGCTCGGGCCGAACGCGCGGTTTCTCGACTACGTCTCCCAGGTGCTCCCCTCGCTGGGGGAGAACGACGTGGTCCTGGCGACGTGCGGTGAGCTGGCCGGGGTGGTGCCCGCAGCCGTGGAGCCGTCCGATGTCGCGCGGCTCAAGGGGAGTTCCGCGCTGGCCGAGGCGCTGGCGGGCCTGGTGCGCTCCCGGCAGGCACCGCCGGACGGCGGGTTCGCGGTGCGTGTGGGGCAGGAGTGGGTCCGTCTGAGGAGCGCGGATGTCGCGGCGGCGAGGGAGGCCGCGGTGACGAGCGACCTGGCGCACAACCGCGCGCGAGAGGTGTTCAAGGAGCACCTGATCGGCGCGGTCACGGGCGCGCTGGAGCGCGGCGCCGTCGAGGTCCTCGAGAACATCGACGCAGAGATCGCTGAGAGCACAGGACTGGACCTCGATGCCGCGGCCGAGGCCGACCTGCGGGCTCTCGGCTTCGATGGCGGCGCGCCGGCCGCGGACCCTGCCGAGGTGTTCGATGCAGCCGCCCTCCGTGCGAACCTCATGGGCGACGCCCACGTCGACCGTGCGGTGGAGTCCCTCTGGCCGCGGCTGACGCCCGAAGCGGTCGTACGGGCCTTGCTGACGGACGCGCACACGATGGCCACGCATCTGCCGTCGCTGACCAGTGACGAACGTTCCCGGTTGCTGCGTTCTCCGGACGCCCCGTGGACCGATGCCGACGTACCGCTGTTGGACGAGGCGGCGAACCTGGTGGACGGGCCGCCGGAGCGGACGTTCGGGCACGTCGTCGTGGACGAGGCCCAAGAGCTGACCGCCATGCAGTGGCGAATGGTGATGCGCCGGTGTCCGGCCAGGTCGATGACGCTGGTGGGCGACTTCGCCCAGGCGGGCCCCGCGACGGCAGCGAGCGACTGGTCGCAGGCACTGGGCCCGCATCTTGGCAGCCGGTTCGCTCTGCACACCCTGACCGTCAGTTACCGCACGACCCAGGAGATCCTGGCGACCACCCACGACCTGCTCGCGCGGATCGCCCCCGGTCAGACGCCAAGCCGGTCGATCCGCCATGGCGACCCTCCCCGCAGGCTCACCGCAGGTCCGCAGACACTCGCCACCACCGTGGCCGAGGAACTCCGGGCTCAGGCCGCAGCGCACCCGGGCGAACTGCTGGCCGTGATCTGCGCGGATGCCCGGGTCAAGGACATGGCATCCGCTGGCATCGCACAGTGGGCGCGCCTCGTGCCGGCTTCCGAGGCCCGTGGCCTGGAGTTCGACGCAAGCGTCGTCGTCGGCCCGGAGGAGATCGCCGCGGCCCGCCCCAGCGGCGAGCGTGACCTGTATGTCGCCCTCACGCGTGCCACCAAGAGGCTGTATACGATCGCCATCCACCCCGCGCCACAGCATGCCTCATAACACCCCACTGATGGGCAGTCGCGACGTTCGCCGTCGCCAACGCCCCTGATCGACACCCAGGCCCGGATCGGGTTCGCTCCGGCGGTGGGCGGCGGGCTGGTCGCCGCGATCGACGGGATGCGATTCGTGGTGCCGGTCCCGTCAGTCTGCACTCGCCCCGACGCAACAGTTCGCGCATGTCCGAGCCGCCACGCGCCGACCCACGACACCGATTGTCGTAAGCCGGCGCGTGGTCTTCACCGGCTACCGATGGACGGCGAAAGACGATGGCCGGCAGGCTCGCTGCTACAGGTCGAGCTGCAGTGTGATCATCTTGCGGGTCGGCAGGTAGCCGAGCGCGTCATTGATGGCGCGCATGTGGCGGTTGCTGTCGGCGGTGTCGGTCAGCAGACCTTCCAGGTCCGGGTAGCGCTCGCGCGCCTGCCGGATGGCCTCGGCTTTCATCCAGCGGGCCAGGCCGTGCCCGCGATGTTCGGGAAGCACGCCGGTGCCATAGTGCTGGGCATCGCCCTTGCCGTCTGCCGGGACGACCAACTCGGTGAATCCCGCGATGGAATGGTCTGACTCGGCGATGGCGGCGACGGTGTGGAGGTGGTCGCCGCGCTTCTCGATTGCCAGCGCAGCGTCTCGTACGCGGTCGACGTCCCAGCTCACGGTGCCGTAGTCGGTGTCGTCCATGGGCATGTCGTCCATGGCGCGGCGGGACACCGCGAACGTCTCGGCCAACGCACCGGGCACGACGCCGTCCCACGCGACCAGCCGGTAGCCGGGATGCGGGCTGTGCACGATCTTCCTGAGATCGTCGAGGTTTGTCTGCGCCAGCGGCAACCGGGCATAGGTCAGGGTCAGGACCTTGCGGAAGCCACGCGCTGACAGGAAGACCTCTCCCGGCGAACCGGGCTCTGTGTGCGCGATGACGCAGCGCCGGCCCTCTTCGCGGACTGCGGCCAGCGCGGCGGTCAGCAGGAGAGAACCGACGCCACTACGCTGCTCGGCCGGGTGGACGTGGAGATCGAGCTCGGCCAGGTGATCCTGGCCCGTTTTGGTGAACAGGCGAAGGAAAGCCGATCCGGCGGGAACGCCGGCCGGCAGGCTGGCGAGCCAGGCAAGGCGCCGGCTGGACGGCGTGGGCTGTGGGTCAATCAAAGGGATGATGCGAATCGACACGATGTCTCCGGCTTGAGGAGGTTGATCAGAGCAGAGCTGCGGCTTCGCTGCTGAACGGTCCTGCGCATCTGCTGCACACCTCCTTGGAGAACGGCCTCGACATCGGACGTGATCAAGACTGTAGCGGCCCGCCGGGTCGCTCACCACTCCGACCCGGTACAGAGGGGCGATGGGCTGGTCGCCGTCGCCACCTCGACGGTCTCGCCCACTCAGGCTGCGGCATCCCCGTGAGGCCTGGACGCCAAAGCGAGGATGTGGGGGACTGCCTCGCGGAGATTGACGAAGTGGCGATGCACCCCCTCCACCGCGACAGCGGCGTTCACGCCCCACACCGTCATCCCGGCCCGCAGCCCGGACTGCACCCCGGACGGGGCGTCCTCGACGACCAGGCACTCTCCCGGCTCGGCACCCAGCCGCGCGGCGGCCCGCAGATAAGGGACGGGAGAGGGCTTGCCCTCCTCGACAGCGACCGCGTCCACGATCACGCCCGGCACCGGCAAGCCCGTCCGCAGGAATCGGCCGCGCACCCGGTGCTCGTAGTTCGAGGTCACCAGCGCCCACGTCCCCGGCGGCAGGCCATGCAGCAGCTCCGACGCGCCGTCGAAGGCCGCATAGCTGCCGGACCGGACATCCTCGTCCTCCAGTTCGTGCAGCACGGCCAGGCATTCACGCGGATCGCGGTCCGGAGCGACTTGGGCGAACGTCTCCATCGGCCGCGTCCGCAGAGCCAGCCGGTAGACCTCGTCCGCATCCAGCCCGTACCGCTCCGCCCAAGTACCCCAGACCCGGCGCTGGTTGCTCAACGCGTCGATCAACGTGCCGTCGACATCGAACAGGACGTACTTCATGCGGCCCGGCCGCGCAGGTGCACTGGTCACGCCTCGATCATGACAGTCGGCGAGCGGGCAATCGTTCGAGCGGTTGCGGGGTGTGCCGGAGGGATTCCCGCCGGTCGGGCAGCGGTACGTCCTGGACCAACTGCCGGAGGTTCCGGCCGGCTGTTTTGGAAGGTCACCTCAAGTCGCAGCACAGCCCGGAAGTGACGCCCTGGCCGCCCCGCCTCAGACGGCGGGGCGGCGCCTGCGTCTCCCGAGAGCGTCTCAGGGGAGCGGGACCGCGCTCGACTCGCGGACGACGAGGTGGCAGGGCAGGGCATGCAGGCCGGGGGAGGGGGAGCCGTTGATGGCGGCCAGGAGCATCTCGGCCGCGGAGCGGCCCAGCCCTTCGAGGTTCATGTCGACGCTCGTCAGCGGCGGCTGGCAGCCCTCGGTCATGACGTCCCAGTTGTCGAAACCGACGAGGGCGACGTCCTGGGGGACCCGGCGGCCCGCGGCGCGCAGCGCGTCGCACACGCCCCGGGCGATCTGGTCGCTGCCGCAGAAGACCGCGTCGAACTCCGTCCGCCCGGCCAGCAGGATGGCCACGGCCTGGCGTCCCCACGCCTCGCTCCAGCCGCCGAACAGCGGCGGCGCGGCCGGTTCGAGCCCCTCCTCCGCCAGTCGCTCCAGCGCCGCCGCCGCGCGGACCCGGGCGGAGTTGTGATGCTCGGGCCCGGTGACGTGCGCGATCCGGGTGCGGCCGACGGCCAGCAGGTGCTCGACCGCCTTGCGGGCGCCGCCCGCCTCATCCGGGACCACCGAGCAGTCACCGGGGTCGGCCGAGCTGATGAAGGCGTACACCACCGGCACGGGCAGGTCCGCGGCGATGGGCGCGCGTGCCTCGGTCCGCCGGCCGGTCACGATGATCCCGTCGACCCGGCGGCTGAGGAGCGTCCTGACGTAGTACTGCTCGCGGATCGGGTCGTCCCGCCCGTCGCAGAGGAAGACCGACATCTCCCCGGCGCCCAGCGCGTCCTCCGCGCCGATCAGGACGGGGATGCTGAACCGGCCGATGGTGTCCGTCGTGATCATCCCGACCGTGTAGGTGCGGCCCGAGTGCAGGCTGCGGGCACCGGCGTTCGCCTCGAAGCTGAGCTGTCGTGCGGCCTCCCGGACGCGCATGCGGGTCTCCTCCCGCAGCGATCCGCGTCCGTTGAGCGCTTTGGAGGCCGTGCCCACCGACACCCCGGCCAGTGCCGCGACGTCGGCGATCGTGGCGTGACGCTCCAGTTTTCCCACGTTTCCTCCACTTTCCGATGGCGTTGCCTGCATCCACTGTATCGCCGGACGGTTGCGGCGCCGGTGCTCCCCGGTAACACAGGGGAAACCTGCTATTGACGCCCCAGGAGGGCGTTGATAGCTTTCCGGCAACCGTTTTCCTAATTTTCCTTCTGAAGGACGTCCCGGCGGAATCTCGCACGGTCCCGCGTCACGACACGAGAGATCAGGAATGACCCAGCAGAAGCTGTCAGACACCGTCCCGGCCGCGCCCGGCCTCCAGGAGGTGGCCGGCCCCGTAGCCCCGACCCCCGCGGCCCTGTCCGCGCTGCGGCCGCTCGGCCTCGGCCAGGCCCGGTTACGGGCGGAGGGCCTGCTCGGGCAGTGGCGGCGACGCAACGCCGAGGACACGCTGCCGCACTGCGTGGACAACCTCCACGGCAGCGGCAACATCGGCAACCTCCGCGCCGCCGCGGGGGAGTCCGAGGACGAGTTCGCCGGCATGTGGTTCGCCGACTCCGACGTCCACAAGACGCTGGAGGCGGCGGCGTGGCAGCTCGCGACCTCGCCCGAGGACGACGGCCTGCGGTCGTTCGTGGACGACACGACCGCGCTGCTCGCCCGCGCCCAGCAGGCGGACGGCTACCTCAACTCCTACTTCACCGTCGTCGCGCCGCAGGAGCGGTGGGCCAAGCCCGACTGGAGCCACGAGCTGTACTGCGCGGGCCACCTTTTCCAGGCGGCGGTGGCCGCGGCCCGCACCGGAGTGAGCCCCGACCTGCTGTCCGTCGCCCGGCGGTTCGCCGACCTGCTGGTCGAACGGTTCGGCCCGGACGGAGTGGAGGAGGTCTGCGGGCACCCCGAGGTCGAGACCGCTCTCGCCGAGCTGTACCGGCTGACCGGTCACCGGCCCTACCTGGACCTCGCCCAGCGCTTCCTCGACCTGCGCGGGCGCGGCCTGCTCGGCCACGGCCGGTTCGGTCCCCGCTACTACCAGGACCACCAGCCCGTACGCGAGGTGCGGGAGGTCACCGGGCACGCCGTGCGCCAGTTGTACCTGCTGGCCGGGATGGTGGACGTGGCCGTGGAGACCGGCGACCTGGCGCTGCTCGACGCGGCGGAGCGGCTGTGGGCCGACGCCTTCCGCTCGCGGACCTATGTCACCGGCGCCCACGGCTCGCGCCACCGGGAGGAGGCGTACGGCGACCCGTACGAGCTGCCGTCCGACCGGGCCTACGGCGAGACGTGCGCGGCGATCGCGAGCTTCCAGTGGAACTGGCGGCTGCTGCTGGCGACCGGCCGGGCCCGCTACGCCGACGAGATGGAGCGGGTGCTGTACAACGCGGTCGCCGCCGCCGTGTCGTCCGACGGCAGGCACTTCTTCTACTCCAACCCCCTGCACCTGCGTACGGGGCACGCGAGCTCGGGCGAGGAGGCGGCGTCGCGCCGGCTGCCCTGGTACTCGTGCGCCTGCTGCCCGCCGAACATCGCCCGGCTCATGGCCTCATTGCCGGGCTACCTGGCGACGGCCGACGACGGCGGCCTGCAGATCCACCTGTACGGCGACGCCTCCCTCACCGCCCCCGGGGGGCGCCGCGTGGAGATGCGCACGGCCTACCCCTGGCGGGGCCGCGTCGAACTGGAGGTCGCCGAAGCCGGAGGGGACGGTCAGGCGTGGACGCTCGCGCTGCGCGTGCCGGCCTGGTGCGACACCTACACGGTGAGCGTCGGCGGCGAACCGGTGCGGGTGCCCGCGCGGGACGGCTACGTGCGGCTCACCCGCGTCTGGACGCCGGGCACGACCGTGGTCCTCGACCTCGACATGCCCGTCCGGCAGGTGACCGCCCATCCGCGGGTCGACGCGGTGCGCGGATGCGTCGCCCTGACGCGCGGCCCGCTCGTGTACTGCCTGGAGCAGGTCGACCTGCCGCCCGGCACGGTCCTGGAGGACGTGCGGCTGGATCCTGCCGCTCCGGTCACACCGGGTCACCGGGAGGACCTGCCGGACATCCCGGTCATTATCACCGCCGGTGGGCTGGTCGCCCACGCCGGCGACTCGCTGTACACCGCCGGAGCCAGGCGGGAGCGGACGGACACGCCGCTCACGCTCACGGCGGTGCCGTACTTCCTGTGGGGCAACCGGAGCGAGGGCCCGATGCGGGTCTGGATCCCGGTCGCCGCCGCCGGATGACCGGGGCGGGCCGGACCCGTAGGGGTTCGGCCCGCCCGCATGGGGACCGTCCACGGCGTCCGCCGGCTCGGGGAGGGACGGTCCCGCTCCACCTCCTGCTCTCCCCCCACCTGAGCCAGAAAGAGCGAGGTAGTTCATGCGCAGACCCCGAAGCGCGGCCCTGCTGTCCGCGCTGGCCGTGTCACTGACCACGGCGCTCGCCCCACTGAGCCCCGCCGAGGCGGCGGGCGCCACCCTCACGGTGAACGTCGCCCAGCCCTTCCGGCCCGTCACCCACGTCGCCGCCGGCGGCCTGTACGGCCTGGCGGAAAACAGCCGCCCGGCCGACTCCACGCTGCTGCCGCTGAAGCTCAACTCGCTGACGCAGCCCGCCCCCGGCGTGGGGCAGAAGCCCAACGGTCAGCCCCCCGGAGGCGACTCGCTGCTCGTGGCCCCGCAGGCCACCCGGGTCGGGGCCGGGGAGTTCATCCGGATGCCGGACATCTACCCGGACTTTCCGTACAAGTGGGTGAGCTGGAACGACTGGCTGGCCAAGGTGAACACGATGGTCGGCGCCCGCCTCAACGCGACCACGGTGACCAACGTCATCGGCTGGGAGCTGTGGAACGAGCCGGACTGGACGTGGAACACCTCCGCCGCCGGGTCCTTCAACGACGGCTGGACGCGCACCTACCGCGCCGTGCGGGCACTGGACACCACGACGCCGATCGTCGGCCCGAGCACCTCCTACTACAGCCGCTCCTGGTTGTCGTCCTTCCTGAGCAGCGCCAAGGCCGCGGGCGCGCTGCCCGACATCATCTGCTGGCACGAGTTGGGCGACCCCACCGCCATCGCCGCGCACATCGCCGACTACCGCGCCCTGGAAAGCTCGCTCGGCATCAGTCCCCGGCGCATCGCGATCAACGAGTACGCCGCGACGAGCGAGGTGGACGTCCCCGGCCGGATCGCCAGCTACGTGGCCAAGTTCGAGCGCGGCGGCGTCGAGATGGCGCACCGGGCGTTCTGGTACGAATACGGCACCATGAACGGGCTTGTCGTCAACAACAGCCAGCCCACCGGCACCTGGTGGCTGTACAAGTGGTACGGCGACATGGCCGGCCGCATGGTGACCACCATCCCGGCCAGCCAGACCGGGCTGGACGGCTTCGCCTCCTACGACTCCACGCGCAAGATCGTCAACGTGGTCTTCGGCAACGAGTCGGGCACCAACACGGTCCGCGTCACGGGCATCGGCGCGCTGGGCTCCTCGGTCCGGGTGACCCTGCAGTCGACCCCCGCGAACGGCCGGTTCACCGCCGTGACCGCGCCCACGACCATCTCCACGAGCACGTACGCCGTGAGCAACGGGGAGATCAGCGTGTCGGTGCCGAACATGTCGGCGACGAGCGCCTACAACCTGGTGGTCCAGCCGGTCGGCGGCGTGCCGTCCTACCAGCAGCGTTACGAGGCGGAGAACGCGTCCGTCTTCCGCGCCCAGCGGCTGACGAGCTCCAGCGCGTCCGAGGGCGGCTACGTCGGGCGCATCGACAACAACACGAGCACGCACGGCACGGACAGCTACGTCGACTTCGTGGTGAACGTGCCCACGGCCCGGACGTACACGATGACCATCGGCTACGCCAACGCCACCGGGGCCACCGCCACGCAGGGGCTGGCGTACAACGGCGGCGCCTGGACGACGGTCAGCTATCCGCCCACGGCCGCCTGGGGCCAGTTCGGCGCCACGGTCAGCACGAGCGTGAACCTGCAGGCGGGCTACAACGTGATCCGCCTGGCCAAGGGGTCCCCCTACTTCGCCGGCGGCACCGGCTACGCCGAGCTGGACTACATCCAGCTCACCTGAGCCGCGCCGGTTCCAATGAAAGGAAACAACGACATGGATAGCCTCGACAGGGGCCGGCGCGCCGCCGGTCTGGGCCTGGTGGTCCTCGCCATCGCGGGCGGCCTCACCGCGTGCTCCGGCTCGTCAGGCGGCGACGGCGGTGGCGCCTCGGCGGGCGCGGGCCAGGCCGCCGGGGGCGGGACCTACACGATCTGGGACCCCTACCCGCAGTTCGACGACTCGTCCGAGTGGGTGAAGCTGCTCACGCAGTGCGGGACGCAGGCCGGGGTGACCGTCAAGCGGACCGGCTACGACACCACCGACCTGACGAACAAGGCGCTGCTGGCGGCGCAGCAGGGCAACTCGCCGGACGTGCTGATCGTGGACAACCCGGTGGTCTCGACGCTGGCCGAGGCCGGCGTGCTGACGACGACCGAGGAGAACAAACTCGACGTCTCGTCGATCGCGCCGAACCTGCTCGCGGCGGGCCAGCTCGGCGGCAAGACGTACGGAGTGCCGATCGGGGCCAACACGCTCGCCCTGTACTACAACAAGGAGGTCCTGAAGAAGGCCGGGGTGGACGCGGCCGGCATCAAGGACTGGGCGTCGCTGACCGCGGCGCTGGAGAAGGTGAAGGCGGCGGGCAAGAAGGGCATCACGTTCTCCGCCATCGGCACCGAGGAGGGCAGCTTCCAGTTCCTGCCCTGGTTCTGGGGCTCCGGCGCGAACCTCACGAAGCTCGACTCCCCGGAGGGCGTGGCGGCGCTGTCGCTCTGGACCGACTGGGTGAAGAAGGGCTACGCGCCCACCTCGGTCATCAACAACACCCAGACCACGAGCTGGCAGGAGTTCGCGACCGGTGACTTCGCGTTCGGCGAGAACGGCACCTGGCAGCTCGCCAACGCCAAGAAGACCGGCTTCGACTACGGCATCATCCCGATCCCCGGCAAGGACGGCGGCACCGCCCCCGCCCCGACCGGCGGCGAGTTCGTCACCATCCCCGTGCAGAAGGACGCCGCCCGCTACGTCGCGTCGCAGAAGCTGGTGACGTGCCTGGCGAGCACCGGCAACTCCTACACCACCGACACCACGCTGTCGTACATCGCGCCGACCGAGGAGGTGCAGACCAAGCAGGTCGAGCAGAACGCCGAACTGAAGGTGTGGGTGGAGGCGGTCAAGGCGGCCAAGGGCCGCACCAGCGACAACCTCGGCACGAAATACCCGAAGATCTCCGAGCCCATGTGGAAGGCGATGCAGGCCGCGCTGAGCGGGTCGCAGCCGCCGCAGGAGGCGCTGGCGGCCGCCCAGGCGACGGCGGCGAGCGCCGTCCAGTAGCGTCGCGCAGGCCCGGGGACGTCAGTCTCCGGGCCCGCTTCCGGTTGTCCGACGGGTCGAAGGAAAGCATGAAACACGCAACACAGACGCCGGCCCCGCCGACGGGGGAGCGCCGGCGTGAAGGGGCCCCGGCGCCACGAGCCGCGGGCGCCCGCCGCGCGCCCGCACGGCGATCGGGACAGTGGGCGGCATGGGCGTTCCTCGCGCCGGTGGTGGTCTACCTGCTCGCGTTCTACGTCTATCCGCTGTACCGGAACGTCGACCTCAGCCTGCGCAACTACACGGTGCGGTCGTTCGTGCAGGGGGACGCGCCGTTCACGGGGCTCGCCAACTACGCGAAGGTCGTCCGCGACGCCACGTTCGGGCCCGCGCTGTGGCACACGGTGGTGTTCACGGTGGTGTCGCTGGCCTTCCAGTTCTCCATCGGGCTGGCACTGGCCGTGTTCTTCAGCCGGAACTTCCGGCTGTCGGCGACGCTGCGCGCGCTGTTCCTGGTGCCGTGGCTGCTGCCGCTGATCGTGTCGTCCTCGACGTGGTCGTGGATGCTCAACAGCGAGTCGGGCGTGGTCAACGCGGTGCTCGCGACGGTGGGGATCGACCCGGTGAACTGGCTGACGTCCCCGGACTGGTCGCTGTGGTCGGTGACCATCGCCAACATCTGGATCGGGATCCCGTTCAACCTGGTCGTGCTCTACAGCGGCCTGCAGGCGATCCCGGCCCACATCCACGAGGCGGCGGCCCTGGACGGCGCGGGCGGCTGGCAGCGGTTCTGGCGGGTGACCTTCCCGCTGCTGCGGCCGGTCTCGGCGATCACGCTGCTGCTCGGACTGGTCTACACGCTGAAGGTGTTCGACATCATCTGGATCATGACCAAGGGCGGGCCGAGCGACGCGTCCACGACGCTGGCCACGTGGTCGTACCGGCTCGGCTTCGGCAACCTGCTGCCCTCCTTCGGGCCCGGCGCGGCGGTCGGCAACCTGCTGATCGTGATCGCGCTGGTCTTCGGCCTCGTCTATATCCGCGCGCAGCGAAGGCAGGGAGCGGCATGAGGGCGACCCGGCGCACTTGGTGGCGGACCGGCCTGGGCGTGGTCTTCACCGCGTTCATGCTGTTCCCCGTCTACTGGATGATCAACGTGTCCTTCACCCGCGACCAGGACATGCGCAAGTCGCCGCCGTACTGGTTCCCCGTGCACGGGACGCTGGAGGGTTACCGCGCGGTGCTGGAGCAGCAGGGGCCCTACCTCGCCACCAGCCTCGTGGTGGGGCTGGGCACCGTGGCCCTCACCCTGGTGATCGCGGCGCCCGCGGCGTACTCGCTGGCCAAGCTGCGCCCGCGCGGCGGCGGCGTGCTGAGCTTCGTGCTGCTGATCGCGCAGATGATCCCCGGCGTGATCATGGCGATGGGGTTCTACGCGATCTACCTGAGCACGGGGGTGCTGAACACCGTGCCGGGGCTGATCGTGGCCGACTCCACGCTGGCGGTGCCGTTCGCGGTGCTGATCTTCACCGCGTTCATGTCCGGCATTCCAGAGGAGCTGATGCAGGCGGCCCGGGTGGACGGCGCGGGCGCGGTGCGCACGTTCTGGTCGGTCGTGCTGCCGGTCAGCCGCAACTCGATCATCACGGTGTCGCTGTTCGCGTTCCTGTGGGCGTGGTCGGACTTCGTCTTCGCCAGCACGCTTGACCAGGGCGGCGGCCACCAGCCGATCACGCTCGGCATCTACCACTACATCGGCAACAACAACCAGCAGTGGAACGCCATCATGGCGACCGCGGTCGTCGCCTCGATCCCGGCGACCGTGCTCCTCGTCATCGCCCAGCGCTACGTCGCCGCCGGGGTCACCGCCGGCGCGGTGAAGGACTGACCACTAAGGCGGCGGGAAGCCGCCCCCGTGGACCGGGGGCGGCTTCGATCACGCCGGGACCCGGGAAGAAGCCGGGGACGACCCTGACTCAGTAGACGTGGGCCCAGTCGGCGCTGTCCCAGCGGAGCTTGTCGATGCCTGCTCAAGGCTACTGCCCACCGACCTCCGCGGGCCGCGGCTGCGGCTCGGCGATCGGCTCCGCGATGCCTGCGCGCCGCCCGGGTGGGTGCCGGTGCGTGAAAGATCAGTGCCGGTAGTGTTATCGGTATCACGCGGTCGCGTCAATATCGGAGGCCGACGGAGCGGGGCGGGCGTGAAGATTTCACGACCACGGTTCTTTGACGTGCGGCGACAGTGGCGAGGCCGGGGCGGGTCTTGACAGGGGGAGAGGGACAACCTACACCGTTGTGTTACCGATAACGCACACTGTCGTTTCCCGGAAGTAACCCACTCCGAGAGCTCGCGGCGGCCCGTCCGACCGGCCGGCTCCGCCGTGTCTCGCCCGTTTCCCATCCCGTCCCGCCCCGCATCCCGTTCCGTATCCCGGCCCTTCTACCCGCGCATCTCCCCGCCGCGTTCTCCGACATCAGCGGCTCCCACCCCCCGAGGAGAAGAGACATGCACGAGGCACCCGTCGAGTCATCCACGCACCTGGCCGCCCATACGGCGGCCCGGCGCCGTCGCCCGCCCACAGTCGCCGCCGTCCTCACGGCGATCGTCACCGCCCTCGCCTGGCTGGTGGCGTCACCCGCGTCACCGGCGTCGGCGGCCACCGCGCCGCTGGTCAGCGCCACCTCGGGGCGGTGCCTGGACGTGAAGGGCAACGTCGACACGTTGGGCACGATCCTGGACATCTGGGACTGCAACGGCCAGGCCAACCAGGCGTTCGAGTTCACCTCGGCCGGCGAGCTGCGGACGCTGAACGGCACGCGGTGCGTGGACGCCTACAACAACCAGACCTCGCCCGGCACGCAGGTCGTCATCTGGTCCTGCAACGGGCAGAACAACCAGAAGTGGCGGCAGAACTCCGACGGCTCCATCACCGGAGTCCAGTCGGGGCTGTGCCTGGACGTCGACCACGCCGGCACGGCCAACGGCACCGCGGTCATCCTGTGGACCTGCAACGGTCAGAGCAACCAGAAGTGGAGCACCACGACCGGCGGCGGCGACACGCTCGTCGTCGACGCGAGCAGCGTCGTGCGGCCGGTCACCCGCGTCGGCTCGGGCACCCTCTACGGACTGGCGGACGCGAACACCCCGCCAGTTTCGATCATGCAGCCGCTGAAGCTGCACCAGCTCCGGCAGCCGCCGCCGCTGCACGAGCACCGGCCGAACGGCTCTCCGGTCCCGATCGGGGACACGCTGAACGTCTGGCGGAACGCCGCCGCCATCGGCGCAGTGATCACGGTCGACATGGCCGACAGCTTCGACGGCTTCCCGTACAACTGGACCAACTGGAACGACTGGTACAGCAGGATCGACAAGATGATCGCCGCGGCCAAGTCGGCGGGTGTGACGAACATCGACGCCTGGGAGCCGTGGAACGAGCCGGACTGGACCTGGCCTTCCGCGTCGGGCGTCTCCTTCAACGACGGGTGGGTGCGCACCTACCAGCGGATCCGGCAGAGCGAACCGAACACGGCCATCATGGGCCCCAGCTACTCATACTGGGACGTCAACCGGATGCGGTCCTTCCTGACCAACGCCAAGGCGACGAACACGGTGCCGCAGGTCGTGTCGTGGCACGAGCTGGGCGGTTGGCGGCAGGTCACCGCCAACGTCCAGGCCTATCGCAATCTGGAGCGTGAGCTCGGGATATCTCCGCGACCCATCTCGATCAACGAGTACGCTTCGACCAGCGAGATCGACGTCCCCAGCAGTGCGAACCACTATGTGGCACAGTTCGAGCGCGCGGGCGTGCGCGACGCCGAGCGCGCGTTCTGGTACGAGGCCGGCACACTCAACGGCCTGCTGTACAACGGGCAGCCGACGGCGTCGTACTGGATGTACAAGTGGTACGGCGACCAGACCGGCAACATCGTCAAGGTGACCCCGACCACGTCCAACGACGGTGTGGCCGCCTACGACGCGGGCAGCAGGACCTTGAGCGTCGTCTTCGGCGGACAGTCGGGGAACAGCTCGATCCGCGTGGACGGCATCGGCGGGCTGGGCTCCTCGGTCACCGCCACTCTGGAGTCCGTGCCCGGCTCGGGACGCACGACGAACGTTTCCGGGCCGACCAGGGTGTGGTCGAACGCCTACACCGTCACGAACGGCAGCGTCACCATCCCCATCGCGAACCAGAACGCCTCCGGCGCCTACCGCCTGGTTCTCACCCCGCGCTGATCGCGGCGCCGAACCCCCTGGCCGCGGTCGCGTACCGCGGCCAGGGGCGGGCGCGCCGACGGGGACGCGCCGATTCGCCGCTGAGGAGAATCGGCGCGTCACTCCCGCACGAGGTGGACCAGTGCGCTGGCGTAGTCGCCGGGGGCGAGGTCCGGGAACAGGCCGTGAGTGAGCAGGACCGCGCCGTGGTGGACGCGCCCGGTGGCCTCGTCGTAGTAGCGCGCCGCCGGGTCGAGGGCGCGCAGCGGGATGCCCGGTTCGGGGTGACCGAAGCGGCGGGAGCGGCGGAAGACGAGCACCGCGGCCTCGCCGCCGTCGGGTGCGAGGTACTGCACGGCCGACAGCTCGCCGTCCGGCGGCAGCAGACGGTACTGCCGGCCGTGCTGGACGAGCGGGCGGATCCGCTTGTAGGCGGCGACCAGTTCGGCGGCCCGCTCCAGCTCGGCCTCGCTCCACTCGGTGAGAGCGCCGCCGATGGCGAGCACCCCGGCCATGGCGACGTGGAAGCGGAAGTCGAGCGGGATCTCCCGCCCGGTGTACGGGTTGGGGCTGTCGGTGACCCAGGCGCCCATGACGCGGGCCGGGTAGAGCTGGGAGAAGCCGTGCTGGATCTCCAGCCGGTCGAGGGCGTCGGTGTTGTCGGAGGTCCACACCTGGTCCGTACGCCGCAGGATGCCGAGGTCCACTCGGCCCCCGCCGCTGCTGCACGACTCGATCCGCACGTGGGGGTGGGCGGCGCGCAACCGGTCGAGCACCGCGTACAGGGTGTGGACGTGGCCGAACCACAGCCGCTCGTCCGGGCCTGCTTCGGTGAAGGGACGGTTCATGTCCCACTTCAGGAAGTCGACGGCGTTCTTGGCGAGCAGCTCGTCCAGCGTCCGGTAGAGCCAATCGGCGACCTCCGGCCTGCTCAGGTCGAGCACGAGCTGGTTGCGGTGCTCGGTGCGGGCGCGGTGCGGCCGGTGGATCACCCAGTCGGGGTGCGCGCGGTAGAGGTCGCTGTCGGGGTTGACCATCTCCGGCTCCACCCACAGCCCGAACCGCATGCCCAGCTCGTGGACCCGCTCGATCAGCGGCCCGAGCCCGTCGGGGAAGCGCCTCGGGTTGGGGCGCCAGTCGCCGAGTCCGGCGGCGTCGTGGGTGCGGGCGCCGAACCAGCCGTCGTCGACCACGAACAGCTCGACGCCCATCCGCGCGGCCTTCTCGGCCAGCCGGACCTGGCCGTCGAGGGAGACGTCGAAGCCGGTGGCCTCCCAGGAGTTGTACAGCACGGGCCGCGTCTCGCCGGCGTGCGGCAGTACGTGCCGCAGCTGGTGGTCGTGCCAGGCGCGGCTGGCGGCGCCGAAGCCGCCTTCGGTGTACAGGCCCGCGCACACGGGGGTGACCAGCTCCTCACCGGTCCCCAGCTCCCAGGTCACCGGGTCGTGCCCGAACCCGGCCGACAGCGTCACCCGTTCCGTCGGCAGCCGCTGCGCGGTGAGCCGCCAGCTCCCGCTCCATGCCAGCGCGCAGGAGTAGACCGCGCCGTGCTCCTCGCCGGCCGTGCCGTCGTCGACCATCGCCCAGGGGTTGGCCTGGTGGCTGGTGACGCCTCTGCGGCTGGTCAGGACGGTCTCGCCGTACGGCAGCTCCGTCCGGTGCAGGCGGGTCTCGGCGCCCCACCGGCCGCGTACGGAGCTGAGCCGGTAGCCGCGGAGGCGGGGGAGCACCCAGGTGGCGGAGTCGGCCCGTACGACGGTGACGGGCTCTCCCTCGTTCCGCAGGACCAGATGCCGCTCGATGACGTCGCCGTCCTCGTGGATCCGGTAGTGGCACTCGACGGCCAGCGGGTAGTGACCGTCGGCGTACGCCAGTACCAGCTCCCGATCGGTACGGCGCTGCCCGGTGAAGACGAGTTCGAGGTCGCGGGTGCCGTCGGCGAAGCGCACCTGCAGGCCCGCCTGCCCGTAGCGAAGGCCGCCGGCGGCTGTCAGGTCCAGCGTGCCCTCGGCGGTGTCCTCCACCGGCCGGAACGGCGGTTGCGGCAGCAGCAGCAGCGAGGCCGCCTGCTCAGGCGTGAGCCGTGGTCCCCAGTGCAGCACGCGCGGCAGGCCGGTGTCGCCGAGATGCAGGACGTAGGACGAGGACGGCCCGGACAGCACCCACAGGCGGCGTTCGGAGTCGTGGCGGATCATCTCAGCCTTTCGATGACGTCGTCGCGAGCGGACCGACGCAGGCAGGACGGCACGCGGGCGACGGGACGGACAGGCGTGCTGCACGCCTGACTCCTCCGCCCGCGCCGGACGGAGGAGTATCGGGAACGGGGAGGTCAGGTCGGCGCGGGGCCGCTGCTCTCGCGCACGATGAGCTCCGGCTCGCTCCACGCCGGCACTGGAGGGGCCGACCGCGGCTCCAGCCTGCTGTACAGCAGGCCGAAGCAGGCGCGGCCGAGCCCCTCGAAGTCGAGCCGTACGGTGGTGAGCGAGGGATTGAGGTAGGCCGAGGGCGGGGAGTCGTCGAAGCCGACCACACTGAGGTCGCCGGGGATGTCCCGCCCGGCCTCACGCGCGGCCCGCATGACCCCGAGCGCGAGGTCGTCGTTGCCGCACAGGACGGCCGTCACCGAGCGGTCCGCCAGCAGGGAGCGCACCGCGAGATAGCCCGAGCGCGGGGTCCATCCGCCGTGCAGCGGCTCGGGCACCGGGCGGCCGGCCGAGCGCAGCGCGTCCTGCCAGCCCTGGGTGCGCTGCGGCAGCACGCTCGTGGTGGAGGGGATGGCCACGTAGTGGACCGTCCGGTGCCCGAGGCCGAGCAGGTAGCGGGTCGCGTGGGCGGCGGCCGCCCTGTCGTCGAGCCAGGCCTGCCAGGGGTTGCCGTCCTGTGTGCCCTCCGCGGCGCCGCCGGCGGCATCATCAGGGCGGCGCTCCACGGCCGCCGCCACCGGGACGTCCGGCGGCAGCGCCCGAAGGGCGCGCACGCCCGCCTCGTCGAAGGCGATCACCATGACCGCCTCGCCCGGCCGGTTGAGCCGCAGGGCGATGTCCGTCTGGTCGGAGTCACGCTCCAGCACGCTTATCCCCACGGAGAAGCCGGCCGTCCTGGCCGCCTCCTCCATGCCCCGCAGTGTGGCGGCCGCGCCGTACAGGGCGGTGTCGGAGGTGAGCACGGTGACCGAGCGCACCGGGCCGCCGGCCAGCGCTTGCGCCAGCCGGTTCGGCCGGTAGCCGAGCTCGGCGATGACCTGCAGGACCTTGGCCCGGGTCGACTCGCTGACCCGGGCTTTGCCGTTGATGACACGGGAGACGGTCTGCTGGGAGACACCGGCGACCCGGGCGACGTCCCAGATGCTCGCGGACCGGCCGCGTGGAGCGTCCTCGGCTGGCATGTGACCGGTAACTCCCATGGATGAGAGCCTACTTGATGGCGGCGTTCGCCTCGTCGTTCATTTTCTTCGCCGCGTCCTGCGGAGGGCCTTGCCGCCGCGCATCCGCCGGTTCAGCGCCAGCGCCAGCAGCAGCGCCGGCACGATCTGCGCCGGGACGTTGAGCAGCACGTAGCAGACCGCGTTGAGCACGGCCTGGTGTCTCCGCATGCCATTTGGTTCCGGAGGGCTGAGGTGATGGAGGGAAGGGTTACCGATAACATCCAAGTCGTCAAGTGTTCACCCCGCAGGAATCGCCGGGGATGGCGAGGCCGGCCCGGTGGCCGGGGCTGTGGATGCCACCTCAGGGTCGAAGGACGCGCCGTCCACCGCGATCCGGCCGTCGTGGGACTTCCTCAGGGGAACGACTTCGGTGATCGCCGTGCCTTGAGGATCGCTCTCCGCGTCTTCGCCGGGCATCGCCCGTCGCGCTGGAGTCGGGATCCGCCGACCGGTTGATGCGGGCGTACGACCTGCGGGCCTTCCGCCGGCCTGGCCGGACAGCGCCGGCACCTCTCCGCGTTTTCAGTCGGTCGACTAACTGTGACTCGACAAAGGGCTCGTAAGCCGTTATGGTCCTTCTCAGTCAGCCGACTAACTCATACATGGGAGCAATGATGATCGTGGTAACGGGTGCCACCGGAAACGTCGGACGCCAGCTGGTCGAGCTGCTGACCGCAGCGGGTGAGCGAGTGACCGCCGTCTCCAGGCGGACCGCCGAACTGCCCAAGGGGGTACGGCACGTGCGAGCCGACCTGGACGACCCCGCCGGGCTGAAGGACGCCTTCGGCGGTGCGGAGGTGCTGTTCCTGCTGGTGGCCGGTCAGGACCCGCAGGCGCTTCTCGACGGCGCACGGGCCGGTGGGGTGCGGCGGGTCGTCCTGCTGTCCTCGCAGGGGGCGGGGACCAGGCCGGAGTTCTACCGCCATCCCGCCGCTTTCGAGGACGCGGTGCGCCGGTCGGGACTGGAGTGGACGATCCTGCGGCCCGGCGGCTTCCACTCCAACGCCTACGCCTGGGCGGAGTCCATCCGAGACGGCCGCACCGCCGCCGCTCCGTTCGGTCACACCGGCCTGCCGTCCGTCGACCCGGCCGACATCGCCGAGGTCGCCGCGACAGTCCTGCGCGAGGACGGGCACTCAGGCCGCGTCTACGAGCTGACCGGTCCCGCGCCGACCACGCCGCGGGACCGTGTGGCGGCGATCGGCGCCGCGTTGGGCGCGCCGGTGCGATTCACCGAGCAGACCAGAGAGGAGGCTCGGGCGCAGATGCTGCAGTTCATGCCCGAGCAGGTGGTGGAGGGGACGCTCGCCATCCTGGGGGAGCCGCTGGACGCCGAGCGGCAGGTCAGCCCTGACGTCGAGCGCATCCTCGGCCGTGCTCCCCGCTCCTTCGCGGAATGGGCCGTCCGGAACGTCGCCGCCTTCCGATGAGCCCGATCGACGCGTTCCTGGCCGATCCGTCGGCCCTGTATGCGCTGACCTGCCCCGCCCGTCTCCCGGGTCTGGGCGAGATCGGTCACGTGCTGATCCACCGCGACGACCGCGCGCGCCGCCCGGTGGGGGCTCGCCTCCGACCCCTGCGCCGAACAGCTGTGGCGCGTCCTGATGCGCGCCGAGTACGAGGCCGAAAACCGTCCGGAGAAACCGGGGTCCATTCGAGCGCGGCGCTACGGCCGACCCGCGAGAATCGGGAAGCGGGGGAATTCCTCAGGCGCTTCCGCCTTGGAATATCTCGGTCGGTATCAACAGTCCCGGGCGCCCGGTGGGCCCCGCCTCGATTTCGGCCTGGCATCGATCGATCAATTCGCCGGCGACCTTCTCCAGCGGAATTCGTACGCTCGTGATGGTCGGCTCGGTGATCAGTCCCATCGCTCCGCCGTCGAAGCCGGTGACCGCGATGTCGCGGCCGGCCCGCAGGCCAACGGAATGACAGACGTTGACCACGACGGCGGCGATGGAGTCGCTGCTGGTGACGATCGCGTCAGGCCGCTGCCGCCGGCTCAGTATCCGGCGGACGTGGTCACGAATCGCGTCGCCGGAGCCCTGGAAGATGTCGTCGTTCGTCGCCTCAAGCCCATGGCGGTCGAGACCCCGCTGGAAGCCGTGGAGTCGTTCGCGCTTCCAGTACTCGTCGCCCTCGGCCCCCACGTAGGCGAACCGGCCGTATCCCTTCGCGACCAGATGGTCCATCAGCATGGCCATGCCGTGCGCATTGTCGATGTCGACCCACTGCTGGGGGAGGTCGGGGGCGAGGCGGCCGAAGGACACGAAGGGAAGCGTGCCGCGCGCCAGCAGCCGGACGCGGGGGTCGTCCACCTGTGATTCCGAGATGATCAGTGCGTCGATGTTGCCCCGGGCGATGAGTTCGGTGAATACGGACAAGGGGTCCTCGTCCGTATGCGTGAATACCAGAATCTGGTAGCCGCGCCGGGCCGCCGCCTTTATCAGCGCCTGGAGGAAACTGAGGGTGAAGCCTTTCACCGTCTCCAGTTCCTCGCCGGACATGTGATAACCGATCTGCATGCTGCGCCGGGAGCGCAGGGCCTGGGCCGCGCGATTCGGCTTGTATGAAAGCGCTTCCATCGCGGCCATCACGCGGGCCTGCGTCTGCGCCGAAAAGTAATCCTTGCGGTCGTTCAGCACATTGGAGACCGTCTGTCGCGATACGCCGGCGAGTTTCGCGACGTCGTCGATGCTGGGGCGGCGAACTGAGCGACGATCGTTCGCGCCGGCCATTTTCCCCCGATCGGCTGTGTCTGACATTCGCATCACTCATGGTGTCGCAGGCGCCCGGGCCCAAACGCCTCCGGACTCTAGCACGCACCGCAGGCCCCGGAGAGGGCCGCGCCGACCGGTGGAGCGCCCACGTACGCACCCGCGTGAACCGCGGACGACATCTTGACGTAACGCCGGTGACATGTCACTCTCGGCTCCATTGAACGTTACATGTGAGCGCAAACACACTCTCACCCTCATCGAGACATGTAGCCGCGCCGCAGGCTCTCGGCGGTTGATGCGCGGCCTGATTCGTAGGAAAAGGACGTAAGTGTGGCCATCGTGGAAACTGTCGCCGAGGCGGGAGATCCTCACTCAGGTACGAGCGATGAGGTCGCGGCGCGGTCGGACGGGCACGGAGCCGACGGCTTCGTCCACCTCCAGGCGTCCGGGGTGAGCCTGGTGCTCGACTGCCGCGGCCCCCGGCTGCCACGGGTGCTGCACTGGGGACGCGCGTTGCCGCACGCGTCGGACGCGGACCTTTCGGCGTTGGCGCTGGCTTCGCTGCCGGCGACGGTACCGAACTCGCTCGACACGCCCGCGTCGGTGGCGGTGGTGCCGGAGCCGGCGACGGGGTGGTTCGGCCTGCCCGGTGTCCGGGGCCACCGCGACGGCCTCCATTGGTCGCCGCTGTTCGAGACGGAGCACGTCGGCGTCCACGAACGCGGCGCCGGCGAGGGCGGCGAGGTGGCCGTACTGGCGTCGGACGCCGGCTGCGGCTTGTCCCTCGAACTCCGCCTCGACCTGACGGCCGGCGGCGTGCTCCGCATGCGAGCCGCGCTCCGCAACACCGCTTCCGGGTGGTACACGCTCGACGGCCTGGTGATGGCTCTGCCGGTGCCGGCGGAGGCGACTGAGCTGCTCGACTTCACCGGCCGCTGGGGCCGGGAGCGGGACCCCCAGCGACGCGCGTTCTCGGCCGGTGCTCATGTTCGCGACGGGCGACGCGGGCGCACTGGTTCGGACGCGTCGTTCATCCTGGTCACGGGCGAGAAGGGGTTCGGGTTCCGGTCCGGCCAGGTGTGGGGCGTCCACGTCGGATGGAGCGGCAACCACCGGACGTACGCCGAGCGGCTGCCCACCGGAGAGTCGGTCGTCGGGGGCGGCGAGCTGCTGCAGAGCGGCGAGGTCCGGCTCGCGCCCGGCGCGTCGTACGAGACCCCATGGGTCTATGCCGCCCACGGCGACGGCCTCGACGAGATGGCCGCCCGCTTTCACCACCTGGTGCGGAGCGGGCGGGGCGGACGGCGACCGGTGATCGTCAACACCTGGGAGGCGGTCTATTTCGACCACGACCTGGGCCGGCTCAGGGCGCTGGTCGACGCGGCCGCCGAGGTCGGGGCCGAGCGGTTCGTACTCGACGACGGCTGGTTCCGGGGCCGGCGCGACGATCGGGCCGGGCTGGGCGACTGGTTCGTGGACGAGGCGCGCTGGCCGGAGGGGCTGCATCCGCTCGTCGAGCACGTGCGGGCGCGGGGCATGGACTTCGGCCTGTGGGTCGAGCCCGAGATGGTCAACCCCGACTCGGACCTGGCTCGCGCGCACCCGGACTGGATCATGGCGACCGAAGGCCGGCAGCCCCCGCTGGTCCGTCATCAGCAGGCTCTCGACCTGCGCCGGCAGGATGCCTACCGGTACATCCTGGAGCGGCTGGACGCCCTCGTGAGCGAGTACCGGATCGCGTTCCTGAAGTGGGACCACAACCGCGACCTCATCGACGCGGGCGTGCACGAGCAGACCAGGGCGGTCTACCGCCTCATGGACGAGCTGCGGGCGCGCCACCCCGGGCTGGAGATCGAGTCGTGCTCGTCGGGCGGCGCCCGGGTGGACCTCGGCATCCTCGGGTGCACCGATCGCGTCTGGGCCAGCGACTGCATCGACGGCATAGAGCGGCAGGCGATCCAGCGGTGGACGGCGTTGCTCCTGCCGCCGGAGCTGATCGGTTCGCATGTGGGGTCGGCGCGCTCGCACACCACCGGGCGGACGCAGAGCCTCGCACTGCGGGCCGGTACCGCGCTGTTCGGCCACTTCGGCATCGAGTGGGACCTGACCGCGGCCTCCGGCGAGGAACGCGCGGAGCTGAGGCGGTGGGTGCAGCTCTACAAGGGGATGCGCGGCTGGTTGCACCGTGGCCTCGTGGTACGGGCCGACCACCCCGACCCGGCGCTGTGGCTGCACGGAATCGTGTCGGCGGAGCGCGATCAGGCGCTGTTCTCGGTGGTGGCGATGGCCACCGGCGCCCGCACCCAGCCCGGACGGGTCCGCATCCCCGGGCTCGACCCGCATCAGCGCTACCACGTGCATCCGCTGCCCCCGGGCGACAGTCCGGGCACCACCGCGGTGACCCCGAACCCGTGGCTGGCCGAGGGGGTCGTGGTCACCGGCCAGGTGCTGGCGGAGGTCGGCCTGTCCGCCCCGCCGCTTCACCCCGAACAGCTGCTCCTGCTGCACATCACGAAGGCATGACCGTCATGAGGACCAGCACCGAACGGCAGCGCGACACGGAGGCGCCGCAACCTGACATGTCCCCGCCGCAGCCCCGGCGCCGGGCGGGCGACCTGCCCGTCGCAATGGTCTTCCTCCTGCCCGCGGCGGTCGGCTTCGCCGTCTTCTACCTGTGGCCGACGCTGCGGACCATGTACCTCAGCTTCACCGACTACAGCCTGCTCGCCCCGCCGGAATGGGTCGGTTTCGACAACTACCGGCGCGTGTTCGGCGACCGCCTGTTCTGGAACTCGCTCAAGGTCACGCTCGAGTACGTCGTCATCAACATCGGGGTGCAGACGATCGTCGCCCTCGGCATGGCCGTGCTCATGCACCGCCTGACCCGCTCCGGGCTGATCCGGGGCATGCTGCTCCTGCCGTACCTGGTCGCCAACGTGGTGGTCGCACTGATCTGGTACACGATGCTCGACGCTCAGCTCGGCATCGTGAACCAGGCGCTGGAGTGGATCGGCCTCGACCCGGTGGCCTTCTTCGGGGAGACGAGCACGGCGATCCCGACCATCGCGCTGGTCAACGTCTGGCGGCACATGGGCTACACCGCACTGCTGATCTTCGCCGGCCTGCAGGCCATCCCGAAGACCGTGTACGAGGCGGCGGCGACCGACGGCGCCTCCGAGGCGAGGATGTTCTGGCGGATCACCCTGCCGCTGTTACGGCCGGCCCTGGCGCTCGTACTGGTGCTGACCGTCATCGGCTCGTTCCAGATCTTCGACACGGTGGCGGTCACCACCAAGGGCGGGCCGATCAATGCGACCCGGGTGATCTACTACTACATCTACGAGCAGGCGTTCCAGCGCTTCAACTTCGGTTACGCCGCCGCCATCTGCGTCGCCCTCTTCGCGATTCTCGCCAGCCTCGCGCTGCTCCAGCTCAAGCTGCTGCGCGCCGGCGACTCGGACCTGGACTGAGAGGCAAGCCATGAGCCGAGCACTGAAAGGACGCGTCTCGTCGCCGGCGGGTCAGCCGCGGCTGAGCTGGCAGCGGATGGTGGCCTGGGCGATCCTCGTGCTGTTCCTCCTGATCACGCTGCTGCCGTTCTACTGGATGCTGCGCATCTCGCTGTCCAACAACCGAACCCTCTTCGCGAATCCGAGTTCGCTGCTGCCGACGGACTTCACGTTCGGCGCGTTCAAGCGGGTCCTGGGCATCGCGACGCTGGCGGAGGCCAACGCGGAGGGCGGCTCCGGCGCGAACATCAACTTCTGGCGGTACCTGGCGAACTCGGTGGCGACCTCAACCGTCATCACGGTCTGCCAGGTGTTCTTCAGCGCCATGGCGGCGTACGCGTTCGCCCGGCTGCGCTGGCCCGGACGGGAGAAGGTCTTCTTCGTCTTCCTCACCGCGCTGATGGTCCCGCCGATCTTCACCGCGTTGCCCAACTTCGTGACCGTCAAGCAGCTCGGGCTGCTCAACACGTACGCGGGGATCGTGCTGCCGTACCTGTTCATGACGCCGTTCGCGGTGTTCTTCCTGCGGCAGTTCTTCCTCAACATCAGCAGGGAGGTGGAGGAGGCGGCGATCATGGACGGCGCGGGACACGCGCGCATCTTCTTCCGGCTGATCGTGCCGATGAGTTCGGCGCCGATCGCCACCATCTCCCTGCTGGTCTACATCGGAGCCTGGAACGAGTACTTCTGGCCCCTGCTCGTGGGGCAGGAGGACGACGTCCGGGTGCTCACCGTGGCTCTGGGCATCTTCCGTGCCCAGACTCCGCAGGCCGGACCTGACTGGTCCGGGCTCATGGCCGCGACGCTCCTGGCCGCGTTACCGGTCATCGCGCTCTTCACCATTTTCGGACGATGGATAGTCAACTCCATCCAGTTCTCCGGGATCAAGTGATCCCCCCCTGAACCACTCTCATCCCCCCACCGTAACAAGGAGATCTGGCATGAGACGGATAAGGCGCCTCGCCGCTGTCGCGACGATATTTCCGCTGGCCCTGGCAGGGTGTGGCAGCGGCGGCGAGAGCGGGGACGGCGGCGCCGCGGGCACCGCGAAGACCGAAATCAGCTATTGGCTGTGGGACTCCAACCAGTTGCCGGCCTACCAGGCCTGCGCCGACGCGTTCCACGCCGCGCACCCCGAGATCACCGTGAAGATCTCACAGTTCGGCTGGGACGACTACTGGACCAGCCTCACGACCAACCTCGTGTCCGGCAACGCGCCGGACGTCTTCACCAACCACCTGAACTACTACCCGGAGTTCGCCGGCAAGCATCAGATCCTGCCGCTCGACGAGTTCATCGCGGCCGACGGCACCAAGACCGACGCCTACGCCCCCGGCCTCGCCGACCTGTGGGTGTCGGCCGACGGCAAGCGGTACGGCCTGCCGAAGGACTTCGACACGGTTGCGATCTTCTACAACAAGAAGATGCTCGCCGACGCCGGCATCACCGAGGAGCAGATGAAGTCGCTCACCTGGAACCCTAAGGACGGCGGCACCTACGAGAAGATCATCGCCCACCTCACCGTCGACAAGAACGGCAAGCGCGGTGACGAGCCGGGCTTCGACAAGAAGAACGTCAAGGTCTACGGCCTGGGCCTGGACGAGAACAACGGCGCCGGTGTCGGCCAGCAGATGTGGAGCATGTACGCGCTGTCCACGGGCTGGCAGTTCACGGACAAGAACCCGTGGGGCACCCGGTTCCGGTACGACGACCCGCGCTTCCAGGACACGATCGCATGGTGGCGTGGGCTGATCGACAAGGGGTACATGCCGAGCCTGGCCATCGCCCGGTCCGGTACCAGCGTCAACGACGGCTTCGGAGCCGGCAAGTACGCGCTGTCCACGAACGGCTCGTGGATGATCAACACGTACTACGGCTACGACGGGGTCAAGGTGGGCACCGCGCCGACACCCGTCGGCCCCTCCGGGAAGCGCGCCACCATCTACAACGGTCTGGCCGACTCCATCTACGCCGGCACCAAGCACAAGGACCAGGCGTGGCAGTGGGTCAAGTACCTGGCGTCCGCCGACTGCCAGAAGAAGGTCGGCGAGAAGGCCGTCGTCTTCCCGGCGATCCCTGAGGCGCTCGCCATCGCCGAGGAGAAGTTCAAGGCCAAGGGCATCGACATCAGCGCCTTCACCGTGCAGATTCACGAGAACACCACGTCGCTGTTCCCGATCACCGACCACGCCAGCGACGTTGCCGCGATCATGGGCCCGGCGATCGACGCGGTGCTGAGCTTCGAGGCGGAGCCGTCCTCGCTCAGCAAGGCCAACGACGAAGTCAACGCCCTGTTCCAGTAACGCCCGGCGTGCCACGTGCCGGCACGAGCGCCCCTGGACAGTAGATCACCGCCCCCGGCGGAGCAGGAACACGCGAGACCACGCGAGAAAACGCGGTGAACCGGCCGAGAAACGCCTGTCCAAGGGCTCGGCCGGCCACCTTCGATCACCAAACCCCTACCCCGTCGGCCAGCGGCTGGAGAGCCAGAGGAGAGGCATGCCCAAATTACCAACACATCGGCCAGCACGGCGAATCATCGCCGCGGTGACAAGCACCTTCGCCCTCGTCACCACGGGGGTGACGGCGGCGGTTCCCGCACACGGAGACGGCCCGGCGGCCCAGCAGCTCGTCGTCGACCTCGGCCAGCGGACCGGCGCGTTCCGCGGCGCCGCCGGCGGAGCGCTGTACGGGCTGAGCGACGAAGGCGTGCCCAGCGACAACACGCTGGAGCCGCTGCGGGTGGCCACCGTCAACCAGAAGCCACCCGCGGGCGCCCAGCACCCCAACGGCGACGCGTTGTCGGTGGCGCCCTCGTTCTTCCGCAACGGCGGCAAGTACATCCAGATCAACGTCCAGGACATGTACGCGCAGTGGACGTACGAGAACGCGGGCGGCGTGATCCCCTGCAACCAGGTCTGCTTCGACAACTACATGCAGAAGCTCGCCTGGGTCGTCGATCAGGTCAAGAACAGCCCGTACGCCGACCGGATCGTCTACGTGCCGTTCAACGAACCCGACGGCATCTGGTACAACACCTCGACCGGCAACGCCGCCCAGTACCAGACCCGGATGGCCGCCCTGATGGCGCACTGGAAGGCGGCCGTGGAGTACATCCGCGCCAACCACCCGGGCGCGCGGGTCATGGGCCTCAACGACGCCACCTTCCGGGCCCGCAACTACGGTGACTTCCTCACCTACGCCCGCGACAACAACGTGCTGCCCGATTTCGTGTCCTGGCACCAGTTGGAGTCCGGCAGCCTCAACCCCGCCGGCGGCAACTACTACCGCACCAACTACCGGACCTACCGGAACCTGGAGCAGGAGCGAGGCATCTCCCCCATCCCCATCAACATCAATGAGTACGGCGGCAACCGCGACCTGACGGTGCCCGGCCAGCTCATCCAGTATGTCGCCATGTTCGAGGACACCAAGGTCGACGCGGGCGGCAAGGCGTACTGGACCGCAGCCGGACTGCTCGGCGGTGACGTCGTCGAGACCAACAAGCCCGGCGGTGGCTGGTGGTTCTACAAGATGTACGCCGACATGGCCGGCGGTGACACCGTCAAGGTCACCCCGCCGACCCCGACCACCATCGACAAGCTCGAAGGCATCGCCTCCATCGACGACAGTCGCAGGCAGGCGCGCATCGTGGCCGGCGGTGGAACGTCGAACGCCTTCGACGTCGTCATCGACAACATCGACAAGGAATTGTTCGGCGACAAGGTCAACGTGACCCTGGCGGCGACCACGTGGAGCGGCCAGAACTCCGACGCCCCGCCGCCGACCGTGCTGCTCGACAGCGACTTCACCCCCGAGAACGGCTCGCTGACGATCCCGGTCCGCGGGCTCGGCGTCAGCGGCACCGGCGGGACGAACATCGACCTGATGGCGGCGTACGAGATCGTGCTGTCGCCCGGCGGCGCCGGCACCCGCCAGTCCGTGGACCCGCCCTGGCGAGCCTCGTACGAGGCGGAGCTGGCCACCGTCACGGCCGGAGCGGTTCAGACCTTCGGCACGCCGTCGAACTGGAACGCGGCCGCCGCCTCCGGCACGCGCCACGTCGGCAATCTCACCCAGACCAACAGCGCTGTGACGTTCGACGTGAACGTGCCGAAGGCCGGTGCGTACAAGCTGAGCATCCTGTACGCCAACCAGACCGGTCAGCCCGCCCAGCAGGTGCTCACGGTCAACGGTGGTGAACCGCGGTTCGTCGACTACCAGGCCACGCTCAACTTCCAGTGGCGCACCCGCAAGGACGTGGTGGTCCAGCTCCAGGCGGGCGCGAACCAGATTCGGCTGGCCAAGTCCCACCCCGAGCTGGGCACCGCGGTCGGCCAGGCGACGCTGGACCGCATCGACCTGGAACCGGCCTCCACCGGCCCGGTCACCCGGGACTACGAGGCCGAGCGGTCGCAGACCAAGGGCGACGTGACCTACGAGTACGACCAGCGGAAGCAGTCGGGGGCGGGCTTCCTCACCCTCAAGCGCGGTGGCGAGGCCATGTTCACCGTGTACGCCGAGGAGGACGGGTACTACGACCTGCAGTTCCGGCACAACAGCCCCGGCAAGCCAGGGTCGATCACCGCGAACATCGGGCTCGACCGGCGCGCGGTCGACGGTGCGGTGCTCCGCGCCAACCCGGGCGGCGGCACCTTCTGGAAGACCGACCGTCACCGGCTCTTCCTGTCGGCGGGCGTCAACCGTGTGACGGTGGAGCCCACCGGCCCCACGCCGGTGCGCCTCGACAAGGTGAGCGTGACCCCGGCGACGTCCGGGTCCCGCCCCGTGCAGGTGATCGAGGCGGAGTCCGCCGCCCGGTCCGGCTCGGCCGCGGTGGACAACCACGGCTACGCCTCGGGAGGGAAGTTCGTCGGCTGGATCGGACAGGGGCCGCAGAACCGGCTGACCCTCCAGGTCGACGCGGACAAGGCGGGTGACTACATGCTCGTCGTGCACTACGCCAACGACGAGCGGAAGACCGGCCACGTCTACAACGCCGACATCATCTCCCGCCCCCTCGACGTCTCCGTCAACAACGGGGACTCGAAGCGGTACTGGTTCAAGAACACCTGGTCCTGGGGCAACTGGTGGGCTCGCGGCGTGCCGGTGACCCTGAAGGCCGGAACGAACACGATCAGCGTGTACAACGATCCCGCCAACGGCGCGAAGGCTCAGGGATGCCCGGCACCGTGCATCTCCGAGCTCGACAGCCAGTGGGCGCCCAACCTCGACAAGTTCGACATCGCGCCGATCAAGGTCGGCTGATGCGGCACCCCGGGACGGGAGCGGCGGTGGGACAGCCGCTGCCGCCCCGGGCTCTCAGCAGCCCGAACAGGGTCGGCACGGCGGCAGGGACCACGAATCTCCCAGGATGACGGGCCTGGCGTCGGGCGCTACTCCCTGTCGGTGAGCTGAGGCCGCCGGCCCCCCTGCCCCGCGCAGGTCGCAACTGTCGGTGCCCTCCAATACGGTCTTCTCGGCACGCGGAGCCCCGCCCGCCCATCGTGGCGGGCGGGACTCCGCGATCGGGCGGGTGCGACACGGATTGGGGGGCCGGATGGCGGACCGCAGGGCGCTGGACCTCGACTCACAGGCGATCAGCGATCGGTTCAGGCTGTTCAACTTCACCAGGCGCGACGACCATGTGGCCTATCTCTGGGTCCTGCGGGCGATGGACCGGCTGCGTGAGGTGCACCAGGTCCAGGTGGACGCCGGGGAGGTGCAGGCGGCCCTGAACGAGCTCGCCCGGCTCCACGACGAGGTCCCCACGTTCGACGGCAACCTCCGCGACCGGCTGGACGCCCTGTACGAGGACGGGGTGGTGCACCGGTTCGACGACGCGTCCCGGGCCGGCAACCTGGTCCGCTACCGCAACAGGCAGTCGGTCTACCAGTTCAGCGAGCTCGGTTACTGGGCGTACACCTCGGTCGAGGGACTGCTCGCGGCCCGCATCCAGGACGCCAACCTGTCGCGGCTGGTCTTCTCCGACATCCTGGAGGACCTCAAGGCGCTCGCGGCGGCCAACCGCGCGGGGGAAGGCGAGCAGGTCTACCGGCGGCTGTCCCGGCTGGACTCGGTGATGGAGGACATGGGGCGCCGCTCCGCGCACTTCCACGTGACGCTCGGCGAGATCATCCGCTCCACCGACGCCTCTCCCGAGACGTTCCTGCGCTACAAGAACGCCCTGCTGACGCACATGTCCGAGTTCATGGCGGAGCTCGACCGCTATCTGCCCCGCCTGGCCACGGCCGTACGGGACGTCGAGGCGAGCGGCCTGGCCTCGCTGCTGGAGCGCGCGGCGGCCGCGGACGAGCGGCCCTTCATGGATCGGCACGAGCGGCTGGAGGACTGGCGCCGCCGCTGGTCCGCTCTGCGGGCGTGGTTCGCCCCCCAGGGATCGCAGGAATCACGCGCCGGTGAGCTGCGCAACGCCACACGCATCGCGGTGTCGGGCGTGATCGCGCTGCTGCGGCAGATCTCGGAGGCGCAGCGCGGCGGCGTCAACCGGGCCACCCAGCTGCGGCATCTGGCCGAGTGGGTCTGGAGCGCACCCGACGAGGGCGCCGCCCACGCGCTGATGGGGGCGGCGTTCAACCTGCGAACCGCGCGGCACCTGGGCGCCGCCCACGAGGACACCGATCAGATCTCGCCCAGGGCGACCTGGTGGGACGCGCCGGGGGTGGAGGTGTCGGTCACGCTCTTCCGCAGCGGTAAGGCGCCCACCCCGGGCGTGCCCACGCCGGTGCGCGGCAACCCCGGCGCGCGGGCGGCGCTGCGCCGCGAGCAGGCCGCGGAACGCGCGGCCGAGCGCGTGGCCGCCGGCCACCTGACCGAGCTGGGCGCGTACGGGCGGATGCTCGACGAGTCGGAGACCCGGGTCCTGCTGAAACTGATGACGCGGGCGCTGGAGGGACGAACGGTCGTCGCCGGCCGCCTGAAGAGAGGCTCCGGCGCCAACGACGCCGTGATGATCCGGCTCGTGCCGTGCGACACCGGAAGCGCCGTGCGCACCGCGCAGGGACTGCTCCACCTGCCCGGGTTCCGGGTCGAGCTCGCCGGGCGGACGCAGGGGACAGGTTCGGAGACAGGGGGTGCCAGGTGACGAGTCCTCGCGCCCGCGCCGCCGTCGGCGTCCCCGCCGCCGACCTCGGCTCCTACCAGCAGGCGGTCCGCCGCGTGCTGACCTGCGACCTGATCACCAAGGAGCGGCCGCGGCCCGGCGTGCTCGACCAGGTGCTGCGCTGGGCCGACGAGATGACGCGCGACTTCCGCGAGCTGCTCGGCTACACGTTGATCGCCACGACCCACCACGTACGGCTGGTCCGCCGCCTCGACGTCCTGGACGACACACAGCGATCGATCTTCTCCCGCAAGGGCAAGCCGTTCGACCGCCGCAGGCTGGCCTATCTGTGCCTGGTCCTCGGGTCTTTCCAGCGCTCCCGCATCGAGATCAGCCTGGCGGACCTGGTGCGGATCTTCACTCCGCTGGCCAACTCGATCGACGGCCTCGGCTTCGACCCCGCGATCGGTTCGCACAAGGCGGCCATCGTCGACGTGCTGGGCTGGCTGGTGGACCGCGGCGCGCTCCGGCTGTCCGACGGCAGCCTGGAGTGGTGGGCGCGCGACACCGAACGCGGCGACGCGCTGTACGACATCGACCACGACATCTGCGCGGTGCTGTTCAAACCGGCCCGGCCCGTCCAGCACCTCACCAGCGCGGCCGGCCTGGTGCACGAGTCGCCGCACTCGAACCCGGTACGCAGGGCGCGGCGGCTGCTCGTCGAGTTCCCCGTGGTGTACTACGCGGACGTCGAGCCCGAGGTGGCCGACGCGCTGCGCGCCCCGGGTCTCGCCGAGGACCTCGTCCGGTTCACCGGCCTGGTTCTGGAACGGCGCGCGGAGGGCGTCATGCTCGCCGACCCTGGCGGCGTATTCACCGACCGGCCGTTCCCGGGCCGGGGCAACGCGGTGAGCCGGGCGGCCGGGCTCCTGCTGGCGAAGATCGCGGACCTGCTGGAGGACCCCGAGCACGTGCCGGAGCCGCTGCCCGTGCCCGTGCTCGCCGACGACCAGGACGGCCTCGTCGCACGGATGGACGCGGGGCTGCCCCGCGACGGCATCGTCGCCGAGCTCGCCTGGTCTCCGTCCGAGGCCGAGCCGTCCCCCGACGACCGGCCCGCGCCCGCCGAGGCGCCGTTCGTGGAGCGCAGCCGCCTCGAGACGATGACGACCGAGTTGTACGACGAGTTCGGGGCGGCCTCGTTCACCACCACCTGGCAGCAGGACCCCCGGGGGCTGCTCGACGCCGTCGTCGGCTTTCTCGCGGACCTGATGCTGCTCAGGCCGGTGCCCGGCGGCGTGCTCGTCCTGCCCGCCGCGCTGCGCTACCGCAACATCCGGGCCGCCCTGCCCACCCGGACCTCGGGCGGCCAGCTGTCGCTGGTGGCGCTGCCGGAGCCGGTCACGCGGAAGGATCCGCCACTACAGGATCCGCGCATGCAGGAGGTTTCGTCCACACAGGAGGAGGAGCGATGACGCCGCCGCCCGACCGGTTCCAGCCCACCAGAGCGGGTGTGATCAACGTCTGGGACTACGTGGACGAGGAGTTCGCCTTCGCCGACGGGCGCCTGGTCCTGCGCGGGCACAACGGCTCGGGCAAGACCAAGGCGCTGGAGGTGCTCTTCCCGTTCATCCTCGACGGCGTGGCGGACGCCCGGCGGCTCGACCCGTTCAGCGGCGAGAACCGGACGATGAAGTCCAACCTGCTCTACCGGGGGCAGGAGGCCGAGTACGGCTACGTGTGGATGGAGTTCGCCCGGCGGGAGATCGGGGTGGAGCCCGCCGAGACCGACGAGACCGTCACCCTCGTCATCGGCATCCGCGCGCACCGGCACAGGGACGGGGTGCGGACCTCGTTCTTCGTCACCGACAAGCGCCTCGGCGTCGACTTCGGGCTGCTGGCGCCCGACTCCCGGCCGCTCACCGAGCGGCAGCTCAAGGCCGTCCTCGGGCCGGACGCCCACAGCGAGACCGCCACGCAGTACCGGGACGCGGTGGACGCCCGGCTGTTCGGGCTGGGCAGGGAGCGCTACACCCAGCTCCTCGACCTGCTGCTGGCGCTGCGCCGCCCCCTGCTGGCCAAGGACCTCGACCCCGACAAGGTCTCGGCCACGCTCACCTCGGGTCTGAGCCCCATCGACGAGGAACTCGTCGACCAGGCGGCCCGCGACTTCGAGAACCTGGCGGCGGTGCAGAAGCAGTTCGACGACTTCGCCGTCGCCGACGCGGCCGTACGGGCGTTTCTCACCGACTACGTCGCGTACCTCCGCACCCACGCGAAGGCCCGGCTCGCCCGCGTCCACACGGAGATGGACGGCGCGGTGGAGCACGCCCGCACGCTCGTGCGCGCGGAGGAGGCGCGGAAGACGGCCGCGGCCGCACGCGAGGCCGCCTTGGAGGCGGCCACCGCGGCCGAGGCCGAGCGGGAAGGGCTGGAGCGCCGCCTCGCCGCGTTGCGCGCGGACGAGGCCTACCGCGCGCGGGGCGAGCTGGAACTGCGCCGCCGTCAGATCGCCAAGACCGGCGAGGAGATCGAACGGGAGCGCGCCAGGCTGGCGGACGGCGCCGAGCACCTGACCGCCCTGGAAGGAGAGGCGGGCGAACTCGCGGAGCGGCTGGAGGGTGCGCGCGCGGCGATCGTCCGCTACGCCACCGACCTCGCCGACGCGGCGGAGCGGGCCGGCGTCTCCCGCGACGGAGACGGGCCGGCCGACACCGGGGAGGACCTGCTCACGACGGCGAGGGCACGTGCCACCGCCCGCCGGGACGACGTCGCGAAGGTCCGCGACGAGATCGCCAGAGTGTCCGGGGCGGAGCGGGACCGCCTGCGGGCGGAGACCGACCGGGACAAGGCGGACAAGGACGTCGGGGAACGGGAATCGCGGTGCGAGGCCGCCGACGCCGCGCTGGCGACGGCACGACGCCTCGCGAGGGAGGCGCTCGACGCCTGGGCCGCATGCTGGGCCCGCTCGCCGGAGCCCTCGGGAGACGTGCCCTCAGAAGACGTGCCCTCCGAAGACCCGCACGTGGAGGACGGGCGCCCGGAGGACGACGAGGCGGTGGCCGGGCCCGCCGACGTGGAGGCACTGGCGGAGGCCCTCGCCCACGCCGGCGACGCCGGGGCGCCGTCCCTGGCCGAGGTCTACAGCGTGCGGACCGAGGAACGGCGGACGGAGGCGGCCAGGTCCGCAGAACGCCTGTCCGGCCGCGTGCGCGACCTCGCCGCCGACCTCGTCCGCCTGCGCCGCGAGCGGGAGGAGATCGCGGCGGAACGCGACGAGGCGCCGCCGCACGACGACCGCCGGACCGCGGACCGCGACGGACGCCCGGGGGCGCCCCTGTGGCGGCTCGTCCGGTTCGCCGACGACCTCGACGAGAAGGAGGCGGCCGGCCTCGAAGGCGCTCTGTACGGCGCGGGACTGCTGACCGCCTGGGTGCACCCGGAGGCACAGCACACCCTCGATGCCGTCGAGGTCCTGGAATCCGACGGTTACCTGCTCCCCCTCCCCGAGGAGAGCCGCCCCTCCGGCCGTACGCTCGCCGACGTCCTCGTGCCGGAGGAGCAGGACATGGTGCCGGCGGCGGTCGTCGCGGACGTGCTGCGGTCGGTCGCGGTGTCCGACGCGATCACGTCCGGCGCGTCCGCGCCTGTGGTGACCGGACGGGCGCAGTTCGGCGTCGGCCTCCTGCTCGGCGCCCGGCCCAAGGCGTCGCCCGAGTACATCGGCGCCACGAACCGGGCCAACCGCCGCGCGGCCAGGCTCGCCGAGTGTGACGAGAGGATCGGCGAGACGAGCCGGGCGCACGAGGACGCCGAACGCGACCTGGCGCGGGCGAACCGCCGCTTGGAGGACTTCGCCCGGGCCCGGCGGCAGCTTCCGCCCGCCACGGCGGTCGTCGAAGCCGTCACCCGCGTGTCGCGGGAGTCCGCGCTGCTGGCACAGGCGCGGTCGGCGCTCGCGGACCGCCACCGCGACCTCGACGCCGCGGTGGCCCAGGTCGACGCGGCGCGCCGGCGGCTGCGGCAGGTCGCGGCGGAACGGAGCATGCCCGTCGCCGAACAGGAGGTCGACGCGGTCGCGCGGGCCGTCGACGACTTCCTCACCACGGCGCAGCGGCTGCACGACGGCCGCGAGCGGGCCGCGTCCGAGGAGCGGGACCTCGCGTCCCGGCAGGCCGCGATCGCCCGGCAGCGCGAGCGGCACGACGCGGACTCCCGCGCCCTGGAGGACAAGGAGCGGGAGCATCGGGCCGACGCCGAGGAGCTCAGGGCGGGAGAGGAGGCCCTCGACGCGCCGCTGCGCGAGGTGCTCGCCCAGATCGGCGAGGCCGAGCGACGCCTCGCCGAGGTCCGCGGGCGGTGCGAGGAGCATGCCGCCACGGCGGCGCGGGAGAACGAGGCGCTGATCATCGCCCAGAACGACCTCAAACACGGCCAGGTCTCCCTCGGCCAGGCGCTCGGGCACCTCTTCGAGCACGTCGCGGAGTTCGGGCCGTACGCGCACCTGGAGTTGCGCCCGTTGCTCGGCGTCACCGCCGTGGCGCCGTGGCCCGCCCACGTCGGCTGGCCCGAACCGGCGGAGGCGGCCGCGTCGGTGGCCGCGGAGCTGTCCGCCCACTCCAGCGGTCAGCCGCCGGATCCCGCCGCCCTGGTCGGCCGGGTGCTGCCGGGAGACGTGGCCGCGCTGCTGGACGCCTTCGCCGCGGAGATGGCCGACATCCGCGTGCCCGGGGAGAGCGCGCTCAAGAACGCCGCGAGCCGGCTGTCGGCCTCGCTGCGGACCTTCCAGGACGCGCTCGACGGCTGCGCCGAGGACTACCGCCTGGAGCACGACCCCACCGGCGTCGTCATGGTCTACGTCAGCGACGAGGGCGGCCGCAATCCGGTCGCGGCGTTCGCCCGGCGGGTCGCCGACCGCGTCCAGGAGCAGGGAATGCTCCTCGAGGAGCGGGAGCGGACGGTGCTGGAGGACGAGTTGCTCACCGCGCTCGCCCAGCAGGTGCACGACCGGGTCCGCACCGCGCGCGACCTGGTGCGCGGGATGAACGAGGACACCCGTTCGCGGCCCATGTCGTCCGGCACCAGGATCGGCATCCGGTGGGGCCGCTCCGACCGGCTGAACGACCGGCAGGTCGCGGTCTCGCGGCTCCTCGACCGGGACGCTCAGGGGCTCGGCGCGGCCGGGCTGGGGGAGCTGCGCGGCCTGCTGCGGGAGATGATCCGCGACTACCGGGCCGCCCATCCGCGTGCCACGTACAAGCAGGCCCTGGCCGAGGTGCTCGACTACCGCACCTGGTACGGCTTCGAGCTGGTGCTCGCCGTGCCGGGGGAGAAGGAGGTGAAGCTCACCCGGGCCAAGCACGAGGAGATGTCCGGCGGGGAGAAGTCGGCGGCCATCCACCTCCCGCTGTTCGCCGCGGCCAACGCCCTCTACTCGTCCGCCAAGCCCACGTGCCCCCGGGTGATCGCGCTGGACGAGGCGTTCGCCGGCATCGACGACCGGTACAAGCCCGAGCTGCTGGGCCTGACCGTGAAGTTCGGCCTCGACCTGTTCATGACCGGCCACGACCTGTGGGTCCATTTCGACACCGTGCCGATGGCCGCGCATTACGACATGCACCACGACAAGAGCGCGCACGCGGTGTCGGCGATGCTGATGCTCTGGGACGGCGCCCAGACCATCGATGCCGACGCCGGCTTCTCCGGCAACGAGGAGCTGGCCGAGACGCTGCTCGGCTTCCGGCCGAGCCGCCGCGCCCCCGCCCTCACCGAAGGCACCCTCCTCGCCGCCGACGGCGACGAGGAGCCCGACGACGTGGAGGCGGCGACATGACCTCGGCCTCGGAGGCGGTGGAGCGCTACCGGGGCGGAATGCGGGCGCCTGCTCCGCGCCGCGGCGCGCGGTGCTGCGACGAAGCACCGGCGCAGGACCGTCGACGGGTCCCCGGTGGCGGATCTCCGGGGGGTGACACGGCGCGAGAGGCGGTCGTACGTTGACCTGCGTGGCCTGCGCGACGAAGGAGTCACCGTGAGCGAGACGACCAGCACCCATGTCTTCCGGGAAGCCCGCGACCTGCTGCTCCGCTTGAGGGAGGAGCCCGAGCGGGCGGCACGCGAATTCTCCTGGCCGGTCTTCGGCGACAGGTTCAACTGGGCCACGGACTGGTTCGACGCGATCGCCCGGGGCAACACCCGTACGGCGCTGTGGATCGTGGAGGAGGACGGCTCCGAGCGGCGCTACTCCTTCGACGAGATGGCCCGCCGCTCCGATCAGGTGGCGGCCTGGCTGGCCGCCCAGGGGGTCGGCAAGGGCGACCACGTGCTGCTGATGCTCGGCAACCAGGTCGAGCTGTGGGAGTCGATGCTGGCCGTGATGAAGCTCGGCGCGGTGATCATGCCGGCGACCACCGCCCTGGGCGCGGCGGACCTCGCCGACCGGGTGGCGCGGGGACGTGTCCGGCACGTCATCGCCAACGCGGCCGACACGCACAAGTTCGACGGCGTGCCGGGGGAGTACGGCCGTGTCTGCGTGGGCGAGGCGGCCGGGTGGCTCCGGTACGGCGACGCCCACGCGATGCCGGAGCCGGGCCCGTTCGAGGCCCGGACCTCCCCCGGCGATCCGCTTCTGCTGTACTTCACCTCGGGGACGACGAGCAGGCCCAAACTCGTGCGGCACACCCAGGTGTCCTACCCGGTCGGGCACCTGACGACGATGTACTTCATCGGGGTGCGGCCGGGCGACATCCACCTCAACATCAGCTCGCCCGGCTGGGCCAAGCACGCCTGGAGCTGCTTCTTCGCGCCGTGGAACGCCGAGGCGACGGTGTTCGTGCACAACTACTCCCGCTTCGACGCCGCCGCCCTGCTCGCGCAGATCCGCCGCGCCGGGGTCACCACGTTCTGCGCGCCGCCCACGGTCTGGCGGATGCTCATCCAGGCCGACCTCGGGGACGGGCCGGGCAGCCTGCGTGAGGCGGTGGCCGCGGGGGAGCCGCTGAATCCAGAGGTCATCGCCCAGGTGGAGCGGGCGTGGGGGCTGACGGTCCGCGACGGCTACGGCCAGACCGAGACGACCGCGCTGATCGCCAACACGCCCGGTGTGCCCGTGAAGGCCGGCTCGATGGGCCGCCCCCTTCCCGGCGTCCCGGTCGTCGTCGTGGATCCGGTGACCGGCCGGCCGGCGGACGAGGGCGAGATCTGCCTCGACCTTTCCGCCCGCCCGGTCAACCTGATGACCGGCTACCTGGACGGTGAGGAGGGTGCCATGTCCGGGGGCCTGTACCACACCGGCGACGTCGCGGTCCGGGACGCCGACGGCTCGATCACCTTCGTGGGACGCACCGACGACGTGTTCAAGGCGTCCGACTACAAGATCTCGCCCTTCGAGCTGGAGAGCGTGCTCATCGAGCATCCCGCCGTGGCCGAGGCGGCGGTCGTGCCCGCCCCCGACCCGATCCGCCTCGCCGTGCCCAAGGCGTACGTGGTGCCGGCCGCGGGCTGGGAGCCGAACCGGGAGACCGCCGCGGCCATCCTGCGGCACGCCCGCGAGAGGCTCGCGCCCTACCAGCGGGTGCGCCGCATCGAGTTCGCCGAGCTGCCCAAGACCATCTCTGGGAAGATCCGCCGGGTCGAGCTGCGAGCCAGGGAGAGCGACGCCGCGGAGGCCGGCGCCCCGCCGTCCGGGGAGTGGCGCGACGACCAGTTCCCCGAGCTGCGTGCCTGACCCGGCCGCCCCTCCACAGAAGGGCCCGGCAGAGGGGCCGGGGCCGTCACCGCGCGCCGTGCGCGAGGAGTCGCGCGACCGGCTCCTCGGTCAGCCCCACGACGCCGTCGAAGTCCGTCGAACGGCTGACGGCGGCCCACCGCTCGGCTTCGGCGGCGCGGACGCGGGACGCCTGCTCGGCCATGCGCAGCGCGTCGGAGCCGAGCAGCAGCCGCAGCGGCGGCTCGTCCGCGTCGACCAGCCCGGCGATCACCCTGGCCGCGCGCCGGGGGTCGCCCGGCTGGGCGCCGTCGACCGCGCGCCGGTAGGCGTTGATCCGGCCGACGGTCTGCTCGTAGTCCGCCCCCACCGGCGGAATGCGCATCGACGAGCCACCCCAGTCCGTACGGAACCCGCCGGGCTCGACGATGACCACGGTGATCCCCAGCGGCCTGACCTCGCTGTTCAGCACCTCGGAGAACCCTTCGACGGCGAACTTGGCCGCCTGGTAGGCGCCGAGCCCCGGGGTGCCCCCGACCCGGCCGCCCACGGAGCCGATCTGCAGGATGTGACCGGACCGCTGCGCGCGCATCACCGGAAGCGCGGCCCTGGTCATGGTGACGACGCCGAACAGGTTGGTCTCGAACTGCGCCCGGAAATCCTCGTCGGAGGTCTCCTCGATGGGCGAAGAGTTGGCGTATCCCGCGTTGTTCACGAGAACGTCCAGTGAGCCGAACTCCTCGACGGCCAGCCGGACGGCCCGCTGCGCCGCCGCGGCGTCGGTGACGTCCAGCGCGACGGCGCGCGCCCGGTCGCCATGGCCGCGGACGAGGTCGTCCAGCTCTTCCGGTCGGCGGGCGGTGGCCACGAGGCGGTCGCCGCGTTCGAGCACCTCGCGGGCCAGCGCGCGTCCCAGGCCCCGTGATGCGCCGGTGATGAGCCATGTCCTCTGCATATTGCTTGTCTCCTTTGGGTGATTTTCAGTGCGCCGCGCCCGCCGGGACCCGCTCGGCCACCCCGGCGGCGGACGCCGTACGGCGGCGAGCCCCCGGAACCAGCAGCGCCACGGCGACGGTGGCCGCCAGGGTCACGGCCAGCACCAGGAAGGCGGTGGTGAAGCCCGACTCGTACGGCAGGCCGTCGGGGCGCAGGCGGGCGGTGATGACGGAGCTGATCACGGCGGTGCCGACGGACCCGCCGATGGTGCGGATGTTGGTGTTCATTCCGCCGGCGACGGCGGTCTGGCCGGCCGGCACGCTCTGCACGATCAGGTTGGTCATCGAGGCGTAGGCCAGGCCGAGACCGAGCCCGAACACGGCGGTCGCGACGGCGAGCTGCCAGGGCCGGTCGTGCCAGAGGGCGACGCCGGCACTCGCCAGCGCGCCGAGCGCGCATCCCCAGACGAGCTGAGCCTTGACCCCGACGACGCGGGAGATGGGGCCGCTCACCGTGCCGGCGACGGCCATCGTGACGAGCATGGGCAACATCAGCAGCCCGGCCTCGGTCACGCTCGATCCGAAGCCGTAGCCCGTCACGGCCACGGGCATCTGCACGAACAGCGGCAGGAAGGCGTACGAGGCGAACATGCCCGCGCCGAACAACAGGGCGACCAGGTTGGTCGTCCACACGGCCGGAAGCCGCATCATGCGCATGTCGATCAGCGGATCGCGCGAGCGCAGCTCGACCGCGATCCATGCGGCGAACAGCAGCACGGCGGCGGCGAGCGGCGCGATCACTGCGGCCGAACCCCAGCCCCAGGAGGTCGCCTCGCTGAGCGGGACCAGCAGCGCCACCAGCCATCCGGACAGCAGCGCCGCGGCCGCCCAGTTGACCCGGCCGGGCGTGCGCACCGGGGACGGGGGGACGTGGCGGTAGGCCAGGAACGCGGTGGCGACGACGATGATCGCGGGGATCCAGAACAGCCAGCGCCAGCCCAGGGCGTCGACGATCGGGCCGGCGAGCACGATGCCGACGCCGCCGCCGACGGCGATGACCGCGGACAGGACGCCGACGATCGAGGGGACCCGTGAGGCGGGGAACTCGTCACGGACGATCCCGAACGAGACGGGGAACACGGCCCCGCCGAGCCCTTGGATGACCCGGCCGGCGATCAGCACCCCCACGTTGGGGGCGATGGCGGCGACGAGGCAGCCGAGCGCGATGGCGGCCAGCGCGACGAGCAGCGTGCGGTCCTTGCCGATCATGTCGGCGATCCTGCCCATGAGGGGAGTCGCGACGGAGGCGGACAGCAGCCAGGCGGTGAGCACCCAGGTCACCGTGCTCTGGCCAGTGTGCAGGTCGTGCTGGATGGTGGACAGCACCGGGCTGACCAGGGACTGCAGCATGGAGAACGAGGCCGTGGCGGCTGCCAGCGCGAGGAAGGTCAGCCGTTGTGGTGAGGTGGTGCGTGACATCGACATCCTTCGACAGGAGGAATCGGGCGCGACGAGGCGCGCCGGTGACGCCGCCCCGGGCATGGGGACGGCGCGTAGCAAAGACGACGATCAGGGCGGCGTTGACAGGGAAGACACGAACGCGAGTGCCCGCCTGCTAAAGTCGAGGCGTGCCTCCAGATTAGCGGAGGTATGCCTCCGGTACAACCTGGGGAGGATCCCGGTGAACGAGAAGGCGGCCGAAGGCCCCCGGACGAGGGTGCGACGCCCCCAGCGCGCCGACGCGCGGCGCAACTTCGACGCGCTGCTCGCCGCCGCGCGCGAGGCGTTCGCCGAACACGGCACGCAGGCCTCGCTGGAGGACATCGCCCGGCGCGCCGGGGTCGGCATCGGCACGCTGTACCGCAACTTCCCCACCCGTCAGGACCTGTTCGACAGCGTGTACCTGGACGAGATCGACGAACTGTGCAGTGCCGCGGGGCAGGTCGCGGCCCTGCCGCCGTGGGAGGCGCTGGCCGCCTGGCTGCGCCGGTTCGTGGACTACGCGGCCACCAAGCGGGCCATCTACGAGGCGCTCAACCGCGACTCGGAGATGATGCGCTCCAGCCGGACCGCGATGTACGAGGCGGGGGAGCCGCTGTTCGACCGGGCGCGCGAGGCCGGGGAGGTTCGCGGCGACGTGACCTTCGACGACGTCCTGCGGATGATCTCCGGCATCACCGGGGGCGGGTTCGTCGACGACGACCAGCGTGAGCGGGTGCTGCGCATGGCCCTCGACGGCCTCCGGATCCGCCCGGCCTGAATCCTGATGGAGAACAGGAAGCCGGGCGGGGCCGACGGCCCCACCCGGCTGATGTACCTGGCGTGTCACTTGGCGATGGGCGTCACCGCGATCCTGTCGACGATCGGGGCGTACTTCGATCGGAGCAGGATGTCCGGGAAGGTCTCGGAGATGTAGGTGGCGCCGTCGAAGTTCGGCAGTTCTCGCGAGGCGAAGGCGACGGTGTTGGCTCCCTTCCTGAGCTGGACGGGGATGGTCAGCTCCCAGAAGTTGTCGGCGTGGAAGGAGTGGGGGAACCAGGCCCGCTGCGGCGTGGCGCCGTTGACGGATATCTCGGCGTGGCGGGCCAGCGGGTCGGGGTTGTAGTGGGAGGCGGGGGACTGTTCGGGGTTGGAGTAGCGGACGGTCAGCGCGTACGTCCCGTTCTCGGGGGCGGTGACGTCGAAGGTCAGAGTGCCGGCGTTGCCGGGGGCGCCGCCGATGTCGGTGACGGCCTTCCCACCGCTCGCCAGCGGGTAGGCGGCCACCTTGGCGGCGCCGGCGACGTGGGCGGACTCGGCCTCATACCAGGTCGGCGTGAGGGCGCCCTCGGTCTTCTCGACCCGCAGCCGGTCCAGCCGCACCCTGCCCGTCCGTGCGGTGTAGGTGATCTTGTTGACGCCGCCGGACAGGAATGCCTTGACCTCGGAGGACCCGGACGGCACGGCGATGTCCTGCCCGTTGACGCTCAGTGTGCCCTTGCCGCCGCCGCGCAGGTCGACACGCACCGTGGACTCGCCGTCGCCGGGTGAGTAGACCCAGAACGTCGCCGACTGTCCCTTGCGCAGGTCGGCCACGCCGGAGCCGGACACCTTCTTCTCGCTGTAGTCGGTGCGTGCGCCGTCGAGCGTGGCGTACTCGGCCTCGTAGATCGCCTCGCTCGCGGCCGGGTTGGCGAGGGAGAGGTCGATCTTGTCGACGATCGCGTCCCCCTTGGTGGCCCGGGTGCCGTCGAGGCTCCTGGCGGCCAGGGTGATCGTGTGGTCGCCCTTGGACAGCGTGACCTTCGTGTCCGTGTGGTCCCAGACCACCCACTTGTACCCCAGCGGAAGATGGAGCTCCCGCTCGTCCTTGCCGTCGACCCGGAGGAAGACGTTGGTCGGGCCCTGCTCCTGAACCGCGCCGTAGGTGTTCAGCGAGTTCGCGAAGACCGACAGGTCGTACGTGCCGTCCTGCGGGACCGACACCGTGAAGTTCAGCGTGACGTCGGAGCCGGTGCGCAGCCCGCCGACGTCGTAGCCGCCGGAGGTGTAGAACTTGCCGACGTCGGACGGGGTCCCCTCGGGACCGTTGCGGCTGTACCCCGAGCCGGTGTGGGCGGCGTCCTCCGCCTCGTACGTGGCCTGCCAGAGCGTGGTCGCCGGAGTGCCGGAGGCGGCGTGGTCGCCGGGGGTGAGGATGATCTGGTAGGCCGACGACTCCTTCAACGCGGGCAGTGCGGACCCGAACTCGAAGGTCACCGCGCCGTCCGTCACCTTCCGGTTCAGTTCGGCGACGACGCGGGGCTGCGCGGAGTCGCCGATCTGGCCGGTCCAGGGGATCTCCTGGACCAGCGCGTGCACCGTGTCGCCGAACAGCGTGGTGTCGACGTTGTCGAAGTGGATTCCGACGAGACCGGACGCGCCGCCGAACAGCGCGCGAGCCTGTGCCTTGGCCTTGTCGAGCGTCGCGACGCCCTGCAGGGTGTAGCTGACGTTCGGCCGCGGCGGGGTGACCTTGACCGTGTCACCGGTCATCTGGCCGTAGGCGTTCAGCAGCCACCACTGGCCGTTGCCGCGGTTCGCCTGCACGGCCGAGTCGGACAGGTTGCCGTCGACGTTCCAGTACGCGATGTCGGCGTCGACCTTCGACTCCTCGATGGCCGAGGCCCACTGGATCATCTGGCCGGGCACCGAGGTGTGGTAGTTGAAGGCGTACTCGTCGAGGTTGATCGGGAGTCGCCTGCCCTCATACGGGGTGCCCGTGAAGATGGCCTGCTCCCACTGGCGGTATTTCGCCACGTTGGTGCGGATGCGGGCCGGGTCGCCCAGCTCGTGCCAGGTCATGACCTCGGGGACGGTGCCCGCCTGCACGGTGTGCCGCAGGAAGCCCTGCACCTGGTCGTACAGAACGCTGGTGTTGGGGCCCGCGATCCTGGCCTTCGGCATCTTGGCCTTGATCAGGGCGTTGACCTCGTCCCAGGCCTTGAAGTAGTACTGGGGGTCGCTCAGCCAATTGATCTTGTTGTAGCTCCACGCGCCGGTGCCGAACATGTTGCCCTCGGGCTCGTTGAACGGCACGAAGACGATGTGGTCCTGATATTTCGGGTCGAGCGTGCGGACCTGGTCGACCTGCTTGGCGATCTTGGCCTTGAAGTCGCCCAGCCTGGCCTCGGGGGTGTCGCCGGGCCACTGGTAGGGGAAGCCGCGGTAGATGTCGGTCATGTAGATGTACACGTCGCCGCCGGTGCTGTCGGCCAGCGGCTTGACCACCTCCAGCGCGTCGGCGCCGGGGTGCTGGGGGCCGTCCTGGGCCTTCGTCGCGACCGTGCGCAGGCGCATGCCCTCCAGGAGGTTGGAGGTCGGCACGCCCTCGCCGTACACGCCGTACAGGGTGCCGGACGCGCCGCCGTGGAAGGCGCCGGTCTCGGTGCCGAGGTCGATGGTCAGGTCGTTGGCGACGACCTTGACCGCGGCCTCGACCGTGGTCCCGTACGCGGTGCCCTTGACCGTGAACCGGCCCGGCTTGGCGTAACCGGCCGGGTCGACCGCCTCCCAGGCGACCGGCACGCCCCGGCGGATGCCGTCGGAGAACTGCGCGTTGACGGTCGCGGGCAGTGCCGGCGCGGTGCCCGGATAGGTGGTGATCTCGAAGGAGGTCTGCTCGACCTTGGTGAGAGCCGCCTTGTGGTCGCCGGCGAGTTGCGCGACCTGCTCGGCGTCCATGGCGGCGTCGTAGACGCGGAAGTCGTCCAGGTCGCCGGCCAGGAACGGGTGCCCGCCCCAGAACGCCTTGCCGAGGAAGCCGGAGGTGCTGTTGCGGTCGGAGTGCATCACCGCGGCCAGGTCGATCTGGGCGGTGGTGCTGCCGATGGCCACGCCGTTCACGTAGTAGGTGAGGGTTCTGCCGTCGATCGTGGTGACGAGGTTGACCCACTGCCCGGTCGGCAGCTTCTGCGCGCCCGGCACCCCCACCTCGGCACTGCCGTTGACCGGTTTGATGGACGATCTGGTGGTGGCGTCGCCGGCGTAGGACGGCGTGACGAAGGTGGCGGTCGCGGCATCCTTGCCGAGGTTGTAGACCCACTGGAAGTCGGCGCCGCCCGCCCACTTCAGCCACGTGGAGACGGTCATGGCGTGGCGGTCGCGGAACAGGCCGTTCGGGATCGTCACGTAGGGGGCGGTCGCCGAGCCGGTCGGCCCGCCGGGCAGCGACAGGGCCTGCGTGCCGTCGGGCCCCGCGGCGGCCTTGGCCGCGCCCGGGTTGGCCAGGGCTCCGTCGAGACCGGACGGGGAGCGGTCCTCGATGACGCCGCTCGACAGGTCGCCTTCGAAGTCGTAGTGGAGGACGAGTGCCGGTGCTCCGGTGCTGTTGGTCGGTGAGGCGTGCGCCGGTATGGCGGCCAGGGGGATCGCGGTCATCGTGAGGGCGGAGGCGAGAACGGCGTGCGGCGCGAGCCTGCGTGCTCGCTCGGACAAGGGTACGGCCATGCGCTGTCCCATTCGGGGGGTGAGTGGAGTCGAATCGATTCGCCGAATCGATTCGACTGGACGATAAGCACGCTGCCGCGAGGCGGTCAAGTGCGCCTTCCGCAACATCTCCGCAACTCCTGCCCCGCAGCCCATTGACGCAGATGACGGGCCGGGCCTATCGTCAGCGAACCGATTCGGCGAATCGGTTCGACTCTTGTTGGGAAACAGGCGCGTAACGCTGTCAGCGGAGGTCACGTCAATGAGAACAGGGTCAAGCGGCCGGCGTGCGACCGGCCTGGGTGTGGCGGTGCTGGCCGCTGCCGCAGGACTCGCCGCCTGCTCGTCACCGTCCGGCGGCGCCGGCTCGGCGAGTTCGAGCCAGGCCGCGGGAGGCGGGACCTACACGATCTGGGACCCCTACCCCCAGTACGACAAGAGCTCCGACTGGGTGAAGCTGCTGGAGTCGTGCGGCACCCAGGCGGGGGTGAAGGTCGAGCGGACCGGCTACGACACCAGCGACCTGACGAACAAGGCGCTGCTGGCGGCGCAGCAGGGCAACTCGCCGGACGTGCTGATCGTGGACAACCCGGTGGTCTCGACGCTGGCCGAGGCCGGCGTGCTGACGACGACCGAGGAGAACAAACTCGACGTCTCGTCGATCGCGCCGAACCTGCTCGCGGCGGGCCAGCTCGGCGGCAAGACGTACGGAGTGCCGATCGGGGCCAACACGCTCGCCCTGTACTACAACAAGGAGGTCCTGAAGAAGGCCGGGGTGGACGCGGCCGGCATCAAGGACTGGGCGTCGCTGACCGCGGCGCTGGAGAAGGTGAAGGCGGCGGGCAAGAAGGGCATCACGTTCTCCGCCATCGGCACCGAGGAGGGCAGCTTCCAGTTCCTGCCCTGGTTCTGGGGCTCCGGCGCGAACCTCACCAAACTGGACTCGCCCGAGGGTGTCTCGGCGGTGGCCCTGTGGGCCGACTGGCTCAAGAAGGGCTACGCGCCCAACTCGGTCATCAACAACACCCAGACCACGAGCTGGCAGGAGTTCGCCGGCGGCGACTACGCCTTCGCCGAGAACGGCACCTGGCAGCTCGCCAACGCAAAGAAGACCGGTTTCGACTACGGCATCATCCCGATCCCCGGCAAGGACGGCGGCACCGCCCCCGCCCCGACCGGCGGCGAGTTCGTCAGCATCCCCGTGCAGTCGGACACCGCCCGCTACGCCACCTCGCAGAAGCTCGTGAGCTGCCTGACGAGCACCGGCAACTCCCTGTCGACCACGACCACGCTGTCGTACATCGCGCCGACCGAAGCGGTGCAGGCCAAGCAGGTCGAGCAGAACCCTGAGCTGAAGGTGTGGGTGGAGGCGGTCAAGGCGGCCAAGGGCCGCACCAGCGACAACCTCGGCACGAAGTATCCGAAGATCTCCGAGCCGATGTGGGGCGCCGTGCAGGCGGCGCTGAGCGGTTCCACGTCCGCGCAGGAGGCGATGGCGGCGGCGCAGACGGCGGCGGCGAACGCGACCCGGTAATGAGCAAGAGCCGAGTGACACGAACCCCGGTGCGTCCGGCCCGCGCCCCCGTCCCCGCGCCCGTCCCCCCGCAGGGGCGGGAGCGCCGGGCGGCACGCACCCGGCAAGGGCAGTGGGCGGCGTGGGCGTTCCTCGCCCCCGTCGTCGTCTACCTGCTGGTCTTCTACGCCTACCCGCTGTATCGCAATGTCGAGCTGAGCCTGCGCCACTACACGGTGCGCTCGTTCGTGCAGGGGGACGCGCCGTTCGCCGGGTTCGCCAACTACGCCAAGGTGTTCGCCGACGCCACGTTCGGGCCCGCGCTGTGGCACACCATCGTCTTCACGGTGGTGTCGCTGGCCTTCCAGTTCTCCATCGGGCTGGCACTGGCCGTGTTCTTCAGCCGGAACTTCCGGCTGTCGGCGACGCTGCGCGCGCTGTTCCTGGTGCCGTGGCTGCTGCCGCTGATCGTGTCCGCCTCGACCTGGTCGTGGATGCTCAACAGCGACTCCGGCGTGGTCAACGCCGCCCTGAGCTGGGTCGGCCTCGGCCCGGTGAACTGGCTGACCTCACCCGACTGGTCGCTGTGGTCGGTGACCATCGCCAACATCTGGATCGGCATCCCGTTCAACCTGGTCGTGCTCTACAGTGGCCTGCAGGCGATCCCCTCGGCCGTGTACGAGGCCGCGGCGCTGGACGGGGCCGGCGCCTGGCAGCGGTTCTGGCGGGTGACCTTCCCGCTGCTGCGTCCGGTGTCGGCGATCACCGTCCTGCTCGGGCTGGTCTACACCCTCAAGGTGTTCGACATCATCTGGATCATGACCAAGGGCGGGCCGAGCGGTTCCTCCGGCACGTTCGCCACCTGGTCCTACCGGCTCGGCTTCGGCAACCTCGTGCCCTCCTTCGGCCCCGGCGCGGCGGTGGGCAACCTGCTGATCCTCATGGCGCTGGCCTTCGGGCTCGTCTACATCCGCGTGCAGCGACGGCAGGCCGCGGCATGAGGCGGCTCAATACCGCCGTCGGGCTGGCGCTGACGGCCGTGATGCTGTTCCCGGTCTACTGGATGGTCAACGTGTCGTTCACACGGGACCAGGACATGCGCAAGTCGCCGCCGTACTGGTTCCCGGTCCACGGCACGCTGGACGGCTACCGGGCGGTGCTGGAGCGGCAGCTGCCCTATCTGGGGGTGAGCCTGGTCGTCGGGCTGGGCACCGTCGTGCTGACCCTCCTGGTCGCGGCGCCGGCCGCGTACTCGCTGGCCAAGCTGCGGCCGCGCGGCGGCGGCGTGCTGAGCTTCGTGCTGCTGATCGCCCAGATGATCCCCGGGATCATCATGGCGATGGGCTTCTACGCCATCTTCCTCACCACCGGCGTGCTCAACACCGTCCCCGGGCTGATCGTGGCCGACTCCACCCTCGCGGTGCCGTTCGCCGTGCTGATCCTCACCGCGTTCATGTCCGGCATTCCCGAGGAGCTGCTGCAGGCGGCCCGGGTGGACGGCGCCGGGGTGACCCGCACGTTCGTCTCGATCGTGCTGCCGGTCTCCCGTAATTCGATCATCACGGTGTCGCTGTTCGCGTTCCTTTGGGCCTGGTCGGACTTCGTCTTCGCCTCCACCCTCGACCAGGGCGGCGCCCACCAGCCGATCACGCTCGGCATCTACCACTACATCGGCAACAACAACCAGGAGTGGAACGCCATCATGGCCACCGCCGTGGTCGCCTCCATCCCCGCCACCGTTCTGCTCATCGTCGCCCAGCGCTACGTCGCCGCAGGCGTCACCGCCGGCGCCGTCAAGGACTGAACCTTTTCGAGAAGGGACCCCCTCTTCATGACCGTCGCCGCTTCAGGCCCGGTGTTCTCCCTGCGGGAAATCCCGTTCAGCTACCGCGGCTCATGGTTCGGCTTCTCGCCGGTGGTCGCCGAGAACACCTACGCCCGGGACGTGCATCTGGTCTCCCACCAGACCGGCATGCATCCGATCCTGCGGCTGGCGCCGTCCGCCGAGAGCGACGTCACCGCCACCCCCCACCGGCTCACCTGGAGCCGCGCCGGCGACCGGATCGACCTCGCCTACGAGAACGCCGACACGGTACGGCTGCGCGGCCGGGGCCTCGGGCTGAGCCTCCTGGCCGCCGACCCCGTCCTGACCCCGTTCAGCGGCCCGTACTTCTACCAGGACCCGGCGGACGGCTCGTTCGTCTTCACCGTCTACCAGACCGGGCGCCGCTATCGGGTCACGGTGCTCGCCGGGCAGGCCGAGGCGCGGGGCGTCCAGGCACTCGGCGCCGCCGAACGGGGCGTCGTCCTGAGCGGCGAGTGGGAGGTCGCCGTCGAGGAGTACGAGACCGCTCGCGCCCCTTACCCGGGCACGGACGCCTTCGAGCAGGTGGCCGAGGCGGCGCGGGCCCAGTTCGAGGCGTTCACCGCGGCGGTCGCGCCCTGGCGCAGCGACCGTACGCCCGCGGCCGAGCTGGCCGCCTACGTTCTGTGGTCGGCGACCGTACGCCCGGCCGGGTTCGTCACACGGCCCGCCGTGCTGATGTCCAAGCACTGGATGGACAAGGTGTGGAGCTGGGACCACTGCTTCAACGCCATCGCCCTCGCCGACGGCCTGCCCGGCCTGGCCTGGGACCAGTTCCGGCTGCCCTTCGACCACCAGGACGGCGCCGGTGCGCTGCCCGACTCCGTCACCCACTCCGAGATCCTCTACAACTTCGTCAAGCCGCCCATCCACGGCTGGGCCCTGCGCCGCCTTCCGCCGGCGGCCGAGCCGGAGGAGGTCTACCGGATGCTGGAACGCTGGACGACCTTCTGGCTCACGGCGCGGCGCGTCCCCGGCCGTGAGCTGCCGCACTACCAGCACGGCAACGACAGCGGCTGGGACAACGCCACCACCTTCGACCCCGAACGGGTCGTCGAGACCGCCGACCTGGCCGCCTTCCTCGTCCTGCAGATGCGCGAACTGTCCCGCCGGGCCCCGGACCCCGCCGCGGCGGCCCGCTGGTCCGGCGCCGCCGACCGGATGCGCGACGCGCTGCTCGCCGAGCTGTGGACGGGGGACCGGTTCGTCGCCCGCGGCGCGCACTCGGGGCGCACCTGGTCCAGCTCCAGCCTGCTCGACCTCATGCCCATCGTGCTCGGCGACGAGCTCCCCGGACCGGTGCACACGGCGCTCGCCGCACGCATCGCCTCGCATCTGACCGCCTTCGGACCCGCCACCGAGCACCCCGCGTCCGAGCACTACCAGGACGACGGCTACTGGCGGGGACCGATCTGGGCCCCCTCGACCCTCCTCATCGAGGACGGCCTGCGCCGCGCCGGCCACGTCGGGCTGGCCGACGAGATCAGCGCCCGCTTCCGGAGGCTCTGCGAGCGGTCCGGCTTCGCCGAGAACTTCGACGCGCGCACCGGCGAGGGGCTGCGCGACCGCGCCTACACCTGGACGGCCGGCGCCTACCTCATCCTCGCCGCCGCCCACGAACGGCGGACACGGACAGCGGAGACGGCAGCGTCAACACGAGCGCAGACGCGTGCATAGCCTGGCATAGCCGATCGCACGCCGCCACCGTGAACGAGTTCCGCCGATCCGGCCGTTCTCGCCCGGCCTGCCCGAGAGGATAGGTTGGCTCCCGATCATCGGGGCGAGTGGCCATGAGGAGGTGCGGGACGTGGTGCCGTCCACGCTCGGCGGTCGTTACGAGCTGCAGGAGCTGATCGGCCAGGGCGGGATGGGCGAGGTCTGGCGGGGCCGGGACCTGCGGGGCCACCGTCCCGTGGCGGTGAAGATCCTCGCGCCGCAGGTCGCCGGGGTCGCCTCGCGAGAGCGCTTCGCCCGCGAGGCCCGCGCCGCCGCTCGCGTCGTCCATCCGAACGTGGTGACGGTGCTCGACGTGGGCGAGCAGGACGCGCGGCCTTACCTGGTGATGGAGCTGCTCACCGGCCGCAGCCTGGCCGCGGAGCTGCTCGACCGGGGCCGGTACGGCGTGGCGGAGGCCTGCGACCTCATGAGCCAGGCCGCCGCGGGCCTGGACGCCGCGCACCGCGCAGGGGTCGTGCACCGGGACGTCAAACCCGCCAACCTGCACCTCACCGCGAGCGGCGTGCTCAAGGTGGTCGACTTCGGCGTCGCCCAGGTGGCGACCGAGGCGGCGCGGCTCACCATGGTGGGCACCGTCGTCGGCACCGCCGCCTACCTGGCTCCGGAGCAGATCGACGGCAGGGGCGGCGGGTCCGCCTGCGATCTCTACGCGCTGGGGTGCGTCTGCTACGAGCTGCTGTGCGGGCACCCGCCGTTCACCGGATCGGCCCCGGAGCTGGTGTATCAGCACATCCACCAGGCCCCGGTGCCGCCCAGCAGGCACCGCCCCGACATCCCCGCCGAGCTGGAGCGCCTGATCATGGCGTTGCTGGCCAAGGACCCGACCGCCCGGCCCGCCGACGCGGAGGTCGCGCGCCGGGTCTTGGCGGCCGTCGCCCTCTCCGCGGGGGAGCCCGCCCGGAAGGCCGGGACACCGGTGCCGCCCCCGCAGCAGGCGTCCTACCCGGGCGGCGCGCGTGCGGGCGACACGGCGCTGCTCGACGTCCCGCCGCCCGGCGTCCCGGCCGGCCGTACCGCGGGGATGTCGCCCGAGCGGCGCACGCTCATCCGGCTCGGTGCCGCGGTGGCGGGGCTCGCCGCGGTCACGATCGGGGTGGCGGCGCTGTCCGACGGCGGCGGGCAGGCGGAACCCGCGGTCGCGGCCCAGTCGCCGTCCGCCACCCGCGCCGCGACGTCGCCCACCCCGCCGAGGACGGTCTCGTCCAGTCCGACGCCCCGGCTGTCCAGGACACCGTTCCCCAGCGCGTCCCTCGGCGCGTCCCCGAAGCCGTCTCCTACGCCGTCCACGCGCCGCGTCTACCGGAACTACCAGGAGTGGCTGGCCGCTTTCGATCGCGCCGTGCAGGAGCAGGAGAGCCGGGGAGGCATCGAGCCGAAGCTGGCCCGCGATGCCCACGAGGCGATCAGGAAGACGGCCAGGGACATGTTCAGGGGCCGAGACGGGGACAAGGGCGACAAAGCCGCGCGGCGCGTCCGCGACCTGCTCATCAAGCTCCAGAGGGCGCACCAGACCGGCAGGCTCGCCGACGGCCCGCTGGTCGACTTCCTGAACGCCACCGGCCTCAGCGCGCGGGAGGACGACGACTGAGGTCCTCGACCGGCCCGATGTCGCGGGTCCACGAGCCGAGCACGAGCAGGGTCTTGGTGCCGGTCACGTCGCCGGCGCGGCGCAGCCGGTCGATGACCTGCTGGAGGTGGCCGAGGTCGCGGACGCGGACGTGGATGAGCGCGTCCGGGTCGCCGGCGATGGTGAACACCTCCTGCACCTCCGGCACGTCCGTGGCGGTGCGGACGATCTTGCCGACCGGGGTCGTGCCGGGATAGCGCAGTTCGGTGAACGCCTCGATGCCCCAGCCGAGCTTGGCGTAGTCGATCCGGACCGTGAAGCCCGTGATGACGCCGATCTCGCGCAGGCGGTCGACCCGCCGCTTCACCGCGGCCACCGACAGGCCGATCTCGGCGGCCATCTCGGAGAAGGTCCTGCGCCCGTCCTCGCGCAGCAGGCGCAGCAGCCGGTGGTCGATGTCGTCGATCTCCGCCATGACATGCTCCCTCTCCAAGCGGCGCCCGGCGCAAAGAACAGTAGCGCCCAGGGCGGACTTCTCCATCTTTTTGCGTCTTGTCGACCGTTTCTCGCGCGATGCTTGCGCGTGTGCCCTGGACGTTGGTGTGCTGTGGGTCACCCCCCCGACCTCAGGAGGTTCGCACGTGTCCACGCCTCCCGTCTCGCTCGACGACAAGTACGCGGCCGAGCACGGCACCGTGCTGATCTCGGGCGTCCAGGCCCTCGTCCGGCTGACCCTGGAGCAGCGCCGCCTCGACGCCGCGCGCGGCCTGGACACGCGGGTCTTCGTCTCCGGATATCCCGGCTCGCCGCTGGGCGGCGTCGACCTGGAGATGGCGAGGGCCGCGCGGTTCCTGAAGGAGGCCGGCGTGGTGGCCAGGCCCGGCCTCAACGAGGAGCTCGCGGCCACGGCCGTCGCGGGCACCCAGCTTCTCGCCCAGGTCCCAGGCCGCCGGCACGAGGGGGTGACCGGTTTCTGGTACGGCAAGAACCCGGGCCTCGACCGCGCCGCCGACGCGATCCGGCACGGCAACCTCGCCGGCACCGCGCCGCTCGGCGGGGCGGTGGCCTGGATCGGCGACGACCCGGGCAGCAAGTCGTCGACCGTGCCCAGCTCCTGCGAGCCGATGTGCCAGAGCCTGTCGATGCCGCTGCTCGCCCCCGGCTCCGTGGCGGAGGTCGTCGAGCTCGGGCTGCACGCGGTGGCGCTGTCGCGGGCCACCGGCCTGTGGGCAGGCCTGAAGATCGTCGCCGACGTCGCCGACGCATCCGCCACCGTCGACCTCGGCCCGCTGCGCGAGAACATCCGGTCTCGCATCCCGGTGCCGGATCGCGCCGGCCGCGGGGCGCCGCCCACCCTGGTCGGCCCTGCTTCGCTGGAGGCCGAGCACGACATGCTCACCCGCAGGCTCGGCCTGGCCCGCGAGTACGCCCGCGCGAACGGCCTCAACCGGGTCATCCACGACGCGCCGCGGGCCACGACGGGCGTGCTCGCCTCGGGCACCTCCTACGCCGTGGTCCTGCGCGCCCTGGCCGACCTCGGCCTGGACGAGTCCGCGATGGACCACCTCGGCCTGCGGCTCATCCGGCTCGCCATGCCGTTCCCGCTCGCGTACGACGACCTCGCCGCCATGACCGCCGGGCTCGACCGGGTGCTCGTGGTCGAGGACAAGGTGCCGTTCCTGGAGGGGCACCTCAAGCAGGCGTTGTACGACACCGGGCAGCGCCCGGACGTCATCGGCCGGGAACTGCTCACGGCACGCGGCACGCTCGGCGCCGAGGACGTGGCCGGGGCCCTCGCCACCTGCCTGGGCCCGGACCGCCTTCCCCGGCAGGCGGCCATCCTGTCGCCTGCCCCGTCCTCCGGCCGGGCCCGCCGCATGCTTCCGCTGGTCGCCGCCCGCACGCCGTACTTCTGCTCGGGCTGCCCGCACAACGCCTCGACGCGCGCCTCGGACGACATGTTGGTGGGCGCGGGCATCGGCTGCCATGCCATGATCGCCTTGGACGGGAACGGACGCGGCAGGCAGGTCGGCATGACGCAGATGGGGGGCGAGGGCGCGCAGTGGTTCGGCCTGGCCCCCTTCACCTCCGACCGCCATTTCACCCAGAACCTCGGCGACGGCACCTTCCACCACTCCGGCTCGCTGGCCGTGCGCGCCGCCGTCGCGGCCGGCGTCTCGATGACGTACAAGCTGCTCTACAACGACGCCGTGGCGATGACCGGCGGGCAGCGCGCCGAGGGCCGCCTCGACGTCCCGGCGCTGACGCGGTGGCTGGCGGTCGAGGGGGTGCGCCGGGTCGTGGTCACCACGCCGGAGCCGGAGACCTACCGCGGCGTCCGGCTGGCGCCGATCGCGTCCGTACGGCACCGCGACGACCTCCCGGCCGTGGAGAAGGAACTCGCCGCGATCGACGGGGTGACCGTGCTGATCCACGACGACCGCTGCGCGGCCGAGGAGCGACGGCTGCGCAAGCGCGGCAAGCTGCCGGCGGCGCCGGCCAGGGTGGTGGTCAACGAGCGCGTGTGCGAGGGCTGCGGCGACTGCGGGGACGTGTCCACCTGCCTGTCCGTGCAGCCCGTGGAGACCGAGTTCGGCCGCAAGACCCGCATCCACCAGGCGTCGTGCAACTCCGACCTGAGCTGCCTCAAGGGCGACTGCCCGTCGTTCCTGCTCGTCGAGCCTCGCCCGCAGACCCCGCGTACGGTGCCCGAGCCGCCGGTGGCGCTGACCGAGCCCGTGGCGCGGTTCCCGGAGCGCTCGGTGCTGCTGCGGATGCCCGGCATCGGCGGCACCGGGGTGGTGACCGTCTCGCAGATCCTGCAGATGGCCGCCCACCTCGACGGCCTGCACGCCGCCGGCCTGGACCAGACCGGGCTGGCGCAGAAGGGCGGTCCCGTCGTCAGCGACGTGCGGATCTCCCCGCAGCCGATCACCGGCTCGGTGCGCGCCGCCCGCGGCACCGCCGACGTCCTCGTCGGCTTCGACGTGCTCGGCGCCGCCGCGGACGACACCCTCGCCGTCGCCTCGCCCGGGCGTACGGTCGCCGTCGTGAACACCGCGATCGTGCCGACGGCCGCCATGGTCACCGGCCGTGCCGCGCTCCCCGGACCTGAGGACGCGGTCGCCCGCATCGCGTCGGCCACCCTGCCCGAGGCCGGCCTCCACCTGGACGCCGGCGCGCTGTCCGAGGCGCTGTTCGGCGACCACATGCCCGCCAACCTCGTGCTCGTCGGCGCGGCCTACCAGCACGGCTGCATCCCGATCTCGGCGGACGCGATCGAGCGGGCCATCCGGCTCAATGGGGCGGCCGTGGAGCAGAACCTGGCGGCCTTCCGCTGGGGGCGGGCGGCCGTGATCGACCGCGAGGCCGTGTTCCGGGCCGCGATCCCGCAGTCAGTGATCGCGCCGCCGCCCCCGATGCCGGTCGACCCCGGCGCGGGCGGCGAGCTGGAGGAGACGCTGGCCGTCCGCGTCGCCGACCTGACCGGCTACCAGAACGCGGCCTACGCGCGCTCGTACGCCCGGGACGTGCGCCGGGTGGCCACGCTGGCCACCGAACGGGCGGGGGAGGAGGCCGGCGTGCGCATCGGGCTCGCGTACGCCCGGGGGCTGCACAAGCTCATGGCGTACAAGGACGAGTACGAGGTCGCCCGGCTGCACCTCGACCCGGTGGAGCGGGCCCGGCGTGAGCGGGAGTTCGGCCCCGGCGCCGCCGTGTCGGTGCTGCTGCACCCGCCGCTGCTGCGGGCGATGGGCCTGAAGCGCAAGATCAGGCTGCACCGGTCCGCCGGCGTCGTGTTCCGTGGGCTGCGGGCCGCCCGCGTGCTGCGCGGCACCGCGTTCGACGTGTTCGGGCACGCCGCCGTCCGCCGCGTGGAGCGTACGCTGGTCGTGGAGTACCGCGAGCTGGTGAGTCGCGCGCTCGGCCGGCTCACCCCGGCGACCGCCGCGGCCGTCGCCGAGATCGCCGCCCTGCCGGACCTGATCCGGGGGTACGAGGACATCAAGCTCGCCCGTGTCGCGGAGTTCCGTGACCGCGCCGCCACCCTTCTCGCCGAGCTGAACGAGCCCGTCCTCCAGGAGTCACCGTGACCGTCGACCGTCTGCTGCCCGGCCCGGACGCCCGGGACCTCATCGAGCTGACCCGTGAGATCGCCGACAAGGAACTCGCCCGCCGCGTCGACGAGCACGAGCGCGCGGAGACCTACCCCGAGGGGCTGTTCGCCACGCTCGGCGCCGCCGGGCTGCTCGGCCTGCCCTACCCGGAGGAGTACGGCGGGGGCGGCCAGCCGTACGAGGTGTATCTCCAGGTGCTCGAGGAGCTGGCCGCGCGGTGGGCCGCCGTCGCGGTCGCGGTCAGCGTGCACACGCTGTCGTGCCTGCCCCTGGCCGTGTACGGCACGCCGGAGCAGCGGGAGCGCTGGCTGCCGGAGATGCTGGCCGGGCGGCTGATCGGCGGTTACAGCCTGTCGGAGCCCCAGGCCGGGTCGGACGCCGCGGCGCTGACCTGCAAGGCCGAGAAGACCGAGGGCGGCTACCGGATCACCGGCACCAAGGCGTGGATCACCCACGGCGGCCGGGCGGACTTCTACGCGCTGTTCGCCCGCACGGACTCCGGCCCGCGCGGCGTCTCCTGCTTCCTCGCCCCGGGCGCCGCCGAGGGCCTGACCTTCGGCCGCCCCGAGGAGAAGATGGGCCTGCACGCCATCCCCACCACGACGGCCCACTGGGACGGCGTGCTGATCGACGCCGACCGTCTCATCGGCGCCGAGGGCCAGGGTCTGCCCATCGCCTTCGGCGCGCTCGACTCCGGCAGGCTGGGCATCGCCGCCTGCGCCGTCGGCCTCGCCCAGGCCGCGCTCGACGAGGCCGTCGCGTACGCCAAGGAGCGCGAGGCGTTCGGCAAGAAGATCATCGACCATCAGGGGCTCGGCTTCCTGCTCGCCGACATGGCCGCGGGCGTGGACTGCGCCCGGGCGACGTACCTCGACGCGGCCCGCCGCCGCGACGCCGGCCTGCCGTACGGCAGGCAGGCCAGCGTCGCCAAACTGGTCGCGACCGACACCGCGATGCGGGTCACCACCGACGCGGTCCAGGTCTTCGGCGGGTACGGCTACACGCGCGAGTTCCGCGTCGAGCGTTACATGCGCGAGGCCAAGATCATGCAGATCTTCGAGGGCACCAACCAGATCCAGCGCCTCGTCATCAGCCGCCACCTCGCCCGCTGAAGTCGTCCGAGGCATATGGGGCCGTGGCGATGTGCCACGGCCCCCCCGGGCGATAGGTTCGCGTGCATGCCGGATCATGAGGTCTCCCCGCAGCGCGTGTCCCAATTCGTTCTCGGCCGGGAGATGAGCATGCGCGTCCGTGAATGGGCGAAGGCCGAGGGGTGGCCCGTCAGCATGCGGGGCCGTATCTCCTCGGATGTGGTCGACGCCTTCTTCGCGGCCCATCCCGCCGCCCTCGCCGACGCGGACCGGATCGAGACGGTGCGCGCCGCCGTCCGCGAACCGGGTGACGGGCGCGCGGCCCCGGACGACTACGCGTGGCAGGACGACGACTCCCAGCCGCTGGGCCCCATCTACACGCTGACCTTCGTCGAGCACCCCGACAAGCGTGAGGTCCTGCGCCGGTTCGGGGTCGCGCCCCAGGACGTCGGGCCGCTCACCGACGAGGACGTGTACGAGCGCTTCGACGCCACCGGCGGCCGCTGCGACCTGGTCATGGTGATCGGGCTCGGAGACTGGACCGTCGCGGTGGAGAAGTATGGCTGGCAGGGGGCGCGTCCCGAGGTGCTCCGCGAGCTGGCGCGGGACGGCGGGCGAGCCGTGGTGGTGAGCCGACACGACTACGCGCACGACCACTTCGCCTACGCCGCGGACGGGCAGGTCCTCACCGCCTTCGATCCGGCCTTCCCCTGCCGGCGCCACGGCGCCGCCCCCGGCTGTCTGGACGGGTATCTGCGTGAGCTCGGCATCGACCCGGAGGCCGAGGACCACATCGGCAATCGCATACCCGCCGCCCTGGCGCTGGCGTCGAGGATCTCCGGTGTCCTGCTCACTCCCGGCCACCTCGAGGAACCGCTCCTCGGCGGGCGCATCACCCTTCCGGAGCAATCCGGGTGACCTTCCGGGCAGGATGAGCGGCGTGTGGGAAGCCCCGCACCCCCGTCGGTGTTCTTACCGATCGCAGCGTACTGTTAAGTGCGTTTTATCCGCTTAATCCTGTTTTGGGGGAATTGTGGCGAAGCCGGTTCTGCAGATCGTCATCGCGAGCACGCGTCCGGGCCGGACGGGGCTGCCGGTCGCGGAGTGGTTCCACGAGCGCGCGGTGGCCCAGGACGCCTTCGAGGTCGAGCTCGTCGACCTCGCCGAGGTGAACCTGCCGTTCATGGACGAGCCGAACCACCCCCGGCTCCGGCAGTACGTCAACCAGCACACCAAGGAGTGGAGCGCGACCATCGAGCGCGGCGACGCGTTCGTGTTCGTCACGCCGGAATACAACTACGGCTTCAACGCCGTGCTGAAGAACGCCATCGACTACCTGCACCATGAGTGGCAGTACAAGCCGGTCGGCTTCGTCAGCTACGGCGGCGTCTCCGCGGGCACGCGGGCGGTGCAGATGCTCAAGCAGGTCGTCACCACGCTGAAGATGGTGCCGGTCTTCGAGGCGGTCTCCATCCCCTTCGTCGCCCAGCTCCTCGACGAGGAGGGCCGGCTGCAGCCCAACGACGTGATGAACACGGCGGCGGACACGATGGTGGCCGAACTGGCCCGGCTCGCCACCGCGCTGCGGCACCTGCGCCCCGCCGCCTGACCCTCAGGGGAGCAGCGCGCCGGTCTCCGGATCCCGCTCGGTTAGGCAGTAGACCCCGCCGGCCGGGTCGCGCATGACGATCCAGCGCCGCCCCCGCGCAACGAACACCGCGCCGTGCCGCTCGTGCAGCAACCGAGCGGCCTCGGCGTCGGCGCAGGCCAGGTCGATATGGGCCGACCGGCCTGGACCCTCGCCGAGCCGCTGCAGGAGGACCCGCACCGGCATCCCCGGCATCGCCAGCACCGTGAACTCGGGCAGCGACCCCCGGCGCGGGGGCCACCCGATCAGCGCCGCCCAGAACGCGACCTCCTCCTCGTACGCGCCGGGCGCGATGTCGAGGCAGACCTGGTCGAGGCGGGTGCCGCCGAACACGGGCGGCCGCCGCGCCGCCCCCTCCCAGGACACCCTCTCCTCGGGTGCCCTCTCCTCTGGTGCCCTCTCCGAGGGCACCAGGCAGAACGCCCTGCCCTCCGGGGAGCGCAGCACGGCCCAGTCCCCGTGATCGGCGGCGACGTCGGCGCCGAGCGCCACCGCTCCGGCCACGGCGGCCCTGACGTCGTCCACCTCCAGATCGAGATGGGCGCCGCCCCCGCCGCCCACCGCCTGGAGCTTCACGCAGGCGTCGCCGGACTCGGGCAGCAGCGTGGCGAACTCCCCGTCGTCGCCCCGGCGGGGGGACAGGCGCGTGCCGGTGACGGCGGTCCAGAACGCCGCGGCCTCCTCGAACCGTTCGCGTGGCCGGTCCACGAAGGCCAGCACCCGTCGCAACGCCATCAGGAAGCCTCCTCGAACAGCGGGAGCAACGCGATCTCCAGGTCCGCCGGGGCACGGTAGACGACCCCGGTCATGCCGAGCACCCTCGCCGCGTCGACGTTCTCGGCCCGGTCGTCGACGAACAGGCAGCGCTTCGGCGGCACGCCCGCGTGCCGGGCGGCGATCTCGAAGATCCTCGGGTCGGGCTTGGCCACGCCCACCTCGTAACTGCTCACGATGTGGTCGAAGGCGTCGTGAAGCTCCAGCTCGCGCAGGTGGACGGCCAGTTCCGACGTGGCGTTGCTGACGAGCACGACGGGGACGCGGGCGCGCGCCCGCGTGAGCAGCGCGAGCACCTCCTCGTCGGCCCAGGTGCGGGCGGCCACCCAGTCGGCGGTCAGCGCGCTCGCCCGCGCGGCCGAGCCCACCAGCCCGGCCAGGACGGGAACGGCCGAGGCCAGCCACTCCTCACGGGTCACCAGCCCGGTCAGAGCCGGGACCACCAGGGCCGACTCGCCGGTCACCCGGGCGACGGTCCCCGGTTCCACCCCGTACGCCCGCTCGATCTCCGCCTGCTGCTCGAGATCCTGAAATTTGAGGACGCCGTCGAAGTCGCACAGCACCGCGTCGAATGGTCTGATCGCCACGGTCCGAGCCTATGGTCAGGTGATGAGGCGGTGGCCGCCGGGACTGAGGGAGTTCATGAACAGCCGGTCGGCTCCGGGCAGGGAGGCCAGCCGCAGCAGCCAGTCGCGTGCGGTGATGCGCAGGCGGCTGGACGGCGCCATCCAGGGGAGGAAGCGGCGGCCGAACGACTGGACGTCGGCGACGACCGGCCGCATGCGTGCCGCGTACCGGTCGAGGGCGGGGGACAGGTCGCCGGAGGAGGTGGCCCGCAGTTCGTCGGCGAGCACCCACGCCGCGGCCACCGCGAGGGACGCGCCGTGTCCGGCGAACAGGGAGACCGCCTGGCAGGCGTCGCCGAGCAGGACCACGCGGCCGCTGTTCCATCGGTGGGCCTCGACCTGCGTCACCTGGTCGTAGTAGAGCTCCGGCGGGCGCGGGCACCTGGCGAGCACCTCGGGCAGGATCCAGCCGAGGTGCCCGTAGTGGCGGCGCAGCGAGGCGGCCGGATCGGCGGGAACGGCGGGGTCGGGCTCGTGGCGCAGGAACAGCAGGGCGAGCCGGTCCCCGCCCACCGCGTAGGCCCCGGCCATCAGACGCGGCACGGTCAGCATCCGGTAGCGCGGCCCGACCCGCCGGCTGAAGTCCTCGTCCTCGATCACGTACGCGGCCACGTGGTGGCCGAGATAGCGGACGAAGCGCCCCTCGGGACCGAAGATCAGCTCCCTGACCCGTGAGTGCACGCCGTCGGCGCCGACCAGCAGGTCCGCCTCGTGCCGGGTGCCGTCGGTCAGTTCGACCTCGACGCCCCCGTCGTCCTGCTTGACAGCCGTGACCGTCGTGCCGTACCGGACCGGCGCCCGCACCTGCTCGGCGAGCACGCGGGCGAGATCGCCCCGCAACAGGCTGACCACCTCGGCGAACCCCGCCTTGACGGCGAGACGGCTGGTCTGCCGTCCGGAGCCGTCGACATAGCCGATCTCCTGAACGGGGTGGCGGACCTCCTCCAGCCGGGGGCGCAGCCCCATCCGCCCGGCTGCCTCCAGCCCGGGGCCGTAAAAGTCGATCATGTATCCGCCCGTGCGGAACGCCGGGGCGCGCTCGACCAGTTCGACGTCCCAGCCGGCGCGTTCCAGGTGCCACGCCAGGGCAGTCCCGGCTATCCCGGCGCCGCAGACGATCGCTCTCATGTTCCTCCGCCCTCCTCGTGTCCGTCGGTACGCACCATCGCCCGCAGCGGCCCGGCCAGAGCGGTGAGGTCGAGGGCCGGGTCGAGCCCGCGGTGCAGCACCAGTCCGTCCACCGCCGCGACGAGGACCGCGGCGGTCGCCTCGGCGTCGCCGGGGTGGCCGGCGGAGTGGCCGCGCTCGCGCAGCCAGGCGGCGACGCGGGCGCGGGAGTCGGCGACGATCTCGTGCAGCCGGTCGCGGAGATCGGGCAGCCGGGCGGCCGCCAGGTACATCTCGACGATCAGCAGCGAGGCGGGGTCGGTTCCCGCGTATCGCGACAGCTCGCCCAGCAGCCACTCGACACCGGTCTCGGGGTCGGGCTGCTCCGCCAGCCGCCCGGTCAGCTCCTCCAGCATCGCGCGCGCGACCCCGGTGGAGGCCGCGATCAGCAGGTCGGGCAGCGATGCGAAGTGGTAGTGCACGACTCCGGGGGCGACCCCGGCCCGCTCGGCCACCATCCGCGTGCTGACGCCGCCCCAGCCGGCCTCGGCGATCAGGGCCGCCGCGGCGCCGAGCAGCCGTTGCCGTGTGGTCCTGCCCCGGTCCGCGGACGCCTCCGCCATCTCCCACGTGCTCCGTTCAGCTCTCGTACGATCGCCTTGGTCACCTGACTTGGACGACCGACTTGGACGAGTGCCCAAAACCATATCACCAGCATGAGGCCGCCGTCGCGGGGGATGGGCGGATACATGGGAGACCCGGCCGCCGAGGGGAGTGACCGATCATGATGCCGAGGGCTCCGGCCGGCGGCGTGGCGCCGTGATCGTCACGGTGGTTCTCGGCCTCGCGGCCGCGGCCCTCCTCGGCCTGGGCTGGGTCGCCCAGCAGCACGTCGCGTACACCGAACCGCTGGGCGAGATGCTCCACGTGCGCCTGCTGCTCGACCTGGCGCGCAAGCCGGTGTGGCTGGCCGGGATCGCCACGATGGTCGGCGGGCAGGTCCTCGGCGCGCTGGCCCTGCGGCGTGCCGACGTGGCCTCCGTGGAGCCGCTCCTGGCGACCAACCTCATCTTCGCCCTCGCCGCGGCGGCCCTGTTCTACCAGGAGCGCCTGGGCGCGGCGGAGTGGCTGGGCGCGGTGCTGGTCAGCGGTGGCGTCGCCGCCTTCCTCCTCGCCGGGCGTCCCCACGGGGGCGGGATGCCGGCGTCGGGCTCCGTGGTGTGGATCGCCGTGCTGGCCGTGGCCGGGGTGGCCGCGGGTATGGTCGCGGTGGCGCTGCGATCGCCCCTGCAGACCAAGGCGATGCTGCTCGCCGCGGCGGCGGGGGCGTTGTACGGCCTCCAGGACGCGCTGACCCGCGGGTCCCTGCTGATCCTGGCAGGGGGACCGGTGGCGCTGTTCACCTCGTGGGAGCCCTACCTGCTGCCCGTGATCGCGGCGACCGGCATCCTGCTCAACCAGAGCGCGTTCGACGCCGCGCCGCTGCGGATCTCGCTGCCCGCCACCACCGCGACCGAGCCGATCATCGGGATCGTCCTGGGAGTCGTGATCTTCGGCGAGCGGCTGCGTGTCGATCCCCCGGCTCTCGCAGGAGAGGTCGGCGGCCTGGTGGCGCTCGTGGTGGGCATCGTCATCCTCGGCCGCTCGCCGTTCCTGGCCAAGTCGGAGCAGGGGCAGCAGGCCTCTCGCGACCGCGAGTGAATGAAACGTGCACGGTGCCCCCATCCTCCGGCGGGTGTGGGCGGGCGCTGCCTCCGCCCACGGCTCGGTCGTCGACCCGGCCTCCCGCAACTACGGCTGTTGGCTGCGCTGGGGCAGCGACTTCCAGAACCCGGCCACGCAGCCACTGGAGCGTGGCGACGGCAAGGCCCACGAGTGTGACGACGGCGGCACCGAGAGACTGCGCCGTGAGGGCGCCGCCCGCGACCCCAAGGCCGACGCCGCCGAGCGCGAGGAGCGCGAGCGAGACGACCCCCAGCCGGGAAAGAACGGGCGGCCGGGCGATCCGCCGGACGATCCTCCCGAGCCCCGTCACCGCCCGGAACAACGACTTGCCGACCAGCGTGAACCTGCGTAGAGCGCGCTTCACCGACGTCTCCTCGCCGTGATCCCTCAGAGCGGCGCCCCGACACCCAGCTCACGAGAATCCCAACGACGGGCACCGCCGCCGACTGCGGCCCCGTCTACCGGGGGTGCCACCGGAATACGGCAAAAACGGGCTCCGGGCTTGATCGCTGATCGTACGAGCAGTGCGTCGGCCAGATCCTCGCGGACGCGTAACCCACAGCACACGCCCCCGCCCGTGAGCGCATCACTCACCCGGCGGAGAAAGGCGCCCCGGGCAAGCGCCCGGGGCGTCAGGTTCCGACCTCCGGGAAGCCCAGCTCAGCCGACTGGACGTCGTCCACGGCGCCCAGCGGAGAGCGGACCTCGCGCGCTCACCGACGACGAGTAGGCCGGAGCGCGTGGCGACGCGGGCCGGGACCGGCCGGAGAGCCGATGCCCGGCCCGCTGGCCGGCGGAGCGCGACGGCGGCCGCCGTCCTCAGCGCCGCTGCAGCTTCGCGAGTAGCAGGTTCGAGTCGTTCCCGGCCAGGTTGGCGCCGTTGGTCACATAGGCCCGATTTCCTCGGACGGCGACGGCCGTGGTCCCCTGCATGCCGTCCTGGACGTCCAGCAGGGTTTCGTGGGTGCCGTCCGCGTCCACCCGCACGAGCTTGCTGCTCTGGTTGATCGCGGCGAGGATCTCGGTGCCCTGACCGGTGAAGTCGAAGTCGTCGATGCCCTCCAGCCCCGTGGCCCGGACTTCGGCGCGGCCGGAGCCGCCGCTCTTGGTCAGCGGGATGCGCACGATGGTGCCGTGGTCGGAGTTGCTCGCCCAGACGGCGTCGTCGTGGATCTTCATGCCGTTGGCGCCGAAGAAGCCACGGGGCGCCAGGACCGGGTCCGCCGACCACACGGAGGCCTCGCCGCCGCGCAGCGGGGCCTGCCAGATGCGCCCGCCGGCGGAGTCGGTGACCAGGAAGCGGTCCCGCTTGCCGTCGATGACCAGTGCGTTCGGCATGGTGTCGGCAGGCAGCGGCACGACGAGCCGGGGCTCACCGGAGCCTCGGACCTGCCAGATCCCGGTCAGCCCGCCCTGCCCGGAGGAGTAGAGGAAGTACACGGCGCCGCTGTGCGACCGGGCGACCCCGGTGACCACGGGGTCCCCGATGACCGGGGTGGTGCCGCCGCCACCCGGAGGTAGCGGCATGGTGACGAGTGCCTGGACGGCCCCATCCTGCGCGACCCGCACCACCTGTCGGCCTGGGATCATGCCGATGACCGCGCCGCCGCCGGGCTCCGGGGCGATGCTCTCGGCGGCCTGGCCCGCGGCCCGGTCGAAGTGGGCGAGGACGCGCACGTCGCCCAGGCGGGTGCCGGCAGCGTGGCCGGGGTGCGTCGCGGTGGTGGCCAAGGCCGCGGTCGGGGCCGGGGTCGCGAGGGCCGCAGGGGCCGCGGCGATCGCGGTACCCGCGGTGAGCAGGGCGGCGAGGCCGAGCGTGGCGGCGCGGCGCCGGAGATCGGTGGGTCGGTGGAGGGACATGGTTGTCCTTTCGGTTGTGCGGGATGGGGAGGGTCTCGCGCTCGGCGTGCTGCGCAACCGGCGATCGTGTCGGTGGAACGCCGACTCAGGGATGCAGCCGATGATCGTGGCGTCCAGCACGGAAAGCTGGGCGGGTGGGACGGCGGACACGGTTCGGTCGTCACCTCTCCGACCGAAGACTGTATCGCTCAGTACAGAAAGGTCTGCCACAGACTGTATCAGCAAGTACAGAACGTCTGTACTATGAGATACAGAACGGGGAGGAGGCTCCATGGGACACACACCGACCACCGCGCGGGGTCGCGCGACCCGAGAGCGCATCCTCGATGCGGCAGCAGACCTCATCCAGCGGCACGGCGTCGCGGCGGTGACGCTGGACGATGTCGAACGCGCCGCGGGGGTCGGCCGTAGCCAGCTCTACCACTACTTCGACGACCGGGACGATCTCATCCGCTCCGTGGTTCATGCCACCGTGGACAGGGTGTTGGCCGCGCAGGAACCACTGCTCCTGGAGGTCGACTCGCTGGCCGGCATCGACCGCTGGTTCGATGCGATCGTGGCCAACGGGACGCGGCAGGACGCGGTGGGCGGCTGCGCGATCGGTTCGTTGGCCAGCCAGCTCAGCGGCCAGGACGACCTCACCCGGCAGGCGTTCGTGGATGCCTTCGCGCGCTGGGAGGCCCCCCTCATCGCGGGCCTGCGACGGATGCAGGAGTCGGGCGAGCTGCGCCCGGACGTGGACGTGACGGAGCTGGCCGACCTCACCATGGCCGCGATCCAGGGCGGCCTCCTGCTGGCCCAGATCCGCCGTACACCGGACCAGCTCCGTCACGCCCTGCGCGGCGCGCGAGCGGCGTTGAAGGACGCGCTCACCCCCCAGCCCTGAACGCGGTCCACCTGCCGCTCAGCGCGGGCGACCCACCACGCCGACTACGTGACGGCTGGGGACACCTTCGGGAGCGGAGGGCCGTGATGAGGGGGAGCGCCGTCGATGTCCTGGGCCACCGTCACCGGGCGCGCCCACCGATCGTCTGAACGGGACCGGCCCCGGAGCTTCGCGCTCCGGGGGCCGGGGTGGAATAGTCCGCGAATAATGCGACCGCGTTCTTAACCGCCGAGCAGCGCCGGGTCCTCGATCGGGTCCTCCTGGGCGAGCTGGCCGAGGACCCGGCGCACTGAACCGGCGACGAACAGCCCGTGGCGCCCGTACTGCCTGATGAGCAGCAGCGAGGTGCTCGCGAGGACGAGGACGGCGCCGAGGAACCACCTTCACCCGCGACGTCTGGTTCGCCGGGGCGACCTTCACCGGCAACACCTGGTTCGACCGGGCGGCCTTCACCGGCAACGTCTGGTTCGGCGAGGCGACGGGCTGGAGACGGCGGAACTGGGCGGCGTACAGGTGGCGCCGGCCGCGAACGCGAATCGAGTGTGGCCTTCCGCCTGGCGGACGGAGGGGGCGCGAATGGATGGCAGACGCTGCGCCTGGCCAGCGCCCCGGAGGAGGCCGAGGCGGTGGAGGGCGGAGCTCCCCCGCAGGCGGGGGTGATTAAGGCCCCGCTACGCACGCGATGCAACACCGCCTACTAGGGCTAGGCGGGCGGCCGTTCGACGTTGAGTTCGACGCTGGTCGCGGTCAGGTGCCCTTGCACGGCGACGACGCGGTGTCGACCAGTTGTTCCCGGCCATAGCGGGGTGGCTTCCCAGACGTCGCGGTATGGTTCCTGAGTCGCGGTTCCGAGGCTGATTCCACCGGGTTCGTCGACGAAGAGGTCGACCGAACCCGGCCGAAACCGGAACCCGCGGACATGGAAGCGATGGTGCGCGGTGATCCGGGCGCCGTCGTTGAGCGGTATGCCGTCCTCCGTGGTGATGAACACCTCCGGCGGCGGCACGAAGCCTTCCCCCAGGACTGTCAGCGGGAACGCCGCGGACGCTACGACCTGTCCTCTTAGGACGGCCTGGACCATGTACTCACCGGGCCGTTGGCCGGTCGGGATGGTCAGGTATCCGCCGATCGTGCCGTTCCTGGCGGTGGTGACGCGGGCGAGCACCGTGCCGTCGTCCAGAACGATGTCAACAATGCCCATCGGGCCGGTCGACAGGGTGAGCCAGGGCCCCCAATCGGTGGCCACCATGGGCGCGTCGTAGTCACGGACCCGGAAGGCGTAAGCGGAGTTGGGTTGGAGGCCGGTCGGCGTGAAAGTGTTGCGGCCGTCCCACTGACCGAGCCGCTCCGATCGTTTCCACGGCGACCAGTTCCGTGTCCGCGGGCCGCCATTGCAGCTCGCTACGGGTAACGGTCCCGGACGTGGTGTCCTGCCAGGCAACACTCAACTGGTCGCCGGGCAGGGGAAACCCCGAGCCGGTGAATTCCAGTCTGTCCCCGGGTCGCGCCTGGGTGGCGGGGACGCCCAAGTGCGCGTCGGGCGCGAACACCGCCGTGATCCCGTTGGGGTCGTAGAGGGTGGGACCCGGGTCGAACGGGTGGGTCACCACCAGAGCCAGGCTGGCTGAGCCGTCGGGGTCGGTCAGTATCCGCGCCTCCTGAGTGAGGAAGCCATACCGTGCCGCCGCGCCGACCGTGGTGGCGATGTGACCGATGCCCGGCAGCGAATCGATCGGGATCGGGATGATCGACTCACCTGGCGGAACGAACGGCGCACCCGTGATCTGCCCTACGAGCTCTATCAGCGCCAGGCTCACGGCACCGAACACGTCGGTGCCACCCAGCGTCACGTTGAGAGTCCGGAAGCTGCCCAGAACCAGGGTGGGGCGAAGTACCGAACGGGGTAGGCCGAGAGAAAGAGCGATTTCCGCATCGAAGTTCAGCTTGAACTCGGACGTGATTCCCAGCAACCCAGGCCTCTTCCAGGTGACCCGGACACCGCCCAGAAAGTAGTTGAGGTTGACCTGCTGAGCCTCGACGTCGGGCATGGCCTCAGCGAACGCCGTCGACAGGTTGTCACCGATCTCGACCCGAAGAACACCGCGATCGGGAAGCGAGACATCGATGTCGTGCGCCTCCGACTCGGCGCTGACCACAGCCTCCCGGATCATGCGAACAGCGTCCGCGCGCTGGGCGACCCACGCCTCGTAGACGAACGAGTCCAGCGGCTCGGTGAGCACCCGCTCCAGCAACGCCGCGGACTCATCCTCCATCTGGGACTTGATTACCGCACGAAGCACCGCCCCCGAAAAGCCGCCAAGATCACGCGGCGTCGGCGGCGGAGTACCGCCCACCGCCACGTAAGCCATCTGCACCCGCAGCGGAGTTCCAGAGATCGTCGTAGCTGTGCTGGTGAAGCTCATGCCCACCCCGCGCATTCCGATCGGATGCGACTCGACACAATAACTTGACCACGACTCGTATCACTGGCACCTCATCGTAACGCCGCACATCGGCGCCGGAAAGACGACGGCGGGCCAAGCTGTCCACATGGGCTATCCGTTATCACATGTCTACGAGAGGAGCGCGTCTCATTCGTCGTAGCGACAAGGTGTCACCGCCGCGTCCCGTGGACCAAGACCGCCGAACAGATCCGATTGATGCCGTAGTTCCGCATTACCGCCACTGGCCGTTCTGATGCGGGTGGCACCGGGCGGGCAGGCATTCTGTCCCACCGCCTGCGCACACCGGGATCCTAGAAGTGGTGACTCATGCCCCTCCGTTCATCGGCGACGTCGTTTTCGGCGACACGTGAGAACTGGCCTCCAGATGACGAGCGGGGCAGGCGTCTCACATCGTCACGGTGACCGTTGGCTGGGGCGTCACCGTTGTCGTTGTGCGCCAGGTGAGGCGGTTGTAGGAGGGGGTGTCGGTCCACGGCGCGTCGTCGGGCAGCCGGTAGCGCCGGGTGCGGTAGCGGCGATACAGCCGGCGGCCGCTGAGCCGGGGGAGCGTCGTCACGGCGCTACCGCCGCCGCTCCAGTCCAGTTCAGCAGCGCCTGCTGCTCGGCCTCGATCGGCCCTGCCCAGGCGAGGTGCCCGTCCGGCCGGACGAGTAGCGCCTCGGCCTCCTCCAGTTCGGGCGAGGGCTGCCAGGCCGTGGCGGTGACCGTCTCCACGCGGTCGTCCCGGCCGGACGCGCCAGCCTGCTTCCCCGTACGGACGAGCAGGAACCGCCCGTCGTGCAGCAATTGGTACAGGCGCTCGACCCCGGGCCGCTCCGCGACGCTGATCGGCAGGTCGGGTACCCGGGCCCCGGCCGGGGAGTCGTCGCCGTAGTGGGTGCCGATCGCCGAGACCGACGCGGCCAGGTTGCGGTTGACCTCCCCGATGCGGAGGAGGCCGTCGAGCATGCCGCGCAGCGCCATGACCGGCCGGTGGTACTGCGGCACCAGCGTCAGTTCCATCAGCAGCGTCTGCACCTCGGTGTTGGCGGTGACGGCCGCGCCGACCGGCCGGCGCTCGGCGTCGTAGGAGTCCAACAGCCCTTCCGGGGCCCAGCCTTTGACCTGGGCGGCGAGCTTCCAGCCCAGGTTCATGGCGTCCTGCAGACCGGTGTTGAGGCCCTGTCCCGCCGCCGGGAAGTGGATGTGGGCCGCGTCGCCCGCCACCAGGAGCCAGCCCTGCCGGTACCGCCTGGCCAGGCGGGTCGCGTTGCCGAACCGCGACAACCAGTGCGGCTCGGCGACGTTGAAGTCCGTGCCGGCGATGTTCGTCAGAGCTTGCCGGAACTCCTCGTACGTCAGGGGCCGGTCAGACGGCACCCGCATGCGTTCGGGATCGATGACCACGAACCGGGTCAGCCCGCCCTCCAGCGGCACGGCCAGCACGCCGTGGGCCTCGGCCGAGTGCGCGGCGTCCGGACCTGTGACGGCGAAGTCGCCGAGCATACCGGTCAGCGTCTCGTCGGTGCCGTCGAAGGGGATGCCCGCCGCCTGCCGGACGATACTGCGTCCACCGTCGCAGCCCACGACGTACGAGGCGCGTAGCGTCTCTCCTCGGGCTGTTTCGACGACGACGCTGTCCGGCTCCTGCCGCACGGCGGTGACCTGACAGCCGCGGACGATCTCGGCGCCCAGCGCGCGGGCGCGGGCGTCGAGTAGTTCCTCGGTACGGGCCTGCTCCAGGAACAGGGTGTAGCCGTGCCGGGTGTCCAGGTCGGTGAAGTCGAGGCGGGTGTTCAGGCCCGCGAAGTGCCACCCGGGCAGAGTGTGACCGCGGGCCAGGAAGCGGTCGGCGATGCCGCGCAGGTCCATCACCTCGATGCTGCGCGGGTGCAGCGTGAGCGCCCGCGACTGGCTGGTGGGCGCGTCGTTTCGTTCGAGTACGCGGACCCCCACGCCCGCCAGGGCCAGCTCCGCGGCCAGCAGCAGCCCGGTGGGGCCGGCTCCCACCACGATCACGTCGGTGTGCACGGTTTGCGTCCCTCCTATTAAATGAACATCGTTCATAAAATCGAGGTCACTAGTATCACTGGGCATGGGACCCACGTCAACCTCCCCGTCCGCCCAGCGCTCCCGAGGCCGCCCCCGCAAGGTGGCCGTGCCGGAGGCGGTCGCCACCGCCCTGCGCCTGGTGGACGAGGACGGGCTCGACTCGCTGACCATGCGCCGCCTGGCGGCGGCCCTCGACGTCCAGGTGGGCACGCTCTACCGGCACTTCGCCACCAAGCAGACGCTGCTCGCCGCCATGGCCGAGGAGATGCTCGCGGGTTGCGCCGGCCCGCTGCCCGACGGGCTCACCTGGCGCGAACAGATCACCGAACTGGCCGGGCGGCTGCGTATGGCGTTGCTGCGTCACCGCGACGGCGCACGTGTCTACGCGGGCACCCACTCCGTCGGCCCCAACACGCTGAGCTACACCGACACCCTCGTGGGCGTGCTGCGTGAGACATGCCTGAGCCCTGAGGCGGCCACCCGTACGGCACTCACAATCGTCCACTTCATCGTCGGCCACACGCTGGAGGAACAGGCCGCCCAGGCTCTCGCCGAGTCCGAGTTGCCCGCCGCGCTGACCCTGCTGCACGCGGCCCTCGACCCGGGTACCTACCCCAACCTGGCAGCCGCCGAGGCCACGCTGACCAGCACCGACTTCGTCGGCCACTTCGCCCACGGTCTGAACTTGATCATCAAGGGACTGGCCGGTGAGTGATGCCGCTCGATGAACCGGCCCTGCCCTGGATCGGCAGCGTTACCTTCTCCTTCAGCAGGTGTCCCACCAGCTGCGAGGTCAGATCAGAGGCCGCCTTGCGCGCCGTGCCGACCATCTTGGCCAAGATGAGCACGCCGGGCCGGATCACCTTGGCCGCGATCAGATGATCACGCGCCAGATTGAACAGCAGCGTCGACGAGTCGTGTTCCATGGCCCGGTCCAGCAGGAACTGCGAGAACCCCAGGGCGGTACCGGCGGGTGCGGTTGCGTTCGTCGCCGAGCAGCTCGGTGTGGATGCGGCCCGTTTCGCCGAGTATGGGCAGCGGCAGCAGACGGAGTACGAGCACGCGTGGGAGATCCGCGAGCTGCTGGGCTAACGCGACTTCGCCGAGGCGGAGGACGATATACGGCGGTTCGTCGCGGCCCGGGTGTGGTCGACGACGGAGGGCCCGCGGGCGTTGTTCGACCGGGCCCGGGTCCACATGCTCAAGGAGCGGGTGCTGTTGCCGGGAATCACGGTGCTGACCCGGCTGGTCGGGGAGGTACGGCGGCAGGAGAACGTACGGCTGTACCGGATGCTGGCCGAGCGGACCGGGCCCGAGCTCGCCCGGGAGCTGGCCGGCGTGCTGCAGGTGCCCGAAGGGCGTCGGGTCTCGGAGCTGGAACGGCTGCGGACCTCGCCGCGCAAGGCATCGAGCCGGGTGCTGCTGGAGGAACTGCGGCGGGTCGCCGAGATCGCCGAGCCGGGGACCGGGCAGGTGGACGTGGAGCCGGCGCCAGCGGTGAAGCTCGCGGCGCTGGCGCGGTATGGGATGGCGTCCAAGGCGCCCACGCTGCGGGATCTGGGCGATGACCGGCAGGCGGCCACGTTGCAACGTTGCGGCGCTGACCCGGGCCCGGCTGCAGCAGGTCGACCAGGGCTACCTGCGGGCGGAGACCATCGCGGCGGCCAACGCCCGCCTCCTCGCCGCCCAGGCCGACATCGGTCTGGTCGCCGCGTGGGGCGGCGGGCAGATCGCCTTGGCCGACGGGCTGCGGTTCGTGGTCCCGGTCGCCAACCTGCACACCGGCCACAACCCGATCCACTTCGGCCGCCAGCGCGGCGCGACCTGGCTGAACGTTGTCAACGACCAGGTGATGGGCATCGGCGGCCTAGTCGTCCTCGGCACGCTGCGCGACTCGCTGTTCATCCTGGACGCCATCCACACCCTCGACGGCGGCCCGCGCCCGGAGACGGTCATCACCGACACCGCCTCGTACAGCGACATCGTCTTCGGGCTGTTTGCGATCTGCGGGTACCAGTTCTCCCCGCGGATCGCCGACCTGGCGACACCCGGCTGTGGCGCACCAACACCCGCGCGACCTACGGCCCGCTGGACCACACGTGCCGCCACACCATCCGTCTGGACAAGATTCGCGCGCACTGGGCGACATGCTCCGCGTGGCCGGCTCGCTGACCACCGGCGCCGTACGGGCTTACGACCTGATTCGGATGCTGTCGACCGGTCTGCGAGCCGCAGCCCGAACCGGCCGCCGGTGAGCTGTTCCCGGACGGCTTCCAGGGCCTGTCGACCAATCCCAACTTCCTCTTCTTTGTCGTCGAGGTACCGCCGTCGGCTACCGGCTCGGGCAGCTGGTCCCGTACTTCGCGGGTGGTTGGTTCGGCTGATGTTGCCCTAGGGTGCTAGTTGCGCGTGCGCAACGCCTGTGAGAGCGCGTCGACGGTTACGCCCACAATGGCCAGGAGTTGCGCCTTGCTCGCCCCAGCTCTGCTCATGACGGCGAGAGACTGGTTCACGGCCGCCACGTGTTCAGCGAAGGCCTCGGCGTCATGGTCGGTCAATCGGCCGGCCTTCAGTGCGGCGCGTAGACGCAAGCGCTGGAAACCCAGCGCCTCCTTCGCGTGTGCCGCGACGCTCGGGCTCAGCACCGGGATTGCCATGGCCGATTGGGCAACCAGGCATCCATCCGGCAGTTCGGGGTCGGCGATGCGTTCGAGGGTGACGTCGAAGAAGGCACGAACGGCTGTAAGGGGCTCCGAGGCTGCACACGACAGGGCGGCGTCGTACTTTTCGCCGTAGCGCGCGGCATAGCGATCCAAGCAGCGGAGGAAGAGCGTGTCCTTGTCGCCGAGCGAGGAGTAGATGGAGCTGCGGTTCAGGCCGGTTGCCCGGGACAGATCGTCCATCGACGTGTCGGCGTAGCCGGCGCGCCAGAACTGGATCATCGCGGCGTCAAGTGCCGTGTCCATGTCGAATTGCTTCTTGCCTGCCACGTGGCACTTCCTTGCCGGTGTGTCGTTGTCTCGGGCTGCGCTGCGCACCATCCTATCTTGGACCGATCAGTTCAAGATGTGCTAGCGTCCAAGCATGGTCATGGCCGGGCGCCCCCCACACGTCGCGACAGCGCGACAAGCACACCACGCGGTCCCAGCCGCCGCCGTCGTCCTCATCTACACCGTCGTCATGGCCGGCGGGACGCTGACCATCCCGCTCTCCGTCCTGTGGGCGTCGAAGTTCGGCTTCGGGCCCGTCACCACCACCCTCGTCTTCATCACCTACGTCATCGGAGTCGTCGGCACGTTGCTCGTGGCCGGTTCACTGTCCGACGCGATCGGTCGCCGTCCTGTCCTCGCGCTGGCGCTCGCGCTCACAGCGCTCAGCACCCTCGGATTCGCCCTCGCCAACAGCCTCACCATCCTGCTCATCTCACGGGTCGTCAGCGGCGCAGCGACCGGCCTCATCACCGCAGCAGCGACGTCGTCGATCGCGGAAATCGTGCCCGGCCGAAAGACCGCAGCTGTGCTGGCCACTGCCGCCAACGTCGGCGGCCTGAGTCTGGGCACCATCGCCGCGGGCCTGCTCGCGCAGTTCGTCCAAGCGCCAACCCGCACCGTGTTCTGGTGCTACCTGGTCGTCTGTGCCGTGGCGAGCATTGCCTGGCCGACAGTTCCCGAGACTTCACATCGAAGGACGCGCTGGCAGCCGCGCATTCGCCGACCGGCACTTCCCCCCGGCGCGAGCCGGGCTCGCTCATTTCTCGCCAGCGGTGTGCTCGCCGCCGCGTCCTCCGGCGTGAACGGCTTCTTCTCGTCTCTGGCCCCAGCGTTCCTACGTGACGACCTGGGCATATCGAACCTGGCCGTCATCGGCGTGGGCGTCGGAGCCCTGTTCATCAGCGCACTGCTGGCTCAGGTCGTCGCACCACCGGCCATCCTGCGACGTAGCACCGGGACGGCCCTGCTGGCCATCGGAATGATCGTCATCGAGGCGGCGCTCTGGATCCACTCCGCGCCTGTCTTCATCGTCGGCACCGTCTTCGCCGGGGCAGCTGTCGGGACTCTGCTCCGCCACGGCCTCGGCGTCACAGACGCACTGTCCGATACCGGCAACCGGGCTGAGCTCAGCGCGACGTATTTCCTGTTCGTCTATTCCGGGCTCGTCGTCCCCGTCCTGCTACTGGGCCTCATCGATCAGGCCGTCGGGACCCGGATGTCGAGCACCACGCTGGCCGCTCTCGTCATCTGCACTGCGCTCGTGGGCCTAACCCTCGGGCGAAGCATCGAACCAGCACACCTGACACCGACGGAGGATCCCCGTGACTGACCCTGCGACCAGCGCTTGGCACGTCTGCGAAAGTAACCCTGTCCGCGACCTGCCCCTGCACGACCTGGCGGGATTCACTCACCGCTGGGTCGACGCCGACGGCGTCCGCCTTCATGCCGTCGAGGGCGGCCAGCCGACCGGCCCGGCCGTTGTCCTGCTCGCCGGATTCCCGCAAACCTGGTGGGCATGGCGAAAGGTCATGCCCAGCCTCGCCGGCCGGTTCCACGTCATCGCGATCGACCTGCCGGGTCAGGGCCACTCCGAGCGTCCGGAGCGCAGCTACGACACGCACACGGTCGCCGCGCACGTCCACGCCGCCGTGAAGGCTCTCGGAGTGCCGACTTACTGGCTGGTCGCCCACGACATCGGCGCCTGGGTCGCTTTCTCCCTCGCACTCAAATTCGAGAGCCAACTGCGCGGGGTCGCTTTGCTCGACGCCGGAATTCCCGGCATCACCCTCCCCGAAGCGATTCCCACCGATCCGGATCGGGCGTGGAAGACATGGCATTTCGCGTTCCACCTTGTGCCCGACCTGCCCGAGACGCTGCTTGCCGGCCGCGAACGGGACTACGTCGGCTGGTTCCTGAAAATGAAGGCCCTCTCTCCCGACACGTTCGACGACGCCGAGCTCGACCACTACGCAGCGGCCGTCGCCGCCGACGGTGGCCTCCGTGCTTCCCTCGCCTACTACCGAGACGCCGCCGAGTCGGCGCGCAAGAACCACGAGGCGCTCAAGCGGCAGCACCTGACCGTGCCCATCCTGGGAATCTCCAGCAGCCATGGCTCCATCCCGGACATGGCGGCCTCCATCAGCCCATGGGCCGACGACGCCACCGGAGTCGTCGTGCCCGACGCTGGACACTTCATCCCCGATGAGCAGCCCGAAGCCGTCGCTGCCGCTATAGCCGATTTCATCCTCGACGGCGACTGACACCGGTCAAACCTGCCCGACTGCGCCCCGCCCCGGTCCGCGCGAAGTCACGAGCGGCCGCCCGATCCTCCCGGTGCTGTTCACTCGGCGCCGCGTTTCAGCCCAGGAGGCCGTTCAGAACACGGCCGATCGCGGCGTCGAACGGATCAGCGCCGACCGCATCCGGCGGTGGAGCGGCCGTGAGGGCGGCCGCGACGCGGGGGCGGGTGCCGACGGCCGCCACGTGGCGCAGGCAGGCCGTCCGGCGTGCCGCAGAGGAGGCGGTAGCGGCCAGTTCGTTCTGGACGAACATCGCGGTCATCGCGTTGAGGAGGCCGAACGCCTCCAGCTTGCGCGAGACGGGCGCCGGATGGTCGGCGAGGATTTCCAGGAAGCGCTCCAGTAGGTCCACCGCGTGCGGGCCGAGAGCCGGGCGCGTGACGACCAGGGCCGGAAGCCAAGGGTGCGGCGCATGATCTGCCGGGCCTGGCGGGCGACGGCGAGCAGATCGGCGTGCCAGTCCCCATCCGGCTGCGGCAGGTCGTACTCCGCTCCTCGGCAGGCGGTCGGCTGGAACGACCTGCAGTCGCTCACCAAGACCGGCAAGTACGCCCTCGGCCAGTACTACTCGGTCGACCTCAGCACGTCGGGCCGCAGCGGCCGGGCCGTGGTCTACACGATCTGGCAGGCCTCGCACATGGACCAGACGTTCTTCTTCTGCAGCGACGTGAACTTCACGGGCTGAACCACGGAGGCGGGCCCCGCCGGACGACGTCCGGCGGGGCCCGCGCGTACGGCTACCGCATGGGATTCACTGAGTGGACGTGCCGTGCGCCTCGCCCACGTGGGCCGCGGCGGCAGCCGCAGTGGTGCGCGCGGCGGCCGCGGTGGTGCGGTTGTCCGGACCGGGCAGGTCGCGGCTGAAGGCGTAGACGGCCGCGGCGGTGGCGATCGCGCCGGTGTTCAGCGCGAGCGCCTTGTCGTTGATGTTGGCGATGGTGTCGCAGGCCTGGTGGTAGCAGGAGTCGTACGCCTGGCCGGCGGTGCCGCCGAACATCGCCTGCTCCTCGGGCGTCTTGACGCCCTCGGCGCCGGTGAACGTCCCGCCGGCCGGGATCCCGGCGTCGATGAACGGCCCGTAGTCCGACCGCCCGTCGAAGTCGGTGCCGTTGTGGCCCTGACGGAGCGTGTCGAAGTACTTCTCGAAGAGCTTCTCGATCTCGTCGGAGCCCGCCGGGCCGGGACCGGCGCCGGTGGCGTCGGAGTCGTCACCGTCGTAGATCTTCAAGGCGTAGTTGGGCGAGGCGACCATGTCGAAGTTCAGATACAGCTTGATCTTCGCCAGGTCGGCGGGGGACAGGCTCGCGACGTAGTGCTCGGAGCCGAGCAGGCCGAGCTCTTCCGCACTCCAGAAGGAGAAGCGCAGCTTGTTCCTGGTCGGGATCTTGCCGAACGCGGTGGCGACCTCCAGGATCGCGGCGCTGCCGGAGCCGTTGTCGTTGATGCCGGGCCCCGCCAGCACGCTGTCCAGGTGCGCCCCGAGCTGCACCACCTTGTTCGGGTCGCCCCACCGCGAGTCGGCGATGACGTTGTGGGTCTTACGGATCTCGCTGGTGGTGTCCGTCTTCACCCGTACGGACGTCCCGGCGGCGGACAGTTCCTGGCCGACCGCGAAGCTCACGCCCACGGCGGGGATGTGCACGGTGGGCTCGCCCAGCGTGCCCTGCAGGGTGTCGGTGCGCCCGGGCTGGCCCTCGTTCATGATGATCACCGCGGACGCGCCCGCGGCCTGCGCGTTCTCGGCCTTCACCTGGAAGGTGCAGGTGCCGCGCTGCACCAGCGCGACGGCGCCCGCCGGGAAGCCGGCGAAGTCGGCGGCCTCGCAGCCGGAGGTCGACGTGCTGGGCGTGGGGCCGGGGGGAAGCACGAGGTCGACGTTCCGGACGGCCGCCGTGACGTCTCCCGACCCGGAGTAGGTCATCGTGGCGAAGTCACCGACGCTGCTGCCGTCCGGCGGGGTGGCCGCGTACGTCTTGGGGGAGGGCGCGGTCCGCTGCAGGACCGCGGTGGAGTTCTCCTTGAAGAACGGGAAGTCGAACTCCTGCAGGGTCACCGTGTAGCCGGCCTTCTTCAGCACCCCGGCGACGTAGTCGCGGGAGGCCGCGAAACCGGGGGTGCCGGCGGCGCGGGTGCCGCCGCTGGCGTTCGCGATGTCCTGCAGCTTGCGCAGGTGCTTCTTCACCGCCGACGCGACCACCGTCTGCGCGATGGCGGCGGGGTCGGGGTCGGCGTTGGCCGGTGCGGCCGGCAGGAGGGGAAGCACGAGGGCGGACGCCGCGGTGGCGACGGCGGCCCGCATGCCGAGCGAGGCGCGCATTGGGCTCTCCTTCGGGTCCAATGACGGTCCGAACGGTCCAGTGGTCAGTCAGCCCCCCGATGAACACTGATCGGGAACCTAACCGGGTTTGACCGATCCGGGAAGGCCCTGTTTTCTGGCCTGCCGGGGTATTGCGCGGGCCGCCCCCGCCGTACGCCTCAGCGGTCGGTCGCCCAGTCGAGCAGCGTCTCGGCGGTGTCCCAGCGGCGGCTGGCGACGTCCTCGCCGAGGATGATCCCGATCAGCCGGCGGCCGTCCCGGTCGGCCGCGAACGCCAGGCAGAACCCGGCGGCGTTGGTGGAGCCGGTCTTCACGCCGATCGCGCCCGGCAGGCCGAGCATGTGGTTGGTGTTGTACCAGTCGTAGCGGCCGTCCTCGGTCGAGTGCTCGCTGGTCGAGGTGATCTCCTTGAAGACCGGGTTCCGCAGCGCGATCTCCGCGAGCCTGGCCTGGTCGCGTGCGGTGGAGTAGCCGTCGCCGCGGGACGTCGGGAGCCCGTCGGCGTTCACGTACAGGGTGTCGTTCAATCCGAGTTCACGTGCGGTGGCGTTCATCTTGTCGACGAACCCGGGCACGCCGGGGCCGTACACGCGGGCCAGGGCGTGCGCCGCGTCCGCGCCCGAGGGGAGCAGCAGGGCGTACAGCAGTTCGCGGACCGGCAGGGTGTCGCCGGGTTCGAGGTCGGCGGTCGAGCCGTCGTTGTCCCAGGCGTACTCGACGTCCTCGCGCTTGATCCTGACCTCGTCGTCGAGGTTCGCCTCCCGCAGGACGATGTACGCGGTCATCATCTTGGTCAGGCTGGCGACGGGCATGCGCTCACCGGCGTGCTTGTCCAGCAGTTCCTGCCCCGTCGTGGCGTCCAGCAGATAGACGGCCCGCCCATGCACGTGCGGCGCCGCGTACGCGTGCGCGGAAAGGTCCTGTGTCAGGCCGGAAGCGGCCAGGGCGGGAGGGGCGAGACTTGGCGACGCCACCCCCGTGACCAGGGCAAAGGCGGCCATGGAGACACCAAGAGAAAGCTTCCGAGCGAACATGCGAATCAGCGTGCCATGACTATTCGGGCTTTTTTGGCGAAAATACGCAAAATCTCAGCAAAGCGCCCGGACTTATGTGACTAAAGAGGTTTGGAGTGGCTCGTCTGGTAACCGGCACGCGGCCTCTTTCCGGCTCCGCCGCCGGTTCCGCTGACTGGGACCGCGCTCCGCCGAGCGCGGGGCGGGGGCCACCATGACGCCGACACCCCTGTACGAGAACGGGAGAGCGCATGGGAACTCCGGTCATCGTCGATGCCGCGCGGACGCCGTTCGGGCGCCGGGGCGGATGGCTTTCCGGGCTGCACGCGGCCGAGTTGCTCGGCGTGGCGCAGCGCGGGGCGCTGGAGCGCCTCGGCCTCGACCCGCACCTGGTCGAGCAGGTCATCGGAGGCTGCGTCACCCAGGCGGGGGAGCAGTCCGGCAGCGTCACGCGTACGGCCTGGCTGCACGCCGGCCTCCCGGAGGAGACCGGGGTCACCACCATCGACAGCCAGTGCGGGTCGGCCCAGCAGGCGGTGCACCTGATCGCCGCGCAGATCGCGGCGGGGGTGATCGACGTCGGCTTGGCCTGCGGCATCGAGATGATGTCCCGGGTGCCGCTGATGGCCAACGTCGGCGAGGGCGTCGGCAGGCCCCGGCCCGACTCCTGGGACCGCGACATGCCCGCCCAGTACGTTGCCGCCGACCGGATCGCCCGCCGCCGGGGCTTCACGCGCGAGGGAATCGACGCGTTCGGGCTCCGTTCCCAGGAGCGGGCCGGGCGGGCGTGGGCGGAGGGCAGGTTCGACGGGCACATCATCCCGGTGACGGTGCCCGTCGACCTGCCCGGCGACGACGGGCCCGCGACCGTCACGAGGGACCAGGGGCTGCGCGAGACCAGCATGGAGGCGCTGGCCGGTCTCAAGCCGATCCTGGAGGGCGGCCTGCACACGGCGGGCACCGCCTCGCAGATCTCCGACGGCGCGAGCGCGGCCGTGCTGATGGACGAGGAGCGGGCCCGTGAGCTCGGGATTCGCCCGCGCGCCCGCATCCTGGCCCAATGCCTGGTCGGCGCGGAGCCCGAGTTCCTGCTCGACGGCCCGGTCAGGGCGGCGGAGAAGCTGCTCGCCCGCACCGGCATGAAGATCGCCGACATCGACCTGTTCGAGGTCAACGAGGCGTTCGCCTCGGTCCCCATGTCGTTCGCGCAGGTCCACGGCGTCGATCCGGACCGGCTCAACGTCAACGGCGGCGCGATCGCGATCGGTCACCCCGTCGGGGCGACCGGCATCCGCCTGATCGCCGCCGCGATCGCCGAACTGGAGCGGCGTGACCTGGAGACGGCGATGGTCGCCATCTGCGCCGGCGGCGCGCTGGCCACCGGCGCGATCATCCAGCGCGTGTGAGGACGCGATGACCCTGCCCCACCAGGGCCTATACCTCGGATATACCGGCGTCTTCGATGCTCGGGCGAGCCCGCAACGAGAAGAGAAGGTGACCATGCGCCGGGGGCTGCCGGGGCAGGGCATGGCCGGGGAGGAGCCGGCGGGCACCTCGGCCGAGCGAAGCCTCGCCACGGCGACCGGCCTCGCGAGGGGTGACGGTGTTCGAGTTCGACGTTCTCGGGCCGCTGCGAGTGAGCCGCGACGGGGTGCCCGTTCCGCTGGGCGCGGCGATGCTGCGACGCCTGCTGGCGGCCCTGCTGTGTACGCCGGGCAGGCCGGTGGCGGTGCCGGCGCTGATCGAGGCCCTGTGGGGGAACACGCCGCCGCGCAGCGCGCACAAGACCCTTCAGATATACGTGCTGCGGCTGAGGCAGGCGATGGGCGAGCGCGACCGCGTCGTGCACGGCACCGGCGGCTATGCCGCCGCCGTATTGCCGGCGGAGCTGGACGCGCTGCGCTTCCAGGAGCTCACGGCGGCGGGACGGGCCGCCAGGAGGAACGCGGATCCAGCGAAGGCGCGCATGCTGTTCGAGCGTGCGCTCGGCCTGTGGCGGGGGCCCGCCTACGCCGACATCGGGGACGTGGCGCCGGTGGCCGACGAGGCCCGGCGGCTTGAGGAGGAGCGGCTGCTGACCTGTGAGGAGCTGGCCGTCGTCGACCTGGCCCTCGGCCGCCACACGGAGCTGGTCCCCGGCCTGATCGAGATGACCGAGCTGCATCCGTACCGGGAGCGGTTGCACGCCTGCCTGATGCTGGCCCTGAGCCGGGCCGGGCGCCAGGCCGAGGCGTTGCAGGTCTACCAGCGGACGCGAACCGTGCTCGGCGAGGAACTCGGCGTGGAACCCGGCCGGATGCTGCGGCGGGTTCACGAGGCGATCCTGCGGGATGAGGCGACCGGCCCGTTCGTCGACGAGATCCTCGCGCCGGAGGGGGCGGCCCGCGCGGACGAGCGCGCCGCGCGCCTCGAAGCCCAGAACGTCGCCGGGAACACCGCCGGGCCTGCGATGACCGTGCCGTGCCATCTGCCACCGGACATCGCGGACTTCACCGGCCGCCAGGACACGGCGGAGTCGATACGGCTGTGGCTGACCGGCGGAGACGGACACTCCGCCGCGACGCCGGTCGTGGCGCTGTACGGCGGGGCGGGCACCGGCAAGACGACGCTCGCGGTCCACGTCGCGCACCGCCTGCGGGAGACGTTCACCGGCGGCCGGCTCTACATCGACCTGCGCGGGACCTGCCCGCGGCCGATCGACCCGGCCGAGGTGCTGGCGCGGTTCCTGATCGCCCTCGGGGTGGATACGCGGGCGATGCCCGACGGGGCCGAGGAGCGCGGGAAGCTGTTCCGTACCGTCCTGGCCGATCGCCGCGTGCTGGTCGTGCTGGACGACGCCGCGGGCGAGGAGCAGGTCAGGCCGCTCCTGCCGGGCGGCGCGGGCTGCGCCGTCCTGGTGACGAGCAGGCGCGGGATCGCCGGGTTGAGCGCCCGCTCGGTGCGCGTCGGTCCGCTCGACCCGGCATCCGCGTCCGAGCTGCTCGGGCGGATCGCCGGGCCGGATCGGGTGGCGGCGCGGCCCACGGTCGCGGCCGAGATCGTCCGGCTCTGCGGTCACCTGCCCCTGGCGATACGAATCGCCGGGGCGAAACTGGCGCTGCGCGAGCACTGGCACCTCGAACACCTGGCAGACCGCCTGCGAGCGGAGCAACGGCGCTTGGACGAGCTCGTCGTCGGCGACCTGTCGGTACGGGCGGGGCCGGCCGCCGACTACGACAGGCTCGACGAGACCGCCCGGCGGGCGCTGCGGATGCTCGGCCTGCTCGACGTCCCCGACTTCGCCGCCTGGGTGCTCGCGGCGGCCCTCGACGTGACGGTGCGCGAGGCCGAGACGTACGCCGATCTGCTCGTCGACGCCCAGCTCCTGAGCTGCGAGGGCAGCGACGGGAACGGGCAGTTCCGCTACCGCTTCCCTGATTTCGTACGGCCCTTCGCGCGGGAACGCGCCGGGCTGGAGGAGACCGCCGGCGAACGGGAGAAGGCGATCGTCCGTGTGCTCGGCGCGCTGCTCGCGATGGCCGAGTCCGCGGAGCGCGGCCTGCCGGAACGCGTGGCCTCCGACATCCGTGGCACGGCCCCTCGCTGGTACGCCGACCCCGTCACCACCCGGACCCTGGTCCGCAACCCTCTGGCCTGGTTCGACAGCGAGCGGCTGACCCTGCTGGCGGGGGTGGCGCAAGCCTGCCGGCTCGGTCTGGACGAGGTGGCCTGGGAGCTGTGCGCCAAGGCGGTCGGTTACTACGCCTTTCGCGGCCACTACCGGGACTGGTCCTCCTCGCACGATATGGCACTGCGGGCATGCGCGCTGGCCGGCAACCATTGGGGCGAGGCGGTGATGGCACGCAACCTCGGCTACCTGCGCACGATCGGAGTGGAGGGCACGGTCCCGGAGAAGACCGAGGCGGCCCTCGCGGTGTTCCGCGCGGCGGGGGAACGGCACGGGGCGGTCGACCAGTTGTGCCTGCGGGCGTTCGCGCTGCGACGTGCGGGCGACCCCGACCAGGCCCGTGCGGTGGCGGACGAGGCCATGGCCGCGGCCGAGGAGATCGGCTACGAGCTCGCCCAGGGCCGTCTCTGGCACTTCCGCGCCGTCACGCACCGGGAGCAGGGAGACCACAGGGCGGCGGCCGCCTGCGCGGAACGCTCGCTCCGCCTGGCGATCCGCGGGGGCAGCGTCATGGCCAGAACCCTCGCCCTGCGGGAAGTGGCCGCCGCCTGCCGCGACGACACCGCGTTGACGCGCATCTCCCATCAGCTGTGGGAGGGACTGCAGACATGCCGGCGGCGGAGCGAGCCGCTGCTCGAGGCGTACCTCCTGCTCGCCCTCGGCGACCTGTCCCTGCGGTTCGGGCGCCGGAACCCGGCCAAGCTGATCGAGCAGGCGCTGGCCGTGTTCGACGAGTTCGGGGTCCCTTTCGGACAGGCCGCCGCGCTCCGCGTCCTGGGTGAGTCCCACCGTCTCGGCGGCCTGGCGGACCAGGCGGTACGCACGCTCGGCGACGCGGTGCGCGCGGCGCGCGGACTGCACGACCTCCACGAGCAGGCGCTCGCGCTGAGGGCCCTCGGCTGGGCCCAGCACGACCGCGGCGACCAGGGGGCGGCCGCGCGGTCCTGGTCGGCGGCCCGCCGGCTGTTCCAACGGCTCGGCAACACCGCCGAAGTCGCCCATCACGACAACCTGCGGATGACCACGCCCAGCACCTCGCTCGCCGGCAGGTAGCCCCAGTGCCGCGAGTCCCGGCTGGTGGGTCCGTCGCCGAGGACCACCAGCCGGCCGGCCGGGACCACGTCGCCCGGCGCGGCCCGCACGCCCGGCGCGACCTGGTCGGGCACCGTGTCGCCCGGCATCGCGGCGACCCGCTTGATCAGCCACGGCGTCCCGCGCAGTCCGGCCGGCCGTCCCGACCGGCCCACGCCGTCCGGCGGAAGGCGCCGGAAGACCACCACCTGGCCGCGCCGCAGGGCCGGGCGCCCGCCGCGCCGTACGAGCACCCGGTCTCCCGGCTGGTACGTCGGAACCATGCTCATCCCGGCCACCCGTACCACGACGAAGCGTCGCCGGGCCGCGACCATCCCCGCGGCCACGGCCAGCGACAGCAACAGAATGACGAAATATCGCATGATCAACCCTTCGGCCTGGTCAGCCGATCGCGATTCTGAACGGCTCCGGTTGCGCCGTGGTAGCGCGACGCCTGCGGCATATCGCGCAACCGGGCGCAACCGCGGCGAAGGTCGCGCCAAGCATCCTCACAAAGCGGGCGGCCTCAACGCCCGAACCCAGTGAAGGGAAAACGCATGATCAGCAAGCTGAACCGCCTGGGAGACCGGCTGCTCGACAAGCTCCTCCCCGGCGCCGAAGCCCAGGCCGACACGTGTTACTCGGCCGGCCGTGACAGCCTCGGCTGCTACTACAACTGCTACCCCAACCCGAACGGCAGCATCTGCGTGCGATACCGCGACTCGAGCTGCCACGGCTACAGCTGGGTCAACGTCGGCAGTTGCTGACGCGGAGCAAGGAGTAACAGGTCCCATGGTTTATGCCGTGCTGACCGCCCGGCTCGTGCTGATGGGGGTCTTCCTGGTCTCCGCACTCACGAAGCTGCGGACGCGGCAGGCTTTCGGCGAATTCACCATGGCGGTACGGCGACTCGGCGGCCTTCCCGCGCCTCTCGGGGTGCCCGCCGCCGTGGTCGTCGTCACCGCCGAGGCCGGAACCGTCGTCATGCTGGCGGCGCCCGGTCTCGACGGCGACGGCAGGGCGGGCCTCCTGCTCGCGGCGGGCCTGCTCCTCGGGTTCGCCGTGGTCCTGTTCGCAGCGCTGCGACGGGGAACGGCCGAACCGTGCCGGTGCTTCGGCGGATCGGACGAGCCGATCAGCCGCCGGCACGTGGCCCGCAACGCCGTGCTCGCGGCCGGCGCGGTGGCCGGGGCCGCCATGACCTCCGCGGCGGGCGACACGCCCGTCGCACTGCCCGTCGCCGCGCTCTGCCTGGTCGGGGCTTCGGTCGCCGTCGGCGCCGTCGTGCTCCTCGACGACCTGCTCCATCTCCTCCGCTGACTCTCTCGAACCGAAGGGAACGCCCATGGCCGTCCTGGTCGCCGCCGTCATCCTCCTCGGCGGGCTCGTCCTGGTGAACCTGCTCCTCACGACGGCGATCATCCGGAAACTGCGAACGCTCGGCAAGGCCTCGCCCCCCGGCGGGGAAGTTCCCGCGCCCGGACTCGCCGTGGGCGCCGAGGTTCCCGCCTTCTCCGCGCTCACGGTCGCGGACACGAAGGTCGACTCGGACGGCTTCGCGGGGGAGCGTACCCTCGTCGGGTTCTTCAGCACCGACTGCAGGCATTGCCTTCCCAAGGCGCCCGCCTTCCTCGCGACCGCCCGCGACGCCGCCGCCGACGGCGTACGGACCCTGGCGGTGGTCGTCGCCGGCAGCGAGGGACCCGCGAAGCTGCTCGCCGCGCTGACGGACGACGTGAGCGTGGTCGTGGAGGACGAGGGCGGGGCGATGGCGGACGCGTTCGCGATCTCGGGCTTCCCGGTGTTCTTCCTGGTCGGCCCCGACGCCACCGTGGCCGCCAGCGGCCATGAGCCGGAGCGGCTGCTGGCCGCGTCGTCCCGCATCTGACCGGGGTGAGGTCACGGCTCGGGCCACTGCGGCTCACCCTGGCGCTCGTCTGGCGCGCCGGACCCGTACTCGCCCTGTCGCAGCTCGCCTTGGCGATCCTGAACGGCGCCTTCCCCGTCGCGATCGCATGGCTCACCAAACTCCTGATCGATCGCCTGACCATCGGGTCGGGCCCGTCGACGACAGCGCCCGCCGCCGCGCTGGCGGTGCTCGGAGCGCTGACCGCGCTGCTGCCCCACCTGTCCGGGTACGTCCAGAGGGAACAGCAGCGCCGCATCGCCTGGCACACCAGCGACGAACTGTTCACCGCGGTGTGCCGCATGCAGGGACTGACCAGGCTGGAGAACCCCCGGTTCCACGACCGGCTCCAGATGGCCCAGCAGTCCGCCCAGACCACCCCGCAACTCGTCACGGAGTCGGCGCTCGGGGTGGTGCGCAGCGGTATCACCATCGCCGGGCTCCTCGGCGCGCTCGCCACGCTCAGCCCGCTCCTGGCCGCCGTCGTAGCCGCCGCCACCGTGCCCGAACTGATCATCCAGCTCCGGCTCAGCCGTCACCGCGCACACCTGCTCTGGGAGATAGCCCCAGCGGATCGCCGCCGGGTGTTCTACCAGATGCTGATGCTCAACCACCAGGCCGCCAAGGAGATCAGGCTCTTCGACATCGGCGGCTTCCTGCGCCGGCGGATGCTTGGCGAACTGGGCGCCGCGCAGCGGGCGGAACGCCGGGTGGACATGACCGCCATCCGCTACAACGGCGCGCTGACCGTCCTCAGCACGATTATCGCGGGCGCCGCACTGATCATGACGGTCTCCCGGATAGCGGCGGGCGAGGCCGGCATCGGCGACCTGGCCATCCTCACCGCCGCCGTGGCGGGCACGCAGTCCTCCCTCTCCGGCGTGGTGATCCAGCTGGCCCACCTGAACGAGGCACTCGTCCTGGCCGGCCACTACGCCCACGTCGTCACCGTCGGACCCGACCTGCAGGAACCCGCCACCGGCGGCGACGTGCCACCACTACGGCACGGCATCGAACTCCGCGACGTGTGGTTCCGGTACGACGCCGACCACCCGTACGTGCTGCGCGGTCTGAACCTGACCATCCCGTACGGCCGGAGCGTGGCCCTGGTCGGCCTGAACGGCGCGGGCAAGAGCACCGTCGTCAAGCTCCTGTGCCGCCTGTACGACCCCGAGCGCGGCAGCGTCCGCTGGGACGGCGCCGACCTGCGCGAGTTGCGCGTCGACGACCTGCGCCGCCGGATCGGAGCCGTGTTCCAGGACTACATGGCCTACGACCTCACCGCGGCCGAGAACGTCGCCGTCGGCGACCTGGCCTCCCTCGGCCGGCCGGAGCGGATCCACGAGGCGGCCCGCCGGGCGGACGTCCACGAGACGCTGGCGAGGCTTCCCCGCGGCTACGACACCGTCCTGTCGCGGTTCTTCGCCGACGAACAGGGCGAGGACCCCGGCCAGGGTGTGCTCCTGTCCGGGGGGCAGTGGCAGCGCGTCGCCCTCGCCCGCGCCCTCCTCCGCGCGGACACCGCCGACCTGCTCATCCTGGACGAGCCCAGCTCGGGACTCGACCCCGATGCCGAGTACGCCATCCACCAGCGGCTCCGCGACTACCGCGGCGGCCGTACGAGCCTTCTCATCTCGCACCGTCTCAACACGGTGCGCGGCGCGGACCACATCGTCGTCCTCGCCGGCGGCCGGATAGCCGAACAGGGCACCCACGACGAGCTGATGGCCCTCGGCGGCGAGTACGCCCGCCTGTTCACCCGCCAGGCAGCCGATTTCCAGCTCAGCCGCCGAGCACGGCGGGAGCGAGGCGGGCCCGGTGCCAGGCGGCGTCGCCGAACAGCTTGGCCGCCGAGTGGGCCCGCTTGAAGTACAGATGCGCATCGTGCTCCCAGGTGAAGCCGATGCCGCCGTGCAGCTGGATGGTCTCGGCCGCCACCGTGGAGAACGCCTCGGCGCAGTACGCCTGCGCCGCCGCGGCCCGCACCGGCAGGTCGGCGGCGTCCTCGGCGAGCGCGCGGGCCGCGTCGTAGCTGACCGACCTGGCCGACTCGACCAGCACGTACAGATCGGCCAGCCGGTGCTTGACCGCCTGGAACGAGCCGATCGGACGGCCGAACTGCTCCCTGGTCTTCACGTACTCCAGCGTCGTCTCCAGGCAGCGCGACGCGCCGCCGAGCTGTTCGGCGCTCAGCGCGGTCGCGGCCACGGCGAGCAGGCGCTCCAGCACGCGGTGCCCGTCGGCGGTCAGGAGCCGTGCCGGGGCGTCGTCGAAGACCACGCGCGCCTGCGGCCGGGTCCGGTCCAGCGTGACCAGCGGCTCGACTTCGACGCCCCCCTCCGCCATGTCCCGGGCGCCGGCTTCGACGGCGTACAGGCCGAGACCGCCCTCGGGGGTGGCGGCGGGCACGACGAACAGGTCGGCGCGCGCGCCGTCGAGCACGTGCTCCTTGACGCCCGTCAGCCGTCCGTCCGCCACGCGGGCGCGGATCGCCGCCGGGTCCCACGTCCCGCTCTCGGCCCAGGCCAGCGCGCCGACGCGGGTGCCGTCGGCGATGCCGGGCAGGTCGCCGGTCGCGCCGCACGCCATCAGCGCGTCGGCGGCGAGGACGGCCGAGCCCAGGTAGGGCACCGCGGCGAGCGTGCGGCCCAGTTCCTCGCACACCACGTGGGTCTCGGCGTAGGAGAAGCCCGCCCCGCCGTGCTCCTCGGGTACGGCCAGGCCGAAGGCGCCCACCTGGTCGGCGAGCAGCCGCCAGACGGTCTCGTCGTACTCCGGCGTCGCGTCGGGCGCCGGGCGGGCCGGGGGATTGCGCTCGAGCAGGGCGCGGACGGTGCGCCGCAGCTCCTCCTGCTCCTCGGTGGTGAACATAGCTTCATTCTAACAACTGTTTGGTAGAGTGCTAGTTGTGAACAGGAGCGAGACGTTCAGGGCAGAGGTGCGGGCCTGGCTGGAGGACAACCTGTCGGGCGAGTTCGCCGGCGCGCGGGGGTTGGGCGGGCCCGGCCGCGAGCACGAGGCGTTCGACGTACGGCTGGCCTGGGAGCGGCACATGGCCGAGGCCGGCTGGACCTGTCTGGGCTGGCCCGAGCAGTACGGCGGGCGGGGGGCGAGCGTCGAGGAGCAGGTCGTCTTCCACGAAGAGTACGCGCTGGCCGGCGCGCCCGCCCGGGTCGGCCACATCGGCGAGAACCTGCTCGGCCCGACGATCATCGCGTTCGGCACCGACGAGCAGCGCGCCCGCTTCCTGCCGCCGATCGTGGCCGCCCGGGAGCTGTGGTGCCAGGGCTACTCCGAGCCGAACGCCGGCTCCGACCTGGCCAACGTGCAGACCCGCGCCGAGCTGGTCGGCGACCGCTGGCGGGTCACCGGTCAGAAGGTGTGGACCTCCCTGGCCATGGAGGCCGACTGGTGCTTCGTGGTCTGCCGCACCGAGCCGGGCTCGGCGCGCCATCACGGCCTGTCCTACCTGCTCGTGCCGATGCGGCAGGACGGGGTGGAGATCCGGCCCATCGTCCAGATGACCGGGACGAGCGAGTTCAACGAGGTGTTCTTCGACGCCGCGGTGACGGACGCCGCGAACATCGTGGGCGCGCCCGGCGACGGCTGGAAGATCGCCATGGCGACGCTGGGCTTCGAGCGCGGCGTGGCCACGCTCGGCCAGCAGGTGGGCTTCCGCCGCGAACTGGAGGCGATCATCGCGCTGGCCCGCAGGACGGGCGCCGTGGACGACCCTCTGCTGCGCGACCGGCTCGTCCGCTCCTGGATCGGCCTGGAGGTCATGCGGCTCAACGCCGTCCGCACGATGGCCGGCATCGCGGCGGGCGCGCCCGGCCCGGAGTCGTCCATCTCCAAACTCGTGTGGGGCGTGTGGCACCGCGAGCTCGGCGAGCTGGCCATGGACGTGCTCGGCGCGGCCGGCATGGTCGCCGACGGGCCGCCGTACGACCTGGGCGACGAGCAGCGGCTCTACCTGTTCTCCCGGTCCGACACCATCTACGCGGGCTCCAACGAGATCCAGCGCAACATCATCGGCGAGCGCGTGCTGGGCCTGCCCCGCGAACCCCGGTAGCGGATACGTATTCCTGCCGATGTGCCGGACGGGCCGCGGTCTCTACCGTCGAGGGCGCCGACGAGACCCCGAGGTGAGCCATGCGCGTGCTGACCGCGTTCCTGTCCGCCCTTCTGATGACCTCATCCCTCACCGTCACCTCCACGGCCGCCGAGGCCGTGACCAAACCCCCGCCGTCCGCCGTCGACGTCGTCTACCAACGGGCCCACTTCGGCCCCGGCCTGCGGGAGGGCGTGAAGGCGGGCAACACCCTGTCCTTCGCCGCCCCCGTGGGCACGATCTCCTACACCGACGCGCTCGGCACGAAGACCTGGGAGTACGCCCGGTGGACCGGCCCCGAGCGGCCCATCGGGTTCGCCGCCACCGAGCTGGTGGCCTCCTGGAACGCCGACGTACCCGCCGGGAGCTGGCTGCAGGTCGAGATGCGCGGCCGCCACGCCGCCGGGCAGACGAAGTGGTACGTGCTCGGCCGCTGGGCGTACGGCGACGAGGACATCCGCCGCACGTCGCTGTCCGGGCAGCGGGACGCCGACGGCACCGTCTCGGTCGACACGTTCGTGGCCGCGGCGGGCAAGGCGATCACCTCCTATCAGCTGCGCGTCACCCTGTACCGCGCACCGGGCTCGGCGGTGACGCCGGTCGTGCGCGAGCTCGGCGCGATGGCCTCCGCGGTGCCCGACCGGGCGACCGTCCCGGTCAGCCCCGGCGGCATCGCCTGGGGCGTCGAACTGCCGGTGCCCCGCCGCTCGCAGAACGTCCACGAGGGCCACTACCCCGAGTGGGACGGCGGGGGAGAGGCGTGGTGCAGCCCGACCTCGACCACCATGGTCCTCGGCTACTGGGGCAAGTGGCCCAGCAAGCAGGACACCTCCTGGGTGGACCCCTCCGACCCCAACCCCGAGGTCGACTACGCGGCCCGGTACACGTACGACTACGCGTACGAGGGGGCGGGCAACTGGCCGTTCAACGCGGCCTACGCGGGACGGTACGGGCTTGAGGGGTTCGTCACCCGGCTCCGCTCGCTGACCGAGCTCGAGCGGCTGATCCGGGCCGGCATCCCGGTCGTCACCTCCCAGTCGTTCAAGGCCGAGGAACTGCCCGGCGCGGGATACAGCACCAACGGCCACCTCATGGTCATCATCGGCTTCACCGCCGGCGGTGACGTGATCGCCAACGACCCCGCCTCACCGGACAACGACGCGGTCCGCCACGTCTACCCGCGGGCCAACTTCGAGAACGTCTGGCTGCGCAGCACCGGCAGCGGCGGGATCGTGTACGTCATCCACCCGAAGAACCACCCCCTGCCGCCCACCACCCCGGGGCTGCCGGCGAACTGGTGAAGGTCGGGCCGGGCCCAGCGGTGTACGGCCGCGGGCTCGGCCCTCCTATAGTTAGTCAGGTGACTGACTCGACGAGTGCCCGGGTGAAGGCCGCGAGCGCCAAGCGGCAGCGGCTCATGGCCGCCGCCGCACAGGTGGTGCACCAGCAGGGCGCGGAACGCACCACCATCGCCGACATCGCCCGCGCCGCCGACGTCCCGGTGGGCAACGTCTACTACTACTTCAAGACCAAGGACGAGCTCGTCGCCGCCGCGCTGGCCGAGCACGCCCGCCACCTGCGGGATCTCACCGAACGGCTGGAGCGGCTGCCGGACCCCCGGGAGCGGCTCAAGGGCCTCGTGGAGACGTGGGTCGGCCAGCGCGACCTCGCGGCCCGGTACGGCTGCCCGACCGGCACGCTCGCCGCCGAGCTGGACAAACGCGACGAGGGCGGCCTGGACACGGAGGCGGGCAAGGTCATCAGGCTGCTGCTCGACTGGGTCGAGCAGCAGTTCCGCGAGCTCGGCCTGCCCGAGCCCGACGGCCTCGCCCTGACCCTGGTGGGCGCCTACCAGGGCATGTCGCTGCTGGCCAACGCCCTGCGCGACCCCCAGATCATGACGCGTGAGGGAGACCGGCTGATCGGCTGGCTCGACTCACTGTGCGGTTCATCGGGCGCCTGACCCGGACGGGTGCGGCGCGAGCAGCGTGGTCAGCGCAGCGGTCCGCGCGTCGTCCCATCCGTCCGGCGGCGCGATCCGCGCCCACGCGGCGATCACCTCGCCGTCGTAGTCGTGGCCGTGCCCGGGCGGCGCGTCGAGCGAGAACACCAGGTCGGCGGTGATCTGCCAGAACGTCACGAACGGATACCACCGGATCCAGGGCAGCACGTCGTGGCCGCGCCGCTCCTCCAGCCAGTCGGGCCGGGCGAGGACGAGCCGGGGCGTCCACCACACGATCGGGTCGGAGGGATGCTGGAGGTAGACGACCCGAGGCGTGTTCCACGGTGACGCGGGCACGTCCAGGTCGGAGGGGCGGTTGGCGAAGCGCACGGTCTCACCGTCCCGGTAGACGGGCAACGCCTCCCTGCTGCCCGCGTCGCGGCCGTCGACCAGCCGCCGCCACAGCGCGCTGCTGTCCGGCGGCCCGACGAACAGCGCGCCGTCGGTGCGCTCGCGCAGGTCCCGGTCGCCGCCGAACGCCGACTCCGCGCCGAACGCCCCCAGGCTCTCCCCGAAGACCAGCAGCTTGGGCCGGTGACCGGCGGGCAGCGCCGACCAGCGGGCGTACACCTGGTCGAACAGCTCGCGCCCGGCCGCCCTGGCCCGCTCGCGGTCCACCAGGAACGACAGCCAGCTCGGCAGGTAGGAGTACTGAATGGAGACCAGCGCGGTGTCGCCGCCGTACATGAACTCCAGGGCGGCGGCCGCCTGCGGGTCCACCCAGCCGGTGCCGGTCGTCGTGATCACGCAGAGCACGTCGCGGCCGAACGCGCCGGTCCGCTCCAGTTCCCGTACGGCCAGGGCGGCCCTTTCTCGTGTGGTCGCGGCGGAGTCGAGCCCCGCGTAGACCCGGATCGGGGCGACGGCGGGCCGCCCGCTGAAGCGGCTCAGCTCGCCCACGGCCGGCGCGCCCGCGACGAAGGCGCGGCCCTCCAGACCGAGGGACGCCCAGGAGACCAGCGAGGAGGGGCTGCCCGACAGCGTGGCCCCCGTCGGCGGGGTGATGCCGGGGGCCGTCTCGGTGTTGATCGCGGCGAAGCTGCGGTCGGCACCCTTGAGGAGGGCCTCGGTGAGGATGCCGTCGGTCAGGAAGACGGCCAGCACGCCCACCCCGATCCCCGCGGCGAACTGCGCGGCCGTCGCGGGGAACCATCGCCCGAGGAGGCGGCCCAGCGCCCGCGCCGCGATCCGCAGCGCCCGGGCGGCGGCCAGCAGGGCCAGGAACAGGGCCGCCGCGATCAGCGGGACGCCCAGGTAGCCGAGCCGCTCCGGCGGGTCCAGTCCCATCAGCACGTAGATGTCTCGCTGTGCGCGCACGCCCAGGACCAGCGAGGCGGCGCCGAGACCGCAGCCGAACGTCGCGACCAGGCGCCGGACCCGCCGCCTTCCCTTGCGATTCCACGCCGCGCGCCACCTCGCCGGGAGCCATGCCGCGGCCGGGCGTACGAGTGCGCTGACGCTCACTCCCACCAGATATCCGGTGGCGGTGAGCACGCCCGCGATGATCCCCTGCAGCGTCCAGGGACGGGGCAGCAGTGACGGCGTGAGGGACAGGGAGAAGAAGGTGGCGGCGAGGACGATCCCGGCCGTGTCCAGCGGCGCGTTGACACGCAGCCGCCGTCTTTCCCCCATCAGGTCCCCGATCCGCTCCGCTCGCCTAGGAGCAGGCAGGCTATCAAGGTAACGAACGGGTAACGGCGCGGGTGGGGGGAACGTCCCGGTCATCGGGAGCGGTCCGATCCGGCCCCGGGTCGCGCCGATAGCGTCCCCGCGTGAGCGGAGCGATGAAATACGCCGTGCTGGCACCCGTGGCGGCGAACACGACCGCCGACCCCGGGTGGATCGCCGGCTTCGCCCGGCACGCCGAGGCGTGCGGGTTCGAGTCCGTCGTGGTGGTCGAGCACACGGTGGTGATGAGCCGCTACTCCAGCGTCTATCCCTACGACAGCTCCGGCCGGATGGAACTGCCGGACGACTGCGACATCCCGGACCCGCTTGACCTGCTCGCCTTCCTGGCCGGCCGTACGAGCGAGATCGGCCTGGCCACCGGAGTTCTGGTGCTGCCCAACCATCATCCGGTCGTGCTGGCCAAGCGCCTGGCGACCGTGGACGCGCTGTCCCGGGGCCGCCTGCGGGTCTGCGTGGGCATGGGCTGGATGAAGGAGGAGATCGAGGCCTGCGGCGCCGGCTTCGCCACCCGTGGCCGCCGGGCCGACGAGCAGATCCGCGTGATGCGCGCGCTGTGGGCGGGCGGCGGCCCGGACGGGGTCAGCCACCACGGCGAGTTCTTCGACTTCGACGGCGCGATGACCTATCCCAAGCCGGTCCGCGGCGCGGTGCCCCTCCACATCGGAGGGCACAGCGTCGCGGCGGCCCGCCGTGCCGGACGCCTGGGCGACGGCTTCCAGCCGCTTGGCGTTGTGGGAGACGACCTGCGCCGGCTGCTCGGTGTGATGCGCGCCGAGGCGGAGGCGTGCGGCCGTGACCCCGAGGCGCTGGAACTCACCCTCGGGCACATGGTCTCCCGCATCACTCCGGAGAAGTCCGCCTCGCTGGCCGCGCTGGGAGCGAACCGGATCCTGCTGTCGCCCACCCCCACGGCCGACCTCGCGGCGGCCACGGAGGAACTGTCCGCCTGTGCCGCCCGCCTTGGGCTGAAGGCGAGATGAACGGCGTGACGGCGGCCGACGCCGCCGCGCTGACCGACCTCGTGGCGCGGTACGCGTTGTACGCCGACGAGCGCGACATCGCGCGCCTGACCGGCCTGTTCACCCCGGACGGGGTGCTCGTGCTGCCGGACCCGCCGCGCGCGCTCGGCCCGGTTCTCATCCGCACGGGCCACGAGGAGATCGCCGCCGCGATGACCGCGTTGGAGAGCCTCACGACGACCTTCCACGCGCTCGCCGGGCAGGTCTTCGACCCCGGGCCGGAGCCCGGCACCGCCACGGGCGCGGTGGCCTGCGTTGCCCACCACCTGTCCGAACGCGCTGACGGGCCATCCGACCTGGTGTGGCACCTGCGGTACGCCGACACCTACCGGCGCCACGACGGCGCCTGGCGCATCGCCCGCCGTGAGGTGCGGATCGACTGGATCGAGACCAGGCCGGTGCGGCGCGTACGCGGCCGGGAGGGGGAACGATGACCGTCTCCGTGGTGACCGTCTCTGTGGTGACCGGCGGCGCGCTGGGCATCGGCGGCGCGGTCAGCCGCAGGCTCGCCCGCCGGGGCGACCTGGTGGTGCTCAACGACATCGACGCCGAGGCGGCCGAGGAGACCCGCCGCGCGATCGAGGCCGTTGGCGGGCGCTGCGTCACGGTGATCGGCGACGCCAGCGACGAGCAGACGGCCGACCGTGTACGGGACGCCGCGCTCGACGCGGGCGGCGGCCGGGTGGACGTGCTGGTCAACAACGTGGGCGACTTCCGCCCGGCGTCCAGGACGTTCCTGCGCAGCACTCCCGCGCAGTGGCAGCGGCTGTACGAGCTGAACCTGCGGCACGTGTTCACGCTGACCCACGCCATCCTTCCGGTGATGGTCGAGCAGGGCTCCGGCTGCGTGGTGAACAACTCCACCGTGGAGGCCTTCCGCGGCATCCCCGGCCATGCCGTCTACTCCGCGTACAACGCGGGGGTGTCGGCCTTCACCAAGAGCCTCGCCGTGGAGGTCGGCCGTCATGGCGTGCGGGTCAACGCGATCGCCCCCGACCTGGCCGACACGGAGCAGACCCCGGCGAGCGCGATGCTGCGGGGGCGCGACCCCGGGCTGATCCCGCTGTGGGTGCCGCTCGGCCGGTTCGGCGAGCCCGACGACTACGCCGCCGTCGTGGAGTTCCTCGCCTCCGACGAGGCGCGGTTCGTCACCGGCCACACCATTGCGGTGGACGGCGGCACGCTCGCCGCCTCCGGCTGGTACGGCCGCGCCGACGGCAAGGGCTGGACCAACATGCCCGACCGCCCCTAGATCTATGGGCTCAGATCTATGGGCTCAGATCTAGGGGCTCAGCCGGGCTGGAGGACCCCGAAGTCGCCGACCGCCATCGTCATGTCGAACACCCGGGACGCGAGCAGCCAGCCCTCGGGCGTGCGCTCCCATCGGTCGTCGTACTCGCCGAAGCACTCGTAGAAGCGGCCCTCGTACGCCCCGGCGCCCTGGTGGTACACCCGCGCGTACGTCAGTGACCTGGCGCGGTCGCCGTCGATGTCGACGCGGTGGTTGCCCAGCAGGTGCTGGGAGGGGCCGCAGCCGCCGAGGTGCGCCCGGATGGTGGCGACGATTTCCGCCCGGCCCGTGCGGCGGTAGCCGGTGGCGTCCGGGGTGAAGGCGGCGGCGACGGCGTCCCAGTCGCGCCGGTCCAGCGCCGCGGCGAACGCCGCGAGCCGCTCGACGATCTGCCGCCGGTCGTCGTCCGTCATGCCCGCTCTCCGCTCGCAACAGGAGCGCAGACGCCGCTCGCGAGCAGAGCGGGGGACTCGGGGCGTCCGTCGAGCACCCGGGCGGTGCGGGTGACGATCCGCCAGCCGCTGTCCGCGCGGTGCAGCGTCCAGTGGTTGGCCGTCGCCCGGCGGAGCGCGAAGCCCCCGTCCCCGTGCGTGACCATCAGCGAGTAGGAGACCGCCGTCGCGTCGTCGCCCGTGACGGTCACATGCGGCGGGCCGACGAAATGCGCGCACCCGCCCGCGATCCAGCCCTGGTGGGCGTCGGAGCGCACCATGGCCGCGATCTGGGCCCGCCCGCGCATGAGCAGTTCGTCCACGTCGTACACGCCGTCCGCGTCCCACAGCCCGGCGACGGCGTCCGCGCTGCCGCTGTCCACCAGCGGGCCGTACGACAGGATGAGCCGGGTCACCTCCCGCTCGTCCTCCAGCGCGCGGGTGCGTTCCTCAAGGCGGGCCAGCCGCCGTTCGAGGTCGGTCCCGGTAGTCGTTGTGTCAGTCATCGGTCCTCCCGAAGTCCACGCCCATCGCGGAGGCGAGGTCGCGCAGCGCCTCCAACTGCTCCCGGTAGTGGTCCGCCGAGGTCGCGGCGACGGTGACGCCGGCGACGGTCGCGCCGGCGTCGCGCACCCGCTCCAGCGCGCGCCGCGCGGCGTCCGGGGCTGCCTGGGGATCCACCGGCCGGCCCGCGGCCAGCACGACGTCGAAGGCGTCCGGCAGGTCCGCCTCGCGGACCATCGACGCGAGCGTCTCCAGGGGCAGTCCGAACGGCACCCACCCGTCGCCGTACGTCGCGGCGCGGCGCAGCGAGCGCGGGGTGCGTCCGCCGATCCACAACGGCACCCGGGTCTGTACGGCGTGCGGCTCCACCACGAACCCGGAGAAGTCGTAGAACTCGCCGTGGAACTCCGGCTCCCGCCGTGACAGCGCGGCGCGCAGCGCGGGGATCGCCTCGTCGGCCCGCGCCCCCCGGCCCTCGAACGGCACGCCGAGCAGGTCGAACTCCTCCTTGAGGCTGCCCACGCCGAGGCCCAGCGTGAGCCGCCCGCCGCTGACGCGGTCGAGCGTGCCGTACCGCTTGGCGATGGCGAGGGGATGGTGGTAGCCCAGCACCAGCACCTGCGTGACCAGCCGGATCCGCCGGGTGCGCGCCGCGAGGTAGCCGAAGGTCGCCAGCGGATCCCAGTAGACGGCGCCGCGCTCGGCGGCGATGCCGGCCGGGACGGCCACGTGCTCACTGCAGGTGAGGTGGTGGTAGCCCAGCCGGTCGGCGGTCTCCGCGATGCGGGCCAGTTCGTCCACGCCGGCCTCGCGTTCCCACTCGGAGTGGACTCCGGGCAGCCGGACCACGACAGGACTGACGATGCCGATCCGCACCGGCGTACCTCCACATCAGGAACATGCTTCGCAGAAATCTTTCTAGTGGAGGCCGACACCGCGGCCGCCGCTCGTCCCGCTGACCGGAACCGGACACGAGGCGGCAGAACGGGATGTCTCTTCCCCTCTTCCCAGGGGCTGGATGCGTTGCTACATTCCGAGGCAAGAATTCATTTCAGTTTTTGGGAGGTGTGATGACCGCTCTCCGTGCCGAGCACGAGGCGACGGCGCCCGCTCGACGAGAGCTGCCGCCGTCGATGGTCGAACGGATGACGCTGATCATGGACGCGTTCACCGGTCGCTCCACCCGTCTCACGCTCGAGGATGTGGCCCGCTGCACGCACCTCCCGCGCTCGACGGCTCATCGCATCCTCGACCAGCTCGTACGGCTGAACTGGTTGGATCACACGTCGTTCGGTTACAGCCTGGGCAAGCGGGCACTCGGGCTCGGCGGCCGGGACGGCAGCCACGGCGAGATCCGGGAGGCCGCCGCGCCGCTGCTGCACAACCTGCAGATCAGGACCGGGATGGTCGTCCACCTCGCCGTGCTCGACGGCGCCGAGGTGTTCTACCTCGACAAGGTCGGCGGCCGGTTCGCCCTGTCGGTGCCCTCCCGCGTCGGCGGCCGGGCCCCGGCCCACTGCACCGCGCTCGGCAAGGCGATCCTCGCCTGGCTGGAGCCCGAGCAGGTCGAGGCGCTCATCGACGGGCACATCAGCCGCCTGACCAACCGGACGATCGGCGACATCGGCACGCTGCACCAGGAGCTCAACCGCATCCGGCAGCGCCGCGGGCTCGCCTTCGAGCGGGGGGAGTGCTTCCCCGACATCTCCTGCGTCGCCGCGGCCGTGCGCGGTCACGAGGGGCCGGTGGCCAGCATCTCCCTGGTGGGCGACGCCCGCACGCCGCTGGAGAAGGTGGCCCCGCTCGTGGTCGACGCCGCGCGGCAGGTCTCGCTCGCCCTCTTCCCCGACCTCGACTCCCAGCGCAGGTCCCGGGCCGTCCACCGCGTGCCGGACCGCACCTGGTCCCCGGAGACCATGAACCGCCTGCTCGCCGTCGGCCAGAACGGCGACTGGCTCTGAAGCGGCCCACGCGCCACCCGCTGAAGTGATCGACCACGTTCGGCCTGGTCGCATCTAAACTCGCAGCCGCGTGATGTGGGCTGGGTGGTAGGTGAAGGCCCAGCGGTCGGTGCCGATCTTGTGGCGGGTGTAGCGGTCGGGGTGGCGGTAGCGGTCGCGGTTGTGGAACTGGCAGGCCGGTCCGAGGAGTTTCAGGTCGGTCAGGCCGCCGGTGCTCCAGTTGTCGGCGTGGTCGATCTGGCACATCGTGGCCGGGACGGGGCAGCCGTCGATCCAGCAGGTGGCGTAGCGGGCGAAGACGGCCCGTCGTTGGGCGGGGGTGGCCAGGCGGACCTTGCGGCCCATGTCCAGCACCTGCCCCTCGGCGTCCATCACCAGGCGCACCAGCGTGGAGGTGCGGGCAAGGCGATGCACGCTGGAGACGGGCAGCATCTGCCCGGTCGCCAGTAACAACCCCGGCGCCGTCCCCAGCAACCCATAGCGCACGTCGCCGTGGTCCTCGTGCGTGCCCTGCGCATGCCGGCAGTCCCCCGCAGGCCGATGCCCGGCGCGGGTGTGATGTCCAGGTGCGTCCTCGGGAGGAGGATCCGGCTGGGCTGTGTTCGCAGGCGCTGTGTTCGCAGGCGCAGTGTTCGCAGGCGCTGCGGTCGGAGGCGCTGCGGTCGGAGGCGCTGTGTGCGGGTGCGCGCTACCGCCGTGTGCAGGGCACGTTGATGCGCGTCTGGCGTGTATAGATCCAGCCTGGACCGCACCACGATCGCAGTCTCCGCCCGTGGCCTGCGCGGTGTTGTCGCCCTCGGCAGAGGCGGTGCTCGCGGTGCCGAGATCGCCGGGGCCGCCGGGGCTGTCGGCGTCGCTGGAGACGGTGTCTTCGTTGTCGCCGGAGTGGGCGGTGCTTCCGGTGTCGCTCGGGGTGCAGCCGCCGGTGTCTTCGGGGTGTTCGGTGGGTTCGGGGTCGGTGGGGAGGGATTCGGCGTTGACCAGGACCAGGAGCTCGGTGGCGATCTCCCGCTCCAGCAACGCGATGAACGCATCGGCGTTACGCACGCTTAGCGGGCGGTCATCACCCTCCGCGCGGGGTTTGGCGTAGGCGTCCAGCAAAGCCCGCAACCGGGCGGCCGCCTCCCGCGGCAGATAGAACTCCCCCTCCAGGCCCCCACCCTTACCCGGGCGGACCCGCAGGAAACGGCGCGCGTAATCGGCCTGCTCATCACGCTCCTCCCCATCGGGGTCGAGCACCGCGCGCAGGTAGCGGCCCGCTTTGGCCACCTCCGCCGGGCCCGCCTTGCCCGCCAGCTCCAGCAAAATCGGCTCCGCCAACCCCGCCTGCTCGTCATTCAACTGGACGGTGGCGGTGCAGATCGCCTCCACCACCCCCGCCGCCAAACCTCCCTGGGCGAACGCCTCGCGCACCCGGGGCAGGCGTGCCAGCTCCACCGCCACGGTCAGCAGCCGGCCCGCACCCGCCACACTCATCCCCCCGGCGGTGCGCAGCCAACTACGGGTCGAGGCATGCCCATGCCGCTTGGCCTGCCCCGCACGATGCACCCGACCCACGCGGTCCGCCAGCGTGGAGGTGATCCGATCCCGGGCGACCATCAACTCCTCGGCCTCGGACACACAAGTGTCCACATCGTCCGGAAGCGGAGTCAGCGCCAACTCCTGCGCCGACTCCCGAAGAGAACCCACCAACACCCACGACGACCGGGCCTTGTCCCGACCGGCACCGGGCGCGCCGTCGCTCGGGTCCTGGCTCGCGTCCTGCCGCAGTCCGCAGTCGTTGATCGGAAAGTGCTCGCGGGCGAGCGAACCTTCGGACGACCACAGCGGGGAATCGGCCGTCAGCTGATCCCACCAGCCGCCGTCGGCATTATTCGAACGACGAGGGTGATCAGGACCATGATCGAACAGATCCATCGCACCCCCTCGATTAATTCGAAAACCTGTATTAATTTTCCCATCGCCGCACGTCGTCGAGCAACCGGACGGAGCGATTAGCTGGAGTTACAGGTGGGAGGCGAGGATGAGGTCAGGGCCAGGTCCTGGCGGTTGCGGCGAAGGCATCCGGGTCGCTCGCCACCGGGAGGACGCAGACCAGCTGGCCGCCGGGTACGCGCAGCACGTGGCAATCCAGCCACCGCGCCACCTGTGTGGCGCCGAGAGCGGTCAGTCGTGCGGTCTCCGCCTCGACGTCATCGGTCTCGATGTCCAGGTGGTATCGGGGTGCGCCGTCGATCGCCTGTACGGCGACGGTGAGCCCCGGAATCGCCTCGTGCAACGAGACGAACTGCGGCTCCTGAGGGTCGGTCCGGGTGGGGACGCCGAGGGCGGCGGACCAGAAGGCCGCGGCCTCGGCGGCATCGCCCGCCGGGGAGTCGATCAGGATGGCGTAGACGCGGCTCCGATGCATCCCCACACCCTAGGGCAGCTTGATCGGGCCACGGCGGGGCATGATGATCCCCCCGAAGGGGATCGCGGTAGGGGGAGGCCGGGTCTCAGCCCCAGTGGTCGCCCCAGCCCCACAGGTTGGGGCCGAGGGCGGCGGCCTGGTCGTCCTGGTCCACTCCGAACCGGCCGCGGAAGAACAGCATCGGGCGCTGCTCGATGTCGACAGGTTCGAGCTCGCGCACGTGGCCGATGATCACGTCGTGGTCGCCGGCGACGTGCACGTCGCGCACCTCGCCGTGGACGCGCAGCAGCACCTGCCGCAACGCGGGGGTGCTCCATCGCGACAGGTCCCAGTCGAGTCCCGCGAACTTGGCGCCCTTGCTGGAGCCGAACCGGCCGCAGATGTCGACCTGGTCCTCGCCGAGGACGTTCACGCAGAAGCGGCCCGACTTCCTGATCCGCGGCCAGGCGCGGCCCTTGTGGTCGGCACAGAAGAGGATCAGCGGCGGTTCGAGGGACACCGACGCGAACGACTGACAGGCGAAGCCCACCGGTTCGCCGTCGTCGAGGCCCGTGACCACGGTCACGCCGGTCGCGAACATGCCCAACGCGCGCCGGAACTCGGCCGGCGTCGGCGGCGCCGCCTCGGTGAACTCGGGGTCGGCGGGTGCAGCGGTCATGGACTCACCTCGCGTGCGTGTCGGTGCCTCAGGTAACGAACTTACAAACCCCCTCTCGGGCAGATCGCACGGGGATCCCGGTCAATGGAAGCCGCGTACGGGCGGCGTCACGGTCCGAGCAGGTCACCGGGCCCGCCCGCCCCGGTCTCGCTCATCGGGATGATCGCCCTGTTCACGGCGTCTGTCCAGTTAGCGTCACGGAATCCGACACTCCTGCGATTCGGGACGGACGATGACGGAGCTGACCTACGAGTCGACCCTGCGGGAACTCGCGACCGACCAGGGCGTGCTGCGCTACCACGAGGCCGGACAGGGCCCGCCGCTGCTGCTTCTGCACGGATCGGGACCCGGGGTGACCGGCTGGCGTAACTATCGCGGCAACCTGGCGACGTTCGCCGAGCATTTCCGCTGCCTGGTGCTTGAGTTCCCCGGATTCGGGGTCAGCGACCCGACCGACCAGCATCCGATGCTGGCGGCGAACGGCGCGGTGATCCGCTTCCTCGACGGGCTCGGGCTCCAGCAGGTCGACGTGATCGGCAATTCGATGGGCGGGATCGTGGGCACCCAGGTGGCGCTCGCCCATCCCGACCGGATCCGCCGCCTCGTGACAATCGGCGGCATCGGCCGCAACGTCTTCAGCCCCTCGCCGGGCGAGGGCATCAAGCTCCTGATGGAGTTCACCGAGGAGCCCACCCGCGAGCGGCTCATCCAGTGGCTGCACTCCATGGTGTACGACCCGGCCCTCGTCACCGAGGAGCTGATCGAGGAGCGCTGGGCGCTGGCCACCGAGCCGGAGACGCTCGCCGCCGCGCGGCGGATGTACGGCAAGGCCGCCTTCGCCGCCGGTCAGAAGGCAGCCGCGAAGTCGGACGCCCCGCCCTACTGGGCGATGCTGCACAAGTTGAAGGCCAGGACGCTGATCACCTGGGGCCGCGACGACCGGGTCAGCCCCGTCGACATGGCGCTCCTGCCGATGCGGACGATCCCCGAGGTCGAGGTCCACGTGTTCCCCAACTGCGGCCACTGGGTGATGATCGAGCAGAAAGCCGCGTGGGAGAGCGTGGTGCTGGCCTTCCTCACCAGGAAGGACGAACGGTGACCGGCTGGGATGAGGAGTTCGACCTCGTCGTCGTCGGCAGCGGCGGCGGAGGCATGGCCGCCGCGCTGACCGCGCACGACAGCGGGCTGTCGTGCGTCGTGGTCGAGAAGGGTTCCAAGTTCGGCGGCAGCACCGGCATATCCGGCGGCGGGATCTGGATCCCCAACAACCCGACCCTGCGGGCCAAGGGGCACGACGACAGCCGCGAGTCGATCCGCCGCTACCTCGACCTGCTCACCGAGGGCCGTGTCCCCGCCGCCCGGCTCGACGCGTACGTCGACAACGGCCCGGCGGCGATGGAACTGCTCGGAAAGAGCACGTGGATGCGCTTCTTCTGGGTGAAGGGCTACGCCGACTACCACCCGGAGTACGAGGGCGGCCGGCCGCTCGGCCGGTCGATCGAGGCCCTGCCGTTCGACACCCGCAAGCTGGGCGAGGACGAGAAGTATCAGCGGCCGAACACCATGAAGGGCCCGCTCGGCCTGTGGATCACCGCGAAGGACTATCACGACCTGGCCATGGTCAAGCGCACCTGGCGCGGCCGCTGGGCCTCGGTCGTCGCGGCCTGGCGGGTGTCGTCGAACGTGATCCGCCGTCGTCACATGGCCACCGGCGGGCGCGCGCTGGTCGCGCGGCTGCGGATGGCGCTCAAGGACGCGGGCGTCCCGCTCTGGCTGAAGACCCCGATGACGGACCTCGTCACCGACGACAACGGTGTGGTCACCGGCATCGTGGCCCAGCGCGAGGGCAGGACGATCCGGGTCCGCGGCCGGTACGGCGTGCTGCTCGCGACCGGCGGCTTCGACCACAACCCGCAGTTGCGTGAGAGGTATCTGCCGGAGGGCGCCAAGCCCGACTTCGGCATGGGCGCCAGGGAGAACACCGGCGACGGCATCCTGGCCGGCGAGCGCGTCGGCGCCGCCCTCGACCTGATGGACGACGCCTGGTGGATGCCGGCCGTACGGCATCCGGCCGGGGCGACGATCCCGCTGGTGTCCGAGCGGTGCATCCCGCCGTCGGTCATCGTGTCGCGGGACGGGCGTCGATTCACCAACGAGTCCGCGCCGTACGTGAACTTCGTGCACGAGCAACTGGCCGGCGGCCACGTCCCGGCCTGGTTCGTGATGGACGCCAAGGCGCGGGCGCGTTATCCGTTCGCCCAGATCCTGCCGGGCATGCCGATTCCCCAGGAGTTCTACGAGCAGGGCATCGCGTTCCGGGCCGCCACGATCGCCGAACTGGCGGAGAAGATCGGCGTCCCGGCGGACGCGCTGGCCGAGACCGTCGAGCGCTTCAACGGCTTCGCCCGCGCGGGCAAGGACCTGGACTTCGGCCGCGGCGACAGCGCCTACGACCGCTACTACGGCGACCCCACGCTGAAGAACCCCAACATCGACGTGATCGACAAGGCGCCCTACTACGCGTTCCGGCTCGAGGTCGGCGACCTCGGCACCAAGGGCGGCCTGGTGTGCGACGAGCACAGCCGGGTGCTGCGGGCCGACGGCGCGCCCATCGAGGGCCTGTACGCCACGGGCAACACCTCGGCGTCGGTGATGGGCAACGAGTACGCGGGCCCGGGGGCCACGATCGGCCCGTCCATCGTCTTCGGCTACATCGCCGCACGGCACGCGGCCCTGCGGGCGCGTACGACGAGCACGGCCAGGACGTGACCGCGGTGGCAGAGACGACCGCGGGAGAGACGACGCAGCCGGGCCCGCTCAGGGTGCGGGTGGTGGAGGTGATCCGCGAAACCGCCGACGCCCATTCGCTCGTGCTGGAACCCGCCGGGGGAGACGCGGCCAGGCTCACCTACAAACCCGGCCAGTTCCTGACGATCCGGGTGCCCACCACGCGGCCCGAGGGCGTGGCGCGCTGCTACTCGCTCAGCAGTTCGCCCCTCTGCGACGACAAGCTCAAGGTGACGGTGAAGCGCACTCTGGGCGGCTACGGGTCGAACTGGATCTGCGACAACGTCGCTGAGGGCGACGTGCTGGAGGTGCTGCGGCCCTCGGGGCTGTTCACCCCCGCCTCGCTCGACGAGGACCTGCTGCTGCTCGCGGGCGGCAGCGGCGTCACGCCGGTGATGTCGATACTCAAGTCGTGCCTGCGCGGCGGGACCGGCTCGGTCGTGCTCGTCTACGCCAACCGGGACGAGAGCTCGGTGATCTTCCGGGACGAGCTGGTCGCGCTGGCCGCCGAGCACGGCGACCGGCTGACGGTGATCCACTGGCTGGAGTCGGTGCAGGGCCTGCCGACCGCGGCGGGCCTGGCCGGTCTGACCCGGCCGTACGCCGGGCGGGAGGCGTTCGTGTGCGGCCCCGGGCCGTTCATGGACCTGGCCGTGGACGTCCTGACCCGGCACGGCACGCCGCGCGAGCGCGTCCACGTCGAGAAGTTCGAGTCGCTGACCACCGACCCGTTCGCGGAGACCGAGGTGGTGCTCGACTCGGCGGGCCCGGCCGGCACGGTCGAGGTCGAACTCGACGGCGAGACGCGGACCCTGGCCTGGCCGCGAGGCAACAAGCTGCTCGACGTGCTGCTGCAGGCCGGCCTGGACGCGCCGTACTCCTGCCGCGAGGGCTCGTGCAGCGCGTGCGCGTGCGTGCTGCTGGAGGGCGAGGTCGAGCTGGAGCACAACACGGTGCTCGACCGGCAGGACCTCGCCGACGGCCTGATCCTGGCCTGCCAGGCGATCCCGCTGAGCGACCGGCTCAAGGTCACCTACGACGGCTGACCTCGGGCAGAGCCCCACCGCTCCCACTCAGCGGGAGACGGACGGGCGGCGCGGCGGCCGTGACGCGACCCTTTGACCATCAGTAGGAAACGAGGGAGGACCCCGATGCTGGACGAGGCGCTGCGGGCGGACGCGGCCGGGCGGCTGCGGGCGGCCGAGCGGGACCGGGCGCCGATCGAGCCGCTGACCGACACCTACCCGGACATCGACGTGGTGGACGCCTACGAGATCCAGCTCGCGAACATCCGCGGGCGTCTGGCGGCCGGAGCCCGCGTGTACGGGCACAAGGTGGGGCTGTCCTCCCCGGTGATGCAGCGCATGATGGGCGTGGACGAGCCCGACTACGGCCACCTGCTCGACGAGATGGTGCTGTCGCAGGACGAGCCGATTAAGGCGGGACGCTACTGCTACCCCCGCATCGAGGTCGAGATCGGCTACGTGCTCGGGGCGAGCCTGCCCGGCGAGGGCTGCACCGAGGAGGACGTGCTCGCCGCGACCGAGTACGTCGTGCCGAGCATCGAGCTGATCGACAGCCGCATCAGGGACTGGCGGATCCGCCTGGCCGACACCATCGCCGACAACGCGTCCTCCGCCGGGGTGATCCTCGGCGACGCCCGGGTCAACCCGAAGGGGATGGACCTGGCCGACATCGAGGCCGTGCTGTATTCCGGGGACACGGAGATCGCCCGGGGCAACACGAGCGCGGTGCTCGGGAACCCCACCACCGCCGTGGCCTGGCTGGCCAGGAAGGTCGCCTCGTTCGGGGTCAAGCTCGAGGCCGGGCACGTCATCCTCCCCGGGTCCTGCACCAGGGCCGTGGACGTGCGCCCCGGCGACGTCTTCCGCGCCGAGTTCGCCGGGCTCGGCTCCGTGTCCGCTCGCTTCGAATAAGAGGACTTCCATGAGTAAGGCGACCGCCGCGATCGTCGGCTCGGGCAACATCGGTACCGACCTGATGTACAAGCTGCTGCGCTCGGCGCACATCGAGCCGCGCTGGATGATCGGCGTCGACCCCGACAGCCCCGGGCTGAAGCGGGCCGCCGACAAGGGGCTGATCACCTCGGCCGAGGGCGTGGACTGGCTCCTGGCGCAGGACGAACGGCCCGACATCGTCTTCGAGGCGACCTCGGCGTACGTGCACAGGGAGAACGCGCAGAAATACCGCGAGCTGGGCATCCAGGCGGTCGACCTGACCCCCGCCGCGCTCGGGCCCGCCGTGGTGCCCGCCGTCAACCTCGGCGCCCACCTCGACGCCCCCAACGTCAGCCTGATCACCTGCGGCGGCCAGGCGACGATCCCGATCGTCCACGCCGTCTCGCGGGTCACCGAGGTCGCGTACGCGGAGATCGTGGCCAGCGTGGCCTCTCCGTCGGCCGGTCCCGGCACCCGCGCCAACATCGACGAGTTCACCAAGACGACCGCGCGCGGCATCGAGACGATCGGCGGCGCCGCGAAGGGCAAGGCGATCATCATCCTCAACCCGGCCGAGCCGCCGATGCTCATGCAGGACACGATCTTCTGCTCGATCCCCGTCGACGCCGACCGGAACGCCGTCGCGGCCTCGATCAAGGAGGTCGCCGCCGAGGTCGCGTCGTACGTGCCCGGATACCGGCTGCGGACCGAGCCCCAATTCGACGACCCGACGGCCGTCAGCGGCGGGCTCGCCCGCGTCGCCGTGTTCGTCGAGGTCGAGGGCGCGGGCGACTTCCTGCCGCCCTACTCCGGCAACCTCGACATCATGACGGCCGCCGCCACCAAGGTCGGCGAGGGCTTCGCGCAGCGCATCCACGCATAAGGAGATGACCATGCCCTACAGCGCCGACCTCGACATCAGGGTCACCGACTCGTGTCTGCGGGACGGCTCGCACGCCAAGCAGCACCAGTTCACCGTCGAGCACGTACGGTCGATCGTGGCCGCGCTGGACGACGCGGGCGTGCCGGTCATCGAGGTGACGCACGGCGACGGCCTCGGCGGCTCGTCGTTCAACTACGGATTCAGCCACACCCCCGAGCAGGAGCTGATCAAGGCTGCGGTGGCCACCGCCAAGCGTGCGAAGATCGCGTTCCTGATGCTGCCCGGCGTCGGCGTCAAGGACGACATCCGCGAGGCCGCCGACAACGGCGCGAGCATCTGCAGGATCGCCACCCACTGCACCGAGGCCGACGTCTCGATCCAGCACTTCGGCCTGGCCAGGGAGCTCGGCCTGGAGACGGTCGGGTTCCTGATGATGTCGCACAGCCGGCCGCCGGAGGTCCTGGCCGAGCAGGCCCGGATCATGGCCGACGCCGGCTGCCAGTGCGTGTACGTCGTCGACTCGGCCGGGGCGCTGATCATGGAGCAGACGAGCGACCGGATCGCCGCGCTCGTGGCCGAGCTGGGGGACGACGCCCAGGTCGGCTTCCACGGCCACGAGAACCTCGGGCTCGGGGTGGCCAACTCGATCCTCGCCGTACGGGCCGGGGCGAAGCAGATCGACGGCTCGGTGCGGCGGTTCGGCGCCGGCGCCGGCAACACGCCGCTGGAGGCCTTCGCCGCCGTCACCGACAAGCTCGGCATCCGCACCGGCATCGACACCCTCAAGATCATCGACGCCGCCGAGGACGTGGTCCGTCCGATCATGGACGGCGAGTGCCTGCTCGACCGGCTGACCCTGACCATGGGCTACGCGGGCGTCTACTCCAGCTTCCTCAAGCACGCCGACCGACAGGCGAGGAAGTACGGCGTGTCCGGCGCCGAGATCCTCATGGAGGCCGGCCGCCGCAAGCTCATCGGCGGACAGGAAGACCAGCTCATCGAAATCGCAGTCGCCCTCGCGGCGAAGAAGTGAGAAAAGCCATGGCCAACCCGGTACTCGAAGCGATCACACAGCGGGCCGACGAGATCAGCGCGCTCGCCCCCTCCAACGAGGCGCTGTGCCGGCTGGACGACCAAGCGGCCAAGGTGCTGCGGGAGGCGGGCGTCATCCGGATGCTCCAGCCGAAGACCCACGGCGGCTTCGAGTTCCACCCGCGCGACTACGCCGAGACGATCATGAAGCTGGCCAGTCTCGACGGATCGACCGGCTGGGTGGCGGGCGTCGTGGGCGTGCACCCCTGGGAGATGGCGTTCGCCGACCCCCGCGTCCAGCAGGAGATCTGGGGCGATAACCAGGACACGTGGATCGCCTCGCCGTACGCGCCGATGGGCATCGCCCGGCCGGTCGACGGCGGCTACATCTTCAACGGCCGCTGGCAGTTCTCCTCGGGCACCGACCACTGCGACTGGATCTTCCTCGGCGGCATGCTCGGCGACGCCGAGGGCAAGATGGCCCAGCCGCCGACCTCGCTGCACCTCATCCTGCCCAGGTCCGACTACGAGATCGTCGAGGACTCCTGGAACGTCGTCGGCCTGCGCGGCACCGGCAGCAAGGACGTCATCGTCAAGGACGCGTTCGTCCCCGACTACCGGGTCATCCCGTACAACAAGGTCGTGGACGGCAGCCAGGCCAAGGAGGCGGGGCTGACCAACCCGCTGTACCACCTGCCGTTCTCCGCGGCGTTCCCGCTCGGGATCACCGCCTCGGTCATCGGGATCGCCGAGGGCGCGCTCGCGCAGCACATGGCGTACCAGAAGGGCCGCGTGCAGATCACCGGCACCAGGATCAAGGACGACCCCTACGTCCTGTACGCGATCAGCGAGGCGGCGGCCGAGATCGCGGCGGCGCGGGCGGCCCTGCTCGACAACGCCTCACGGATGTACGACATCGTGGCCTCCGGCCGCGAGGTGACCTTCGACGAGCGGGCCGTGGGCCGCCGCACCCAGGTCCAGGCGGCCTGGCGCGCGGTGCGGGCGATGGACGAGATCGTGGCGCGGTCGGGCGGCAACGCGATGCGCGTGGACAACCCGATCCAGCGCTTCTGGCGGGACGCCCACGTCGGGCTGGCCCACGCGATCCACGTGCCCGGCTCGGTCTTCCACGTCTCCGCGCTGACGCAGCTCGGCATCGAGCCGCCGCACGGGCCGATGCGCTCGATGATCTAGTGCCTGACCCGGCGTGCGCCGGCGAGCGGGCCGGAGGCGATGCCGTCAGGACTGGGCGAACATCTGGTCGTACACGCCGGAGTGGCGGCGGCCCGCCATGAAGCCCAGGAACCGGCGGACGAACTCGCCCCGGGTCAGTCGCTCGCCGGCGTCGCCGCCGCCCGGGTCGTGGTCGAACGCCGTGCGGAAGAGAGCCTGGTACTCCCGCGCGTCGATGACCTGGTCGTCGTCCGTGTCGGTGACGTCGAACAGGACCTCGGCGATCCTGATGAGGGCGGAGCCGGCCATGGCGGCGGTGGCCGCGGCGTACTCATGGCCGGTGATGCGGCCGTCGCCGTCGGTGTCCAGTTCTTTCTGCAGCTCGCGCCACCAGTCGGCGAAGGCGGAGAACAAGCGGTCCTCGTCCTGGGCGTCCAGGTCGAGACGGGTGGCGATCTCCCGGGCCATCGCGGCGAGGTCGGGCCAGTCGAGGTGGCCGTCGCCGGTCTGGTCCAGGACCTCGGAAAAGAATCGCGAGGCGGAGCGCACCGTCGAGTCGCCCGCGGCCGCCGTCTCCGGATCGGGCGTGAGGAGGCGCAGGAGCGCCCCCGCCTTCGCCGCGCCACGGCGGAGCCCTTCCAGCACGGGCGGTCCGGCCGGCGCGTCGCCGTTTCGCTGCGGGGCGTACGCCGGGTCGAGCATGGTCATGACCGTGTCGAGCCGCGTCCACGCCTCCGGCAGCACCCGGGTCGCGAGCCGGGTGGACAGGTAGGCGGCGTGCATCAGCGTGCGCGTGCCCGGCAACTCGGCGAGCCCCAGGCGTGCGCGGAGCGACTCGGGCAGCGACGCCACGATGATCGCGGTGGCCGCGGGACCGGCGAGCGCCCTGCCCGCCGCCCACACGGCCGGCCGGTCGCGGAGCAGCGGGGGAGCGGGCACCTGCGCGAACAGGCGGTCGAGGATGACGTGGACCGCTTCGGTGTTCTCCAGCCGATCCTCCACCACGGACGCGTAGTAGCGCCAGAACTCCCGGACTGTGGGCGGAAGCTTGCCCCCGTAGGGGTCCATCAGGGCGAGGAACGACTGGAACTCGGCGTACAGCCGGTCCAAGGTGGGGCCGTCGACGGACTCGCCGCTCAGCCGGCACATCGTGACCGTGGACTCGAAGAGCGTCGCCACCACCCAGGCGCGCGCCTCGGAATCCGCGGCGTTGAACGGGCGGCCCTCGGCATCGGTGCCGGTGATGCGGGCGTGCAGGCGGTTGAGCCGGGCTGCTTCCCGCTGCCGGACCCGCGCGTCGGGGTCGACCATCCGCTGTGAGCTGAGCACCGTGTTGCGCAGCCGTCGCCACGGGTGCGCGACGAAGGTCGAGTTGGTGATCAGCGCGGCGCCGATCTGCGGGTGCGCCGCCTCCAGGACGATGGCCCGGGTCGCCACCAGCCCCCAGCGTGTCTGCCGGGTCAACCGGTGGAGCATCGATCCCGGGCCGAGCGGATCGGCGTCGGTTCCGGCTGCTGCTGCGTCGCTCATCGACATCCCTTTCCTGTAGGAGCCGGTGCCTGTACGCCGCCGAACCGGCGGTCGCGCCGTCGGTAGACCTCCAGGCATTCCCAGAAGTGCTCGGCCCGGAAGTCGGGCCACAGCACCCGGGGAAAGACCCATTCGGCGTAGGCCACCTGCCAGAGCATGAAGTTGGAGATCCGCTGTTCACCGGAGGTGCGGATGACCAGGTCCACCTCCGGCATGTCGGGGTGGGGCAGACGGCGGGCGAAACTCTCCTCGGTGACCTGCTCGGGCGGCACCCCGTCGCGGATCAGCGACCGGGCGGCCTCGACGATGTCGCGGCGACCGCCGTGATCGAACGCCACCGTCAACGTCATCCGCCGGTTGTCGCGGGTCAGCGCCATCAGGTCGGCGATGTCCCTGGCCAGCGCGGGCGGGATCCGCGAGTCGGTGACCCCGAGGAACCGGCAGCGGATCCCGCGTGTGTGCAGTGCCAGGGCGTGTTTCCGGATGGCGCGCCGCACCAGTCGGAGCAGGACGTCGACCTCGGCGGCCGGCCGCCGCCAGTTCTCCGTGGAGAAGGCGTACAGGCTCAGCCACTCGACGCCGGCCGTATGGGCCGCCTCGATGACGTCGATCACAGCGGCCTCGGCCGCCCGATGCCCCGCGGTGCGGGGCAGCGACCGCTGTGCGGCCCACCGGCCGTTCCCGTCCATGACACAGGCGACGTGATGAGGGATGCCTCTCACCCCACCCGCCCTACCGAAGTGACGCAGACCCCCAAGTGAATCCCTCCGAGGACGGACTCTTTCACAGATTGTGACGCGACGAACACTTACCGTTGGTAATCGCAGCCCTTACTTGCCTGGCGGTGGCGGCCCGAGGTGGTATCGGGCCAGGTAAAGACATGTTTTGTCCTGTTTACACCATTCTTGTCGTGTGTGTACCTTTAGTGCACACGGCATGGGTACGGAGCGAATTCCGCCGTCCTATCCCCTTGCCGTGTCGTTGCCCGGACCGCGCGATCATCGCGCGGCCGCCGAATCCGCGTCACGTGGAGCCGGGGACCCACTCTCTTCGGGGTGAATCGGCGCGTAGGCCCCCCAGATGCGCCCGTAGGGCACTTCCTGCCCGAACCCGTCAGCTAACCCGGTAGGCGGCATGGAAGCAAGGAGTCAACCCCGTCATGTCCAGCCATCGGCTCTCCCTCGGGAGCCGGCCCTTCCGCCGGCGCCTGCGCTCCGCCCTCGCGGCGGCGACCCTCGCGGTCTCGGCCGCCACGGCCACCGTCACTGCGGCCGTCGTCCTGCCCGCCCCGGCCTACGCGAACCCGCACACGTACGGCCAGGACGTCTCCGGCTACGAGGCCGACCACGACTGGATGAACAGCCGCGCGCAGTTCGGCTTCATCAAGGCCACCGAGGGGACCTCGTGGACCGACTCGTCCTTCCCCCGCCACTGGCGGGAGCTGGAGAAGAAGGGCATTGTCCGCGGCGTCTACCACTACGGCCATCCCTCCAATGACCCCATCGCCGAGGCCGACCACTTCCTCGAGGTGGTGAACGCGCAGCCGAGCAAGCCCGGCGACATCCTGGTGCTCGACCTGGAGACCACCGACGGCGAGTCCGTCGAGCACGTCAACCAGTGGGCCAAGACCTGGCTGGAGTACGTGACGGCCAAGACCGGGACCAAGCCGATGTTCTACAGCGGCTGGAACTTCGCCAACGAGTACGGCCACGGCCTCGGCCAGTACCCGCTGTGGGTGGCCCACTACAGCAAGGCCCCGGGCGACATCACGCCGCCCGCCGACTGGAAGTCCTGGGCGATCCACCAGTACACCGACTCGCCCATCGATCAGAACGTCTCCGCACTGACGCCCCTCCAGTTGCGCGCGCTCGGCCGTCCGTAGCCGTACGGACCCCGGGGCGGGCAGTCCCGCCCCGGGGCCCAGGCCGGCCGATCAGACCAGGCCGGCCGATCAGATCGGTCAGACCACGGCGCCGGAGCCGTCGCGCCGCACGGGCCTGGCACGCGGGGCGGCGGGAGCCGGCGGCGGCTGCGAGTTGCGCCTTTCCAGCGCGATCGCCGCCGGCCCGGCAACGAACGACGACGACAGCGTCCCCACGATGATGCCGATCAGCAGGGCGACGGCGAAGTCGCGCAGCGAGTCGCCGCCGAACACCGCCAGCGCCGCCAGGATGAACAGCGCCCCGAGCCCGGTGTTGACCGTGCGCGGCACGGTCTGCAGGATCGCGCTGTTCACCACGCGGCCGAACGGTTCCCCGCGCCGCACCGGCCACAGCTCGCGCACCCGGTCGAACAGCACGACCTTGTCGTTGACCGAATAGCCGATGATCGTGAGCATCGCGGCCAGGAACACCCCGTCGATCGGCTTGCCCATCCAGGCGAACGCTCCGACGACGACGGCCGCGTCCACGAACAGCGCCGCCACGGCCGCCGTGCCGAACGTCCACCGGAACCGGAACGCCAGGTAGACGAGCTGCGCGGCGAGCGCGACGGCGAGCGCGATGAGCGCGTTGCGGCGCAACTCCTCGCCGAGGCTCGGCCCGATGAGCTCGTCACGCTGCTTGGTGACCTCGCCCACGCGCCGGTCCAGCGCCTCCTCCATGCGGACCACGTCGTCGGCGCTGATCTGCCCGGTGCGCACCGAGATCGCGTCGTCCGATCGCTGCACGACGGCCGAGGGGAACCCGGCGTCCGCCACCGCCTGTCTCGCCGCCGTGACGTCGACGGGCCTGCTCGTGCCGAACTCGACGATCCGGCCGCCGGTGAACTCGACGCCGTAGTTCAGCCCGCGGGTGACCAGTCCGGCTCCCGCGAGCACGAGCAGTCCGGCCGCGACGCCGAGCCACAGCCGCCTGCCGCGCATCAGGTCGGGGTCGCGCCGGGTCAGCCAGGTCCTGACCCGGCCGATCGAGCCGATGCCGGAGGCCCGGGGGCCGATCCTGCCGATCAGGGCGGCGGCGAGCACCCGGGTGATCAGCATCGCCGAGATCAGCGAGGCGAGCACGCCGATGGCCAGCGTCACGCCGAAGCCCTTCACGGGCCCGGAGGCGAGCCAGAACAGCAGCCCCGCGGCGAGCAGGGTGGTGATGTTGGAGTCGGCGATCGCGCTCCAGGCGTTCTTGAAGCCCCGGTCGAGGGCCGCCTTGAGGCCCCGGCGGGGCGCCTCGCCGTACTCCTCCCTGGCCCGTTCGAAGACCAGCACGTTGGCGTCCACCGCCATGCCGATCGCGAGGACGAACCCGGCCAGGCCGGGCAGCGTGAGCGTGGCTCCCATGGCCACGAGCCCGGCGTACGAGATCAGGCCGTAGCAGGCGAGCGCGACCGCGGCCAGCACGCCCACCAGCCGGTAGACGACGCCGATGAACACCGCGGTCAGGATCACCCCGACGACGCCGGCCTTGGCGCTCGCCGCGATGGCGTCGGCGCCGAGGGTCGGGCCGACCGTCCGCTGCTCGACCACCTCCAGCGGCACCGGGAGCGAGCCGCCCTTGATCAGCACCGCGAGGTTCTGCGCCTCCTCGGGCGTGAACGACCCGGTGATCTGCGTGGTGCCGCCGGAGATCCCCGCGTCGCAGGCCACCGAGTCGGCCACCTGCGGCGAGGAGATGATCTCGTTGTCGAGGACGATGGCGACGCGGCGCTTGTGGTCGCCGACCGGAGCGCAGGCCGCCTTCCCGGTCAGCTCCCGCCAGGGGCCGGGCTCCTTGAAGTCGATCGTGACGAACCAGCCGGGCCCCATCTGGGGGTCGCTGCGCGCGGCGGCGTCGGTGACGCCGGCCCCGCTGAGGGCGACCGGGCCGAGCTTCAGCTTCTGGCCGCTCTCGTCGGCGACCGCGTCCTTGTCGCCGTCCTCGGCGGGACCGAGCACCGGATGGAAGTTGAGCTGAGCGGTCTTGCCGATGACCGCGGCGGCCTCGCGCGGGTCGAGCACGCCGGGCAGTTCGACGATGATCCGCCTTTCGCCGGAGCGGACCAGGGTGGGGTCGACGACTCCGAGGGCGTCCGCCCTGCGCCGGAGCACGTCGAGGGCACGGTCGGTGGCGTCGGCGTCCGCCTTGACCGTGGAAGAGTCCTTCGTCTCGAAGACGAGCTGGGTGCCGCCGCGCAGGTCGAGACCGAGACGCGGGGCCATGGTGAGGGCGAGCAGCAGTGAGGTCGCGATGACGGCGAGCGCCGCCACCGCGCGCCACAGGGGCGCACGGGACATGAAGCCTCCACAGGCGTACGAGTGGGAAAGGTCTCAGTACGCCGTGGAGGGAGGAGCGCGCGCCGAGGCGGCCCGGCGCGGGCACTGTGCGGGCGGGCCGTCGTGGTGCGGCCCGGCCCGGGTGACCCGGGTGCCGCCGCGCGGCGTCGCCGGGTTGGGCAGCACGACCGGACCGCCGGACGCGCCGGGGCCGCCCGCGCCCGCCTGGACCCGGGGCGGGTCGCCCTGGGCCGGCCGCGTGGCGTGCGCCGGAGGGCAGTTCCGCGTGTCGGTGAGCCGGGCGCCGTCACGCGCCGGAGACCAGGCGCGGGCCGCCTGACGTACGGCGAGGTGGGAGCCCGCGGTGTGAAGGGCTGCGGCGTGAAGGGCTGCGGTGTGAAGGCCCGCTGTTTGGAGGCCCGCGGCGCGTTGTGGCGCCTCCCACGCGGACGCGGATGCGGACGCGGGCACTCCGCCGGCGGTCAGGAAGATCGCGTGCAGCAGGAGCAGCAGCACGGCGGTCAGCCTGCGTCGCACGAGCCTTCCCTCCCTCCGGCACGGCTCGGCCCTCCCTCACGAAGGCCCGGTCTTCCGGCCACCGTAGCGACTTCCGCGCGCGGGTGCCGCATCCGGCGCGGGTGAGAAGGGGAGCCGGGGGAAACGGAAAACGCACCCGGGCGGACGGGAATGGTTTCCGAGAACGGGTACGCACAACGAATGGCGGAAATCGGGCCCGGGCAGATCGGGAGAAACGGGCAACGGGAAACGCAGATGACCGTTTCGCGAAGGTGGGTTATGGTCGGTCTCATGGCGACCTCACGACGTGGCACGTGCGGGTCCACCGCCTTCACGTTGGTGGTGGGCCTGCTGATGCTTGCCCTCGCGCTGGTCGCATCCACGCCCGCCTGGTACGGCGGCGATCCCGCCCAGCGCGCACCGCAGGCCGCCGCCGAGGTGTGGACCCCGGGGGCGTGGACGCCGCAGTCGGCGACCCTGCCCACGGGCGCCGCCGGTCCCGAGCATCTGCCGTTCCCGTTCCGGCCGCGCACCGCGGCGGCCGCACCGGCGGCTCCCGTCTCCGCATCGGTGCACGCCCGGCACCACGAGGACATCGTCCTCAGCCCCCAACAGACCGGGCACCGCACCGCCGGCTCGCGCAGCCCACCACAGGCCCTGTGACGCGAGCTCGCTCGGGGCGCGCCGGAACCGCGGCACCGTCCCGGTTCTCGTCGTCGCGCGCCTGACCCGTCCCCGGCCACGCCGGCCCGGCGCGTCAGGCGGCCGGCGACGCGACCGGTGACCCGGTGCTCGCTTTGGCGCACCCGCACTCTGCCGTCCCGCCTCGGCCGCCCAGGCGGGCGGTCGTCGCGCGCTCCGGTTTCGCGGGGCCGCCTTGCCCTTGACCACCATCACGCGGGCCCACCCGCGTACTCGTCTCGCGCACCGGCACCGGTGCGTCGATGGCGCGCGTGCTCGCGCGCCGACCTCATCCCTCACCTGGAGTGATGCCGCTTATGGCAGAGATCAGGTCGCCGGGCCTCCTCATGGAGGAGTGCCGGCGGTACACCGCGCAGCTGTCCGAGCTGCGCATGCTGCTCGAGGAGCGGCTCCACGCCGCCCGGGCCGAGCTGGCCCGGTTGTGCGATCTGCACGACGCGTGCGACGTGGCGCCGTCCGCCGCGCGCGTACGGCAGGCGTGTCTCGACGTCGCCGCGATCGAGGCGGCGCTGGAGCGGATGGATCGGGGCCTCTACGGCACCTGTGTCCGATGCGAGGCGTTCCTGCCGCTCGACCGGCTCCGGCTCGCGCCGCACGTGCAGCAGTGCGCCTCCTGCGCCGGTGAAACCCGGATGACGGCATGACGGTGATGACCGGCATGACGGGTGTCAACGGGAGGAGGGGCGGGGGAGCGGCCCTGGCCCTCGACCTCGGCACCGCGCGGACCCGGCTGATGCTGTCCGGCAGCACGGCGATCAAGGAACGGCCCTCGGCGTGCGGCGGTCCGGGGACGGCCCGCCAGTGGCCCGTGCGGCACGGCATGGTCGCCGACATGCCGGGTTGCGCCCGGCTGGTCCGCACGGCGCTGAGCGACGCCGTGACCGAGCGGCACCCGCCCCTCGACCTCGTCCTGCTCGGCGTGCCCGTCGCGGCCTCCCGGCTGGACCGGCGAGCGGCGCACGCGGCGGTCAGCAGCGCCGCCCGCTGCCGGGTGAGGATCGTCGAGGAGCCGCTGGCCGCGGCGGTCGGCTGCGGCGTGGACATCGCCGACCCGAGGCCCCGGCTCCTGCTCGACGCGGGGGCGGGAATCGCCGAGGCCGTCGTCATCCGCGCCGGCGAGATCGCCGACGCGGGCGCCGTACAGGTCGCCGCGGGCGACCCGGCCGAGGGCACCGGCTGCCCGCCGTACGCGCGGGAACGGGTCGTGGCGATGGTCGCCGACCTGATCGCGCGCGTTCCCGCCGCCCTGCGGGCGACCGCCCGGCAACAGGGCCTGCTGATCACGGGCGGCGGCGCCCGCGACCCCGAGCTGGCCCGCAAGCTCTGCGCGGAGCTGCGGATCACCGTCAGTCCCGCGGCCGATCCCGCCAACGCGACCGTCAGAGGGCTGGCCTGCCTGCTGTCCACGGTCGAGCACCGCACTCCCGGCACCTCTGCCATCGCACGAAAGGACGTCGACGATGACCACCAGTGACGAGTTCACCGCCATCAGCGAGCCGCAGACGCAGGCGATGCGCGCCGACCTGGAGGAGCAGCTCCAGTGGCGTGAGCTGCAGCTGAGCGACCTGCGGGCCGCCGTCGACGGCGGCAACGACGACACTGCCAGGCTCGCCCTGCTCGCCGACGTCGCCGCCACCGAGCGGGCGGTCGCCGAGCTGCGCAAGGCGCTGGAGCGGATCGAGGAGGGAAGCTACGGCCGGTGCGCCGACTGCACCGCGGTCATCCCGTTCGGCCGGCTGAAGATCCGGCCCATGGCCCGTTACTGCATCGCCTGCCAGCGGCGCCACGAGGCCCGCTGACGCCGGCGCGCCCGCTCCGCCACCGCCCACCGGTGCGGAGCGGGCACGCCCGCGGGTTTCAGGGGGCGTCGAGGTCGGGCGCCCACACCACGCCGTTGATGTGCGCGCCGCCGTCCACGAACAGCGTGTTGCCGGTCAGGTAGCGGGCGTCCTCGCCGGCCAGGAACAGCACGACCGGAGCGATGTCCCGCTCGGGGTCGCCCATCCGGCCCATCGGGTTGGACCGGCCGGCCGCCGCCTCGAGCTCGGGGTTCTCGGCCATCCTGCGGGCGAAGGCAGCGCTCTTCGCGCCCGGGCAGACCGCGTTCACCACCACGCCGGTCGGCGCCCACTCCCGGGCCGCCGTACGGGTGAGCGTGCGCAGCGCCTCCTTGGCGGAGTTGTACTCCAGCGTGCCCATGTGGGCGTTGACGCCGTTCAGCGAGCACATGTTGACGACCCGGCCCCAGCCCTGCCGCTTCATGTGCGGGAACGCGGCACGCATCGCCCAGAACGGGCCGTAGTAGCCCATGGCGAAGCCACGGTCGAGTTGCTCGTCGGTCTTGTGCTCCACCCGGCCCATCGGCCCTACGCTGCCCCAGGCGTTGTTGACCAGGACGTCGATCCGTCCCCACGCCTCGGCGGCGGCCTCGACCATCGCCTCGACCTGGGCCCGGTCGGTGACGTCGGTGCGGACGAACCTGGCGTCGGCCCCGAACTCGGCGGCCAGTTCCCGGGCGGTCCGCGTGCCGGTCTCCTCGTCGATCTCCGCCACCAGCACCTTCGCGCCCTCGGCGGCGAAGCGGCGGGCCACGCCCCTGCCGATCCCGTCGCCCGCGCCCGTGATGATGGCCGTCCGCCCGGCCAGCCGCCCGTCGCCCATGTGCCCGCCCTTCCCACGCCGGAAACGCGGAGAGGTTAGCCGCCCGCGCCGCCGCGAGCCGGGCCGCTTCCGATCAGTGGGACGTCCGGTCAGCTCGTCAGGTCGAGGTCCCGGACGAGCCTGGGGGTCCAGATGACCCGGCCGAGGAAGCGACGGCCGTACGGCCGCGCGCCCGCCGGGGACTCTCACTCAGCGGGAGGGCGGGGGCGGCCGGGCGCGGGGTCTGTCACGGTGGGGATCGACGCTCGGCCCCCCGACCGGCAGATTGGATTGAGCACAAGTGACGCAGATCCGAGGACTCGGCTACCTCAAGGTCCAGACGCGTGACATCGGGCGCTGGCGCGAACTCCTCATCGACGGGCTCGGCTTCGCCGAGGGGTCCGGGCCGGTCCCGGACGGTCTGTACCTGCGCATGGACGAGCGCCGTGCGCGCCTCATCGTGCTGCCCGGCGACACCGACCGGGTGCTCGCGGTCGGCTGGGAGGTGCGCGACCAGTTCGCGCTCGCCGCCGTCGGCCGGGCCGTCGAGGCGTCCGGCACGCCGGTGAAGGTGCTGTCGGAGGAGGAGTCCGCCGAGCGCGACGCCGAGGCGGTCATCGCCTTCACCGACCCCGCGGGCGTTCCCGTCGAGGTCTTCTTCGGCCCCGTGCTCGACCACAGCCCGGTCGTGACCGGCCTGGGCCAGCGCTTCGTGACCGGCGCGCAGGGGATGGGCCACGTCGTGGTGCCGACCACCGCGATGGACGAGACCGTCTCCTTCTACACCGAGGTGCTCGGTTTCCTGCCCCGGGGCGCCATCAAGATGGGCGGCGGGAAGCCGCCGTACCGCCGGGTGCGCTTCATGGGCGTCAACCAGCGCCACCACAGCCTCGCGGTCTGCCCCGCCGGGTACGCCGGCGACCCCGGCCTGGTGCACCTGATGGTCGAGGTGGACAGCCTCGACGCGGTGGGCATGGCGCTCGACCGGGTGCGCACGTCGGGCTTCTCGATCTCCTCCACGCTCGGCCGGCACACCAACGACAAGATGGTCTCCTTCTACGTCCGTGCCCCCGGCGGCTGGGACATCGAGTACGGCACCGAGGGCATGCTCGTCGACGAGACGTACTACACGGCCGAGGAGATCACCGCCGACAGCTACTGGGGTCACGACTGGTCGGGCTCCGAGCCGCTGGCCACCTTCGTGCCGAAGAAGTGAGTGAGCCGCCGATGACTCCCCGGCCGTCGGTCGAGCCCGTTCCCGCGGCCTCCGTCGCCGCGTTCGACCACGAGTGCGACGTGCTCGTCGTCGGCTTCGGCTGCGCCGGCGCGGGCGCCGCGTACGAGGCCGCCGCGGCGGGCGCGGACGTGCTGGTGCTGGAGCGCGCGGGCGGGCCGGGCGGCTCGTCCGCGATGTCCGGCGGCGAGCTGTACCTCGGCGGCGGCACCTCCGTGCAGCGGGCCTGCGGCTTCGAGGACGACCCGGACAACATGTTCGCCTACCTCGCGGCGGCGCTCGGCCCGCACGCCGACGAGGAGAAGCTGCGGCTCTACTGCGAGGGCAGCGTCGAGCACTTCGAGTGGTTCCGGGCCAGGGGCGTGCCGTTCAACGAGTCGTTCTTCGACGCGCCGAGCTGGATGCCCCCGACGACCGACGGCCTGATGTGGCTCGGGGAGAACGCCTGGCCGTACAACACCGTCGCGCGGCCGGTGCCGCGCGGCCACCGCCCCGCCGTCGAGAGCTGGGGCGGCCGGCTGCTGATGGACACGCTGGTGGAGGCGGCGCGGGCGGCCGGAGCCGCCTGCCACGCCGACACCCGCGCCACCAACCTCGTGGTCGACGGCGACGGCCGGGTCACCGGGGTCGTGGCCCGCCGGTACGGCGAGGAGGTGACCTACCGCGCCCGCAGGGGAGTGGTGCTGACCACCGGCGGGTTCGTCGACAACGAGGAGATGCTCGCCGACCACGCTCCCGTGCTGCTCGGGCACGGCAAGGTCAGCGACGGCCTGGACGACGGCGGCGGCATCCGCATGGCCACCGCGCTCGGCGCGGCCACCCGCCGCATGGGCGAGGTCGAGATCGCGATGACCGCGCTGCCCGCGATGCTGGTGCGCGGCATGCTCGTGAACGGGCTCGGCCGGCGCTTCATCAACGAGGACGTCTATCCCGGCCTGTTCAGCGTCGCCGCCGTACGGCACCAGCCCGGGCCGTACTGGGCGATCATCGACGAGGAGGGCTACGAGGACATCCCCGCGCGGGACCTGTGGGGCGTGCGCCCGGTCTTCGTGGCCGAGACCCTCGCCGAGCTGGAGGAGTCGCTCGGCATGCCGCCGGGGGCGCTGGAGGACACCGTCGCGGTGTACAACCGGCACGCCGAGCGCGGCGAGGACCCCTACTTCCACAAGGACCCGAAGTGGCTGCGCCCGCTGAAGGGGCCGTTCGCCGCAGCCGATCCGCGCCTGGGATTCGGCATGGGCGACCGCGACAGCGCGGGCAAGGGGACCGGCGCCGCCGGCTTCACGCTCGGCGGCCTGCGCACGACGGTGGACGGCGAGGTGCTGAACCAGTCCGGGCGGCCGATCCCCGGCCTGTACGCCGCGGGACGCGCCTCCTCCGGCATCCACGGCGAGGGATACGTCAGCGGCACCTCTCTCGGCGACGGCACCTTCTTCGGCCGCCGGGCCGGCCGCGCAGCCGCAAAGGAGGCGTGATGAACCGGTTCGACGGCAAGAACGTGCTGCTCACCGGGGCGGCGTCGGGCATCGGGCGGGCCACCGCCGTACGGCTGCTGGCCGAGGGCGCCACGGTGTTCGCGGTGGACCGGGACGAGGACGGGCTCGCGGAGACCGGGAAACTCGCGAGGACGGACCGGTTCATCCCCCACCGGGCGGACCTGGCGGAGGAGACGGCGGTGGTGTCGGCCGCCGCCGCGGCCGCCGCCCGCCTGGGCCGGGTGGACGTGGTGGCCAACGTCGCCGGAGTGCTGCGGGTCACCCCGATGGAGTCGGTGGGGCTCGACGACTACCGGGACATCTTCGCGGTCAACGTGTTCGCCCCGGTCCTGCTCTGCCGGGAGGTGCTGCCGCACATACCGGACGGCACCGGGGTCATCGTGAACGTCACCTCGACGGCGGCGACGAAGGCGCACCCGTGGATGACCGGCTACGCCGCGTCCAAGGGGGCGCTGCTGTCGTTCTCGATCAGCCTCGCCGCCGAACTGGCGTCGCGGCGGATCCGCGTCGTCCCGGTCTCGCCCGGCGGGGTCGCCACGCCGCTGACCGCCAACCGGGAGACGTTCGCCGGCGTGGACACGTCCTGGTACGCGCGCACCTATCCTCTCTGGGGCAGGCCCGGCCGCCCGGAGGACATCGCCGGGACCATCGCGTACGTGGCCTCGGCGGACGGCGCCTACCTCAACGGCGTCGAGGTCCGCGTGGACGGCGGCTCGCACAGCTGACCGCCGTCCCGCTCCGGTCGCGCCGGTCATGTCCGGTCGTACCAGGTGACGGTGACGCCGTTGCCGAAGGAACGGCCCGCGTGTACGAACGGCTGGTGCCGGACGAGGCGACCATCGCGAGGAGCCTGGAGGGGCCGAGGGACCGGGCCAGGGTCGCCGAGCTGATGCACGAGCTGGTCGACCGGGTCAGCACCTACCGCACGGGCTATCTGGCCCTGCTGGAGCTGCGCCTGGAGGCGGCCCGCAGGCCGGGCCTGCGGGCCGTGCTCACCGAGCGGATCAGGGCGGACGTCGACGCCAACGTCCGCTACCACCTCGAATCCGGCCTGCCGGGAGACGCCACCGCCGTGGAACTGCTCTACCTGGCGATGAACTGGCTGATCCTGGAACGGCTCGCGCTACCCGGCGTGTTCCCCGAGGCCCGGCTGCACGAGCTCGTCGAGCAGGCGGTGGAGCGCCTGGTCCCGGATACGAAAGGCGGCAACGGCGGCCCGCGTTGACGGACCGCCGTTGCCGCGTCAGCTCGCGGGCACCGGGTCCGGCGCTGCGGGCTGGGCCCCGGTGAGCTGAGCCCCGGTGAGTTGAGCACGGTACAGGCGGGCGTACGCGCCGCCTGCCGTCAGCAACTGGTCGTGCGTGCCCTGCTCGACGATCCGCCCCTCGTCCATCACGAGGATCAGGTCGGCGTTCCTGATGGTCGACAGCCGGTGCGCGATGACGAAACCGGTGCGCCCGGCCCGCAGCGAGGTCATGGCCCGCTGCACCAGCACCTCGGTGCGGGTGTCGAGCGCGCTGGTGGCCTCGTCGAGCACCAGGATCGGGGGATCGGCCAGGAACGCGCGGGCGATGGTGACGAGCTGGCGCTCGCCCGCGCTCAGCCCCTCGCCGTCGTCGTCGACCACCGTGTCGTACCCGTCGGGCAGCGTGCGCACGAGGTGGTCGACGCCGGTGGCCCTGGCCACCTCGACGATCCGCTCGCGCGGCACGTCGCCGGCGCCGTACGCGATGTTGTCGGCGATCGTGCCGTGCCGCAGCCAGGTGTCCTGCAGCACCATGCCGATCCTGGCGCGCAGCTCCTGCCTGGGCACCCGGGCGATGTCCACCCCGTCCACCGTGATCCGCCCGCCCGTGACGTCGTAGAAGCGCATGAGCAGGTTGATCAGCGTGGTCTTGCCCGCGCCGGTCGGGCCGACGATCGCGACGGTCCGCCCCGGCTCCGCGACCAGGGACAGGCCCTCGATCAGGGGACGGTCCTGCGCGTACCGGAACGAGACGTTCTCGAACGTCACCCGCCCGGTGGCCGCGGCCGGAAGGTGGACGGGATCGGCGACGGGCTCCTCCTCGTCCTCGTCGAGCAGTTCGAAGATTCGCCCGGCCGAGGCGAGCACCGACTGCAGGAGGGTGGACATCGACGTGACCTGGTTCACCGGCTGCCCGAACTGCAGGCAGTACTGGATGAACGCCTGCACGTCGCCGACCGACAGCGCGCCGGCCGCCACCCGCATGCCGCCGATCACCGCGACGAGCACGTAGTTGAGGTTCATGACGAGCGACATCGACGGGCCGATCAGACTGGACAGCAGCTGCGCCCGGAACCCCGCGCGGAACACCGCGTCGTTGCGCTCGCCGAACTCCCGTACGGCCTCGCGCCGCCGGCCGAAGACCCTGACCAGGGCGTGCCCGGTGTAGGTCTCCTCGATGTGCGCGTTGAGCCGGCCCGTGGCCGCGAACTGCTCGGCGAACCTCGGCTGCGCCCGCCTGCCGACCGCCCTGGCCGCCACGACGGACAGCGGCACCATGACCACCGAGACCAGGGCGAGCAGCGGAGAGGTCCACACCATCATCACCAGCACGCCGACGAGTGTGAGCAGCGCGGTGACCGCCACGCTGAGCACCTGCTGCAGCGTCTGGCCGACGTTGTCGACGTCGTTGGTGGCGCGGGAGAGCACGTCGCCCCGCTGCCGGCCGTCGAAATAGGCCAGCGGCAGCCGCGCGAGCTTGGCCTGGGTCCGCTCCCGCAGCCGGAAGACCAGCCGCTGCGCGATGGTCGCGGTCGTCCGCTGCTGGACGAAGGAGAGGAGGAACGCGGCCAGGTAGCAGGCGAGGGCGCCCAGCAGGACCCGGCCGGTCGCGGTGAAGTCCACCCGGCGGTGCCCGGACACGGCCGACAGCACCAGGTCGGTGGCCGCGCCGAGCAACCGGGGGACGGCCACGGTCAGGGCCACCGCCCCGGCCGCGCAGGCCAGGGCGGCCACGGCGAGCGGGAGTTCGGGGCGGGCGGTCTCCAGCAGACGCCGGACGGCGCCTCGCTTCCGGGCTGTCATGCGGCCACCTCCTGGCCTGTCTGGGAGAAGACGATCTCGCGGTAGGCGGGGCACGAGGCCAACAGCTCCTCGTGGGTTCCGGACCCGGCGACGCGGCCCTCGTCGAGCACCACCACCCGGTCGGCGTGCCGGATCGAGGAGATCCGCTGGGCGACCAGGACGACGGCGACGTCGCGGGTCTCCCGCGCCAGCGCGTCGGCGAGCGCCCGCTCGGTGACCGGGTCGAGCGCGGAGAACGGGTCGTCCAGCAGCAGCACCCGGGGACGGGCGACCAGCGCCCGCGCCACGGTCAGGCGCTGCCGCTGGCCGCCGGACAGCGAGGTGCCCCCCTGCCCGAGCGGCGTCTCCAGGCCCTCCGGCAGCGCCTCCACGAAGTCGCGCGCCTGCGCGACCTCCAGCGCGTGCCACAGTTCGGCGTCCGTGGCCTCGGGCCTGCCGTACCTGAGGTTGCCGGCGATGGTCCCGGAGAACAGATACGGCCGCTGCGGCACCAGCGCGACGACGCCGGCCGGCTCCTCCGGGGGCAGCGACGCGACGTCCGTCCCGTCGATGAGCACCCGCCCGCCGGTCGGGTCGAGCAGCCGGGCCACGAGGTTCAGCAGGGTCGTCTTGCCCGAGCCGGTGGAGCCGACGACCGCGACGGTCTCGCCGGGGCGGACGAGGAGGTGCACACCCCGCAGCACCGGCTCTTCGGCTCCCGGATAGCGCACGTACGCGTCGCGGACCTCCACCTCGCCCTTCCAAATCCGGCCCCGCCGGGTCCGATCGGCGCCGGCCGGCGACGCCGGCGGTTCCGTCCCGGTCTCCAGCACCTCGCGCACCCGGAGTGCGGAGACCCGGGCGCGCGGCGCGGCCAGGACGGTGAAGGTCGCGAGCAGGGCGGACCCCAGGATCACGGCCAGGTAGTTCAGGAACGCCACCAGCGAGCCCACCTGGGTGACGCCGTCGTCGACGAGGTGCCCGCCATACCAGACGACCGCCACGCCGCACAGGTTGCCGATCAGCATCCCGGCGGGATACATCACGGCCGCCAGCCGCGCCGCGCGTACGGCGGAGTCCAGCAGCGCGCCGTTGGCCGCGGCGAACCTGGCGCGCTCGCGGTCCTCCGCGGCGAACGCCCGGACGACCCGGACCCCGGCGATCTGCTCGCGCACGAGCCGGTTGACCTTGTCGACGCCGCGCTGCGTCGCCTGCGACAGCGGGGTGAGCCGGTGCAGGATCGCCCACAGGACGGCCGACAGCGCCGGCAGCGCGACCAGCAGCAGCGTGGACAGGCGCAGGTCCTGCCGCAGCGCCATGACCACCCCGCCGAGGAAGATCATGGGCGTGGCGGCCAGGCCGGTCAGCCCCATGAAGACCAGCGTCTGCACCTGCTGCACGTCGCCGACCGTGCGGGTGATCAGGGACGGCACCCCGAAGCGGCCCACCTCCCGCGAGGAGAACGCCTGGACCTTCGCATAGACGGCCGCGCGCAGCTCGTGACCGACGGCGGCGGTGGTCCTGGCGGCGAGCACGCCCACCACGGCCGAGCACAGGACCTGTGCCAGCGTCCCGGCCACCATGACACCGCCCAGACGCAGGATCAGCCCGGTGTCGCCGTGCAGCACGCCGTCGTCGATGAGCGTGGCGTTGAACGTGGGCAGCAGGAGGGCGGCGAGCGCCTGCGCGATCTGAAGCACGGCGATCAGGGCGACGGCGCCGCGACGGGGACGCAGGCTGGAGCGGAGCAGGGAGCCCATTTCAGCCCCCGTACGGCCGTGCCGCCCGCGCGTCGCGCAGGGCCCGGCCGAACCAGACGAGCTCGTCGAGCATGACCTTGGCGGCGCCCTCCGGGCCCGCGGGGTCCTTCGGCCAGTTGCCCTCCGCGTCGAACAGCGTCCACGGGCTCCGGAAGGCGACGGAGTCGCGGACCGTCACGGCGTGCAGCTCGGCGAAGACCAGCCGGAGCTGCTCGACGGCCCGCAGACCGCTGGACATGCCGCCGTAGCAGACGAACCCGACGGGCTTGGCCGCCCACTCTCGGTGGTAGCTGTCGATCATCAGTTTGAGCGCGGCGGGGAAGCTGCGGTTGTACTCGGGGGTCACGACGACGAAGGCGTCCGCCGCTTCCACCCGGGGCCGCAGCCCGACGACCTCCTCCGGCTTCTCGCCGCCGAAGTGCCCGAGCAGCCCGTCGGGGAGCCGGGTCTCGGCCAGGTCGATCACGTCGAGCGCGACGTCGTCGCGCCGCTCGGCCTGACCGGCGAACCAGTTCGCGACGAGGGGCGCGACCCTCCCGTCCCGGACGCTGCCGATGATCAGTCCCACATTGAGCCGGTCTTCTCCGGACATGGTTCCTCCACGAGGTGAGTACGCCGTACGCAACGAGTACACCGTACGCGCCAATGCGTACGGTGTACAAGTCCGAGTACGATGTACACAGCGAACCGGGAGGAGCATGACGATGGCCGGGAAGAAAGCGGACGACGCGGACGATGTGGCCCACGAGTCCATCTGGCAGCGGATGGAGCGCCCCGCCCGGCCTCCCCGCGCGGCGCTGACCCACGCGCAGATCGGCGCGGCGGCCGTGGAGATCGCGGACGCCGAGGGGCTCGACGCGGTCTCCATGCGCCGGCTGGCCGAGCGGCTCGGCGTCGCCACGATGGGCCTCTACCGCTACGTGCGCGGCAAGGACGACGTGATCGAGCTGATGGTGGACGCGGTCTACGGCGAGGAGGAGCGGGCCGGAGAGGGCCGCGACTGGCGGGAGGTCCTGCGCGTGGCAGCCCTGCGGCTGCGCGCCCTCATCCTGCGCCATCCGTGGCTGGTGGAGACCACGGCTCATTCCGGGCTGCTGACCCCCAACTTCGTCGCGCGCACCGACCGGCTGCTCGCGTCGATGGACGGCCTCGGCCTCGACGCCGACACGGCGATGACCGTCATCGGCACGGTCAGCGCGTTCGTCACCGGGGCGACCACCGCCCGGATCAGGACGGACAGACTGATGCGCAAGGAGGGCGCGGAGAAGATGGACGACCTGCGCACCCTCTACTCGTCCCGGATGAGGTGGCTGCTGGAGTCGGGCCGCTATCCCGCGTTCGAGCGTTACATCCGCCAGGGCGTCAGGAAGGACGACGACGACTGGCAGTTCGAGCTCGGGCTGGACAGCATCCTTGACGGCATCGCCGCACGGTTGAAGATCTGAGACGAGAAAGGCGGCCACCCCGGATGGGTGACCGCCTGTCGTCGAAGAGCGCTCAGGAGCTGGGCGGGGGGATCATCCGCTTCGTCGCCTCGTGGGCCCTGCGGACCATCTCGGCCCGGGGGAAGCCGCTCCGCTTGCGGGCCGTCTCCTCGTTGCCGCCCGCGATCCAGACCGGGCCGTCGGCGAGGTGCTCCAGGCCCTCGCGCGCCACGTCGTCGGGCTCGGCCACGTTGAGCCCGGGCAGGTCCATCCGCAGCCCCGCCCGCTCCATCGCCGGAGTGCGGGTGACGCCGAGGACGAGTTCGAGCACGTGCACGCCGTGCTCGCCCAGCTCCAGCCACAGTCCCTCGGCGAAGACGCGGCTGAACGCCTTGACTGCCGAGTAGACGCCGATCTGCGCCTGGCCCATGTATCCGGCGAGCGAGCCGACCAGGATGATGCCGCCGCGGCGGCGCTCCCGCATCAGCGCGCCGAAGTGATGGGTGAGGGCGAGCTGGGCGGTGATGTTGAGGTCGATGACTCCCCGCACCCGGTCGAGGTCGCCGGTCACGAACTCGTGGCCGTAGCTGTTGGCGCCCGCGTTGAAGATCAGCAGGCCCACCTCGACGTCGTCGGTCACCGAGCGGACGGCCTTGACCGCGCCCGGGTCGGTCAAGTCGAGCTCCAGCGTGCGCACCTCGACGCCCTTGGCCCTGACCTGCTCGGCCGTCTCGGCCAGCGGGCCGGGCTTGCGGGCGATGAGCACGAGGTTGAGCCCGGCGTCGGCGAGCCGATGGGCGAACGACGCCCCCACTCCCTCGGATCCGCCCGCGACGACGGCCCAGGGGCCGTACACATCCTTGTCGATCACGATTCCTCCGGTACGGCGATCTCGCCGTCGAGCGCGGCCTGGACGATGGAGTCCCGCAGCGCCGCGCAGCCGGGGAAGACCCCAGGCCCGGCGGCGCGGCGCTCCTGGCAGGCGCCGGCCGCGTCGGCGTTCCACTGGACGCTGGTCTGGTGCCAGCTCGCCTTGCGCACCTCCACGCCGGCGCCGCACCGCCTGCAGGTCAGCGGCTGCATGGGCGCGTCGAGCAGCCGGTTGTCGGGGCGGACCGTCATGCGGGCCGGCCCGTGCTTGCCGAAAGCTCCGCGGCCTTGCGGGCGAGGTTCTCCTCGACCTCCTTCTTCCACGCCTCGACCGGGCGGGCGGTGTCGAGCTCGAACTCGAAGCGCTCCACCATCTCCGGCCTGACGTCGGCGACGTCCACGTAGAACTGCTCGTACCAGCGGCGCAGCTGGTAGACCGGCCCGTCCTCCTCGCACAGCAGCGGGTTGTCGATGCGGGCCTTGTTCTTCCAGATCTGCACGTCCTGGTCGAAGCCCTTGAGGATGAAGGAGCTCATCTTCCTGGCCATCTCGTCGGCCGCGGGCCCGGAGAGCCTGTCGGTGCGCTGCACGATGATCCCCGAGTGCAGCACGAACGAGTTCGCGTCGATCGGGTAGTGCGCGTTGATCAGGACCGAGTCGATGTCCATGGTGTCGTAGTGGTACGTCAACTCGTCGATCATGAACGACGGCCCGTGGTACGACGCCACCGAGTCGTTGCCGAGCAGCCTCGGCTCGCCGTCCTTCGCGGGCGGGCGGGTGTCCTGGCGGCCGCTGCCCTTCATGATCTGCGTGGCGACGTGGCCCTCGAAGATGTTCTTGAAGTACGTCGGGAACGAGTAGTGGACGTAGAAGAAGTGCGCCATGTCGACGACGTTGTCCACGACCTCGCGGCAGTTGGTGTTCACGACGGTCTCGGTCCAGACCCAGTCGGTCCAGTCGTCCCGCGTCGCGCCCTCGATCCGGGGGATCGTGACCTCCGGCGGCGGCGGGTTGCCCTCCGGGTCGTTCCACACGAACAACAGGCCGTCCTGGTCCATGGTGGTCCAGGCCGCGGTGCGGGCCCGCAGCGGGACGCGGCGCGAGTAGGGGATCTTCTTGCAGCGACCGTCGCCGCCCCAGCGCCAGTCGTGGAACGGGCAGGCGATCTCGTCGCCCTTGATCGTGCCCTGCGACAGATCCCCGCCCATGTGCCGGCAGTAGGCGTCGAGCACGTTGATCCTGCCGTCGCCGCTCTGGAAGACCACGAGCTTCTGGCCGAAGGCGTTGACCGTGTGCGGCTTGCCGTCCTTGAACTTCTCCGACAGCCCCAGGCAGTGCCAGCCCCGGGCGAATCGAGTGGGCACCGCCTCCGCCTCGATTCTGCGGATGTCGTCGTTCCCGGCTTCTACTGCAGTCACCTTGATCCGACCCTTCAGGACGCACGTTCTCTCAGTCGGCCAACGTAGGAGCTGTGGCGGCCCGCCGGACGGCGAGTCCCATTGGCCGGGAGTGTCCTGACATGCGGTCATCGGCTCCACGCACCATCATGGACGGCATCTGACCGACGAGCGTGACACGGAGGACTCCCAGATGAGCAACGAGGTCCTGGACGCGGTTCGGGCGCTGCTGCCGAAGATCGCCGAACGGGCCCGGTCCACCGACGAGGACCGGCGGGTCCCGGCGGAGTCGATCAGGGAGCTGGTCCAGGCCGGGGTCTTCCGGATGCTGCAGCCCAAGAGGTACGGCGGCGTGGAAAGCGACCCGGTGAGGTTCTACGAGGTGGTCAGGGAGATCTCGGCGGTGTGCGGGTCCACCGGCTGGACCGTCGCCGTGCTCGGCGTGCACCCCTGGCAGCTCGCCCTGTTCGACGAGGCCGCCCAGGACGAGGTGTGGGGGAGCGACCCGGACGCGCTGATCTCCTCGTCGTACGCGCCGGTCGGGCGGCTCGTCCCCACCGAGGGCGGCTACCGGCTGTCCGGCCGGTGGCGGTTCTCCTCCGGCTGCGAGCACGCGTCGTGGGCGATGGTCGGCGGGCTCGTCCTCGGCGACCAGGGCAAGCCGGTGGACTTCATGACCGTGCTGGTGCCCCGCTCCGACTACCTCATCGCCGACGTGTGGGACGTCATCGGGCTGCGCGGCACGGGCAGCAACGACATCATCGTCGAGGACGCCTTCGTGCCCGCGCACCGCGTGATGCGCAACTACGAGATGGCGCAGCTTCGCGGCCCCGGCCAGAAGGTGAACTCGGGCCCGCTCTACCGCATCCCGTTCGGCACCGTGTTCACCACCACGATCACCGCCCCGGTCATCGGGATGGCCGTCGGCTGCTACCGGTCGTACGTGACCGCGATGCGCGACCGCGTACGGCTCAGCCTCGGCGGCGGCCGGTTCGCCGAGGACCAGTTCGCGCAGGTCGCCGTCGCCCGGGCGGCGTCGGAGATCGACGCGGCGATCCTGCAGACCGATCGCAACGTGCGGGAGATGTACGAGCACGCGGTGCGGGGCGAGACGATCCCGGTGGAACTGCGGCTGCGGGTGCGCAGGGACCAGGTGCGCGCCACCGAGCGGGCGCTGGAGGCGATCGACATCCTGTTCAAGACCGCCGGGGGCAACTCCCTCAGCCGGGGCAACCCGATCGAGCGGGCCTGGCGCGACGCCCACGCGGGCAGCGTCCATGTGGCCAACGACGTGGAGCGGGCCCTGGCGATGTACGGCAAGGGCGAGTTCGGCCTGGCCGTTGAGGACAACCTGATCTGACGGACGACGAAGGGGCCCGGACGCGCCCCGTCCGGGCCCCTTTCGCAACCGTCAGCAGGTGGACGCGGGTGTTCCCCCGGCGAGAATCGTCCGCGCGAACGCCAGCGCGTCGTCGAACGAGGCCGGCACCGAGCCGCGGTGGTCGGCGCCGGCGTAGGTGCGGTACGTGACCTTCGCCGCGCCCCCGCACAGGTCGGCGACCATGAGGTCGGTGGTCTGCTTCGGCACCAGGACGTCGGCCGTGCCCTGGGCGACCAGGGTGGGCACCCGGACCTTCAGCCCGACCGGCTCCTGCGCCCGCAGATAGTCCGTCAGGGTCGCGGTGTCGGCGCCCGGGCGGAACACACTGCTCACCGTCGTGTCCGCGGCGACCGCCCGCACCTGGTCCATGCATCCCGTACGCGCCGCGTCGAGCAGCGGCTTCACCCCGTCGGTGACCAGTTCCTCCGGCTTGATCGCCGGATCGGCCGCCGCCGCGCCGAACAGGATCGTGGGCAGGAAGGCCAGCGCGTCCTTCGCCCCCGGCATCGCCTGGAGGTAGGCCACCGTCTGGGAGTAGCCCCAGCCGCCGGGGGCGATCGCGATCGCGCCGCGCAGCCGCACGTCCCCGCGCTCGCCGGTGTCGGCGGCGGTGAACAGCGCGGCGTGCCCGCCTTGGCTGTGGCCCGCGGCGAACCAGTCCCGTCCGATGTGCGGGTCCACGCGGCGCGCCGCGCGCACCATGTCGATCACGCTGTCCGCCGCGCTCCGCCCGTTCAGGTACGGATGCCCGCCCGGGGTGCCGAGGCCCTCGTAATCGGTGCGCACGACGGCGAAACCGTGCGCCAGCCAGGCGTCCAGCGTGGGGGTCACCGAGGCCAGGTAGCCGTGCGCGGGCCCGTCGGCCGTGTCGGCCGAGGGCGCGCAGACGTCGGCCGTACCGGTCGTGCCGTGCGCCCAGCTGATCACCGGCCAGCCGCCGGGCGGCGGGGGCGACGCCGGCACCGAGACCACACCCGACACGGTGACAGGCCTGCCCGAGGCGCCCGCGGAGGCGTAGGTGACGTACCAGTTGCGGGCCGCGCTCGGCAGCGCCGCCGTGCCGGTCAGCGGACGGGCGGACAGCAGCGTGCCCCGCAGCCCGGGAGGGACGGCCTGGGAGACGGCGCCCGCGTCGGCGGTGGCGGTGGCGGCCGCGGCGGGCGCCATGAGCGCCGCGGCGGTCAGGGCGGCCAGGGAGAGCGCCTTGACGTGTGATCGGGGGAGTGGCATCGGTGGTCCTTTCAAAGTGCCATATTCCGGACGGCCCGGTAGGCGAAGACCATGGCCGAGCCGATCGGGACGCCGGGGCCGGGGTAGCGGCGCCCGGAGAACGAGGCGCTGGTGTTGCCCGCGGCGTACAGGCCGGGGATCGGCCGTCCCTCCCCGTCGAGCACCCGTCCGTCGGGGTCGGTGCGCAGGCCGCCCTTGGTGCCGAGGTCGCTGAGCACCACCCGCGCGGCGTAGTAGGGCGGCGTGTCCACCGGCACCAGGCACGGGTTCGGCCGGTCCCCCGGCCTGCCCGCGAAGAACAGGTCGTAGGGGTCCTCACCGCGGTGGAAGTCCTCGTCCACGCCGGTCGCGGCGAAGCCGTTGAACCGCTCGACGGTGCCGGCGAGCGCATCGCCCGGCACGCCGATCAGTTCCGCCAGCTCGGGCAGGCTCCCGGCGCGCACCCAGGTGCCGGCCTCGAGGTGCTCCTCTGCGGGGCGCCCCGGCAGCGAGATCGCCGGGAGCCGCCCGCCGAAGCGGGAGTCGAAGATCAGATGGGCCGGCACGCGGCCGGACGCCGCCCTCATCTCGCGGCCCATCCGGTCGTACGGCAGTGACTCGTTGGCGAACCTTCGGCCCGACGCGTCGACCATGAGCCCGCCGCGGAAGCCCAGAGTGAAAGCGGCCCGGCCGTCCGGCTGCGCCACGCCCGGGCACCACCACGCCTCGTCCATGAGACCGGTGGCGGCGCCGATCGCGGCGGCGGCCCTGATCGGGTCGCCGGTGTTCGCGCCCGCCGGGGCCATCGACCACTCGGCGGTCCCCGGGACGCCGTGCTCGGAGCGCATGGCGGCGTCGCCCTCGAATCCGCCGGCGGCCAGCAGGACGCCCCTCGCGGCGCGCAGCCGTACGGTTCCGCGGTCGGTCGCGGCCTCCACGCCGGTCACCCGGCCGTCCTCGACGACGAGCCGGGTGAGCGCGGTGCCGGTGCGCACGGTGCCGTTGCCGGTGGTGGTGAGGGCGAGCAGCAGGCGGCCGATCAGCGCTCGCCCTGCCGACAGCGGTCCCTCGGCGTGGCCCAGGCCCGCGCGGTCGCGGTCCACGGGCGGCCGGACCAGGGCGGCGAGGTCGCCGAGCCGCTCGGCCGGCAGATCAAGCGGCACGAACGAGCGGCCCGCGTCCAGCCGCCCGGGCGCAGGGAAGTAGTCGGGAAAGGCCCGCCACTCGAACTCGATCGCCGGGTCGCGCTCCAGGAACTCGGCCACCTCGGGCGCGGTCGCGAGGAACGCCTCCCGCCGGTCGGCCTCCGCCTCGCCCAGCAGCGCGACGAGGTAGGCGCGGGCCGACTCCGTCGAGTCGCCGATCCCGGCGCGGCGCTGCACCTGGGTGCCGGGCAGCCAGACGGCCGCGCCGGAGTAGGCGGACGTGCCGCCGAGCAGCGCCGTCTTCTCCAGCACGACCGTGCGCAGCCCGCTCGCCGCCGCGGCCAGCGCGCCGGTCATGGCTCCCGCGCCGGAACCGGCCACCACCACGTCGTACTCGTCGTCCCACGGCTGTGTTTCCCGCTTCGCCATCGAGGCGCTCATATCCGCCCTCTTCCCTCGTCGCGCTCTGGTCGCTTCGCTCCCGCGCGCTCCTCAGTCCAGAGGTCGGCGCGCCTCTCCGGCTCGCTCGGTGCGCCCGCCACGCCGCCCCTCCCGTCGTCCCTGATAGTGGTGGCGTACAGGCAAGCGCAGCAGGAGGCGGTCCAGGCCCGCTCATCCCACTGAGTGGTATGGACCAGTGGCAGGTACGCCCGTACGGCTGTGTATCGTCGTTGCGAAACACGAACGGTCAGGGGGAGACGTGCCGAGGATCGCCGAGGTCAGGGCGCCGGCGGAGCCCAGCTCGCCGGAGCAGCGCGCCCGGCACCTGCGGATCCTGCGGGCCGCCGCGCGCATGGGCGCCGAGAAGGGCCTCGAGCGCGTCCAGATGCACGAGGTGGCCAAGGAGGCCGGGGTGGCGATCGCCACGCTGTACCGGTACTTCCCCTCGAAGACCCACCTGTTCACCGCCGTGATGGCCGAGCAGATCGACCGGTTCGACGAGAGCGTCCCGCAGCCGAAGCCGGGCACCGCGCCTGAGGACGCCGTCGCCGACGTGCTCGTGCTGGCCAGCAGGCAGTTGCTGCGCCGCCCCGCGCTCGCCACCGCGATGCTGCAGTCGGCGAACTCCGCCAACGCCGCCGCCGTGGCCGACGCCGGCCGGATCGACATGACGTTCCGGCAGATCGTCCTGCGGACGCTCGGCATCCAGGAGCCGACCGTCATGGACGTCACGCTGATCAGGCTGCTCATGCAGTGCTGGTATGGCGTGCTGCAGTCGAGCCTGAACGGCCGTGCCTCGGTCCCCGACACCGAGAGCGACATCCGCATCGCCTGCCGGCTGCTGCTCGCGCCCCGCTCCAACGCCGCCTCCCGCTGACCGGGACGGCCTTCGGCCGCACCCCTCCCGCTGACCGGGACGGCCTTCGGCCGCCCGGGCCGCCCGTCGGTAGCGTGCGGCGCCATGAACCGTTTCGAGGGCGCGAGAGTCCTGCTCACGGGTGCCGCGTCGGGGATCGGGCGGGCCACCGCGATCCGGCTCGCCGCCGAGGGCGCACACGTCTTCGGCGTGGACCGCGACGAGCGGGGCCTCGCGGAAACGGGCCGGCTGGTGCGGGGCGCGTACGTCCCGCACCAGGCCGACGTGACCGACGAGCGGGCCGTGGTCGCGGCCGTGGACACGGCGGCCACCGCGCTCGGCGGCATCGACGTGCTGGTCAACGTGGCCGGGATCCAGCGGACGACGCCGATCGAGTCGCTGACCGTGGCCGACCTCACCCTGTTGTTCTCGGTCAACCTCGTCGGCACCGCGCTGTTCTGCCGGGAGGCGCTGCGTCACCTGCCCGACCGGACCGGGGTCATCGTGAACGTCGCGTCGATCGCGGCCACCCAGGGCAACCCGTACATGACGGCGTACGCCGCGTCGAAGGGCGCCGTGCTGGCCTTCTCGCTGAGCCTCGCCGCGGAGGTGGTGGGGCGCGGCATCCGGGTGGTGCCGATCTCCCCGGGCACGGTGTCGACCCCGCTGACGCGCGACATCGAGTTTCCCGAAGGCACGGACCTGCGCTACTTCGGGCGGATCCGCTCGCTGCTCGGCAGCGGCGCCCCCGAGCAGATCGCGGCCGCGATCGCGTTCGCGGCCTCCTCGGACGGCGGATACCTCACGGGTGCGAACCTCCGGGTCGACGGCGGCTCCGGAACCTGACGCGCCCCCATCGACAAGGAGACGACGTGACACGGAAGATCGCGGTGACCGGATCGGCCTCGGGCATCGGCAAGGCCCTCGCGGCCTCGCTGCACGAGGGCGGCCACGAGGTGATCGGCGTCGATCTCAAGGACGCCGACGTGTGCGCGGACCTGTCCACGCCGGATGGCCGGGCGCTCGCGGTGGAGTCGGTGCTCGACAGGGCGGACGGCGTGCTGGACGGCGTCGTGGCCTGCGCCGGCGTCTCAGGGGTGACCATGAGCACCGTCACCGTCAACTTCTTCGGCGTGACCGCGATCCTGGAGGGGCTGCGCCCGGCGCTCGAGCGGGCGGAGCGGCCCCGCGCCGCCGCGGTGGCCTCGATCTCCGCCACCCAGCCCGCCGACCCCGAGGTGGTCCGCGCCTGCCTCGACGGCGACGAGCCGCGGGCGGTCGCCCTGGCAGGGGAGGCGGTCGAGCGCGGCGAGGGCCGGCTGCTCTACCCCGCTTCGAAGTCCGCCCTGGTCCGCTGGCTGCGCGCACGGGCCGCGTCGCCGGAGTGGGCCGGCTGCGGCATCCCGCTCAACGCGGTGGCACCGGGCGTCGTGCTGACCCCGATGTCGGCGCCCCTGTTCGAGGACGAGACGATGCGGAAGATCATGGACCGGGCGGTGCCGATGCCGCTGAACGGCTACGCCGAGCCCGAGGTCGTGGCCGACGCGCTGCGCTGGCTGGTGAGCCCGGAGAACTCCCACATGGCCGGGCAGATCATCTTCGTGGACGGCGGCGCCGAGGCCACCCTGCGCGGCCCCGACGTGTACTGATCGCTTCGGCGTGGGGCCGCCGCGGATGTCCGCGGCGGCCCCCACGTCTGTCACTTCGCGGCCGCGTTGTTCCGCACATCGGTCGTGTCGAGCTGCGCCACCGAGTAGGCCGCGTAGGTCCGATACGGGTCCCGCCCGTGGAAGTGCGGAGTGACCTGCGCGTCCAGCTCCTCCACCGAGAACACGCCGTCGGCGGCGGTGAACTTGCGCTCCACGGTCGGGGCCGCCATGAGGGCCACCATGTCGCCGTACACCACGAACACCTGGCCGTTGATCTCCTCCGACGCGGGGGAGGCGAGGTAGGCGACGAACGTGGCCACCCGCTCGGGGGCGAGGGTGTCCAGCCCGCCCACCTCGCCGCCGTCGCCGAACACGTGCGCCGTCATGCCCGTACGGGCCCGGGGGCAGATCGCGTTGGCCCGCACGCCGTACCGCGACAGGCCCTGGGCGGTCGACAGGGTCAGCGCGACGATGCCGGCCTTGGCGGCGGAGTAGTTCGGCTGACCGGCCGACCCGAACAGGAACGCCTCGGAGGAGGTGTTGATCACGCGGCCGTAGACCGGGCCGCCGGCGGCCTTGCTCGTCGCCCGCCAGTGGACCGCGGCGGAGCGCGACAGCACGGCGTGTCCCTTGAGGTGGACGCGGATGACGTCGTCCCAGTCGGACTCGGTCAGGTTGAACAGCATCTTGTCGCGCAGCACGCCGGCGTTGTTCACCACGATGTCGAGACCGCCGAAGGTGTCCACGGCCGTCCGGACGAGGCGGTCGCCGATGGACCAGTCGCCGATGTCGCCCGTCACCGCGACGGCCTCGCGGCCGAGCGCCCTGATCTCGGCCGCGACGTCCTCGGCCGCCGGGCCGACGTCGTTGACGACGACGTTCGCGCCGCGTTCCGCCAGGGCGAGGGCCTCGCTGCGGCCCAGGCCCGCTCCCGCGCCGGTGACGACGGCGGTCCTGTTCTCCAGGCTCGTGTTCGAGCTCATCTGCGCGCTCCTGCTCAATCGGTGATCGTGCGAAACTAGTATGTATTCTAGTTTTGACTCGCCGGGATGTCCGCGATCGTGGGCATCCCGCCCAGTGGCACAAGGATGGGCTCCGTGCTGTGCGGTAAGCGATCGGCGGCACCACTGAGCGGGACTGGGCCGTTGCCCGGAACAGAAATGATTTCTAGCCTCCTCCCATGACGCTGAACGTGGCATCCCTGTTCGAGGCCGTCGCCGCGGCGGTCCCCGAACGCCTCGCGCTGGTCTGCGACGCCCGGCGGTTGAGCTTCGCCGAGCTCGACGTCCGGGCGAACGCTCTGGCGAACCACCTGCTCGCGGCCGGTGTCCGGCCTGACGAGCACGTGGGCGTGCACATGCTCAACGGGGTGGAGTTCGTCGAGGCGCTGCTCGCCTGCCTGAAGATCAGAGCCGTCCCGATCAACGTCAACTACCGGTACACGGACCGCGAGTTGCACTACGTGTACGAGGACGCCGGCCTGGTCGCCCTCGTCGTCGGCGGCGAGTTCGCCGCGTCCGCCGCCGCCCTTGCCGACCGGTGCCCCACGCTGCGCCACGTCGTGGTGGTGGACGAAGGCACGGACGCGCCCTGCTGGCCGGACCGGATCAGCGTCGCGGACTACGAGAAGGCCGTCGCCGCGCAGCCGGCCACGGCTCCGATGGCCGGGGAGCGCACCGCCGACGACCACTATGTGCTGTACACCGGTGGGACGACCGGGATGCCCAAGGGCGTGGTGTGGCGGCACGAGGACTTCTACTTCGCCGCGCTCAAGGGCGGCAACCACTACGGCCCGCCGTACCGGACGGCGGAGGAACTGGCCGCGGCCGCTGCGGCGGCCACGCCCCTCTCCTACCTGCTCACCGCCCCGCTCATGCACGGCGCGGCCGCCTACACGCTGTTCGGCAGTCTCCTGGCCGGCTCGGTGACGATCCTGATGCGGCGGTTCGATCCGGTCGAGACGCTGCGGCTGATCGAGCGCGAGCACGCCATGATCGTCACGGTGGTCGGCGACGCGATCGCCCGCCCGCTGGTCGACGCCATCCGCGAGCACGGCGCGGACCACGACCTGAGCTCGATGAAGGTGCTCGGCTCGGGCGGGGCGCTGCTGTCGCGCAGCGTACGCGAGGAGGCCGCGGCGCTGATCCCGGGCCTCTACGTCAACGACGGCTTCGGCTCCTCGGAGTCCGGGGTGGACGGCACGCTCGGGATCGGGCCCGACGGGCGCATGCGGCTGGCCGCAGGCCCCCGGATCCGGGTGGTCGACGAGAACTTCCGGCAGGTCGAGCCGGGCTCCGGCCGGCTGGGGTACGTCGCGCGGACCGGTAACGTCCCGCTGCGCTACCACAACGACCCGGACAAGAGCGCGAAGACGTTCCCGGTCGTCGACGGCGCCCGCTGGGCGGTGCTCGGCGACATGGCCAGGGTCGAGGAGGACGGCACGATCGTGCTGCTCGGCCGCGGCTCGGGCTGCATCAACACGGGCGGGGAGAAGGTCTTCCCCGAAGAGGTCGAACAGGCCATGAAGTCCCACCCCGCCGTCATGGACGCGCTGGTCGCCGGCGTGCCCGACGAGCGGTTCGGCGAGCGGGTCGCCGCCGTGGTGGAGCTGCGTCCGGGCGCGACCGCGGGCGTCGAGGAACTTCGGGCGCACTGCCGCACGCAGATCGCCGGATACAAGGTGCCCGCGTCGATCGTCGTCGTGGACGTCGTCGAGCGCTCGCCCAGCGGCAAGGCCGACTACCGGTGGGCCAAGTCCGTGCTTTCCACGAGCACGGGGCTTTCAACGCAAACCAGGAGGAACGATGGCTGAGGCCGTCATCGTCGACGCGGTGCGCACACCGGTCGGCAAGCGCTACGGCGCCCTGTCCGGGCTGCACCCGGCCGAGCTGCTCGGCGTGGTGCACCGGGGCCTGATCGAGCGCAGCGGGCTCGCCCCCGAGGCGGTCGAGCAGGTGATCGGCGGCTGCGTCACCCAGGCGGGGGAGCAGGCCAACAACGTCACCCGCCAGGCGTGGCTGCACGCCGGCCTGCCGTACGGCACGGCCTGCACGTCGATCGACTGCGCGTGCGGGTCCGGCCAGCAGGCCGTCCACCTGGTGGCCGGGCTGATCGCGGCCGGCGCGATCGACGTCGGCATCGGCTGCGGCGTCGAGGCGATGAGCCGGGTCTTCCTCGGCGCGGCGGTCACGCCGGAGGCCGGCAGCCCGTTCCCGCCCTCGTGGTCGCTGGACATGCCTGACCAGTTCACCGCGGCCGAGCGGATCGCACGGCGGCGCGGCATCACCCGCGAGGACGCCGACACGTTCGGCCTGCGCTCCCAGCAGCGCGCGGCGCGGGCGTGGGCGGAGGGCAGGTTCGAGGGACAGGTCCTCACGGTCGAGGCGCCCGTGATGGGACCCGAGGGCCCGACGGGGGAGACCGCCGTCGTCACCAGGGACCAGGGGCTGCGCGACACCGGCATGGAGGCCCTGAGGAGGCTGCAGCCGGTGATGCCGGAGGGCATCCACACCGCGGGCAACTCCTCACAGATCAGCGACGGCGCGGCCGGCGTGCTGCTGATGAGCGCCGGCCGGGCGCGCGACCTCGGCCTGCGCCCGCGGGCGCGCATCGTCGCCTCCGGCATGGTCGGCTCCGACCCCTACTACCACCTCGACGGCCCGATCGACGCGACCCGGCACGTGCTGAAGAAGGCGAGCATGAAGCTGTCCGACGTCGACCTCGTCGAGATCAACGAGGCGTTCGCCTCGGTCGTGCTCTCCTGGGCGCGGGAGCTCGACCCCGACATGGACAAGGTCAACGTGAACGGCGGCGCGATCGCGCTCGGTCACGCCGTGGGCTCCACGGGCTCCCGCCTGATCACCCAGGCCGTGTGCGAGCTGGAGCGCACCGGCGGCTCGACCGCCCTCGTCACCATGTGCGCGGGCGGCGCCCACGCCACGGCCACCATCATCGAACGGATCTGAGGAAGCATGTCGATCGGACTGACCGACGAGCAGCGCGACCTGCGCGACGCCGTACGCGCCTTCGCGGCCCGGCACGTGACGCCGGTCGTGGTGCGGCAGGCGGTTGACGCCGAGCACGAGGAGCTGCCGAAGTTCTGGCCGCTGCTGGCCGAGCAGGGGCTGCTCGGGCTGCACCTGCCCGAGGAGGCCGGCGGAGCGGGCTCAGGGCTGCTCGAACTCGCCGTCGTGGTCGAGGAGCTGGGCCGGGCGATGGTCCCCGGGCCGTTCCTGCCCACGGTGCTGGCGGGCGCCGTGCTGGCCCGCGCCGGGCACACCGCCCACCTGGCGGCGCTGGCCGGCGGGGAGAAGACCGCCGCGGTCGGCCTCCGGCCCGGCGGGCTCACCCTCACCCGCGGCGAGGGCGGGGAGGCCGTGGTCTCCGGTGTCTCCGAGCCGGTCATCGGCGGCCACGTCGCCGACCTGTTCGTGCTGCCCGCGGCCGACGGGAGCGGCACGACCTGGGTCGTGCTGTCGCGCGAGGCGGTGGAGACCGAGGACCTGCCCGGCCACGACCTGACCCGCCGCCCGTCGCGGGTGCGCGCCGACGGCGTCGCCGTTCCGGCGGCCGACGTGCTGGACGGCCTGGCCGGCAACACCGTGTTCGATCTGGCCGCCGCGCTGTTCGCGGCCGAGGCGTCCGGCCTGGCCGACTGGGCCACCGCCACCGCGGCCGAGTACGCGAACGTGCGCCACCAGTTCGGCCGCCCGATCGGCCAGTTCCAGGGGGTCAAGCACCGCTGCGCCCGCATGCTGACCCGGGCCGAGCAGGCCCGGGTGTGCGCCTGGGACGCCGCCCGGGCTCTCGACGAGACCGGCGCTTCTTCCGGGGAGGCGGCGCTGGCCGCGGCGGTCGCCGGGGCGACCAGCGTGGAGGCGGCCTTCTCCGTCACCAAGGATTGCATCCAGACGCTCGGCGGCATCGGCTTCACCTGGGAGCACGACGCCGGTCTGTACTTGCGTCGGGCGCAGACGCTGCGCATCACGCTCGGCTCGGTCTCGTGGTGGCGCCGCAGGGTGGCCCGGCTCACGCTGGACGGCGTGCGCCGCGAGCTCGGTGTCGAGCTGCCGCCGGAGGCCGAGCGGATCCGCGCGGAGGTGCGCGCCGAGCTGCGGCCGGCCCTCGACCTCGACGGCCGCGACCGGCTGACGTACCTGGCCGAGCACGGATACACCGCGCCGCACCTGCCCGAGCCCTGGGGGAAGGGCGCCGACGCGGTCACCCAGCTCGTGATCGCCGAGGAGATGCGGTCCGCCCGGCTGCGCGCGGCCGACATGGTCATCGGCGCCTGGGTGGTGCCGACCCTGATCGCGCATGGCAGCCCCGAGCAGCAGGGGCGGTTCCTGCCGCAGACGCTGCGCGGCGACCTGGTGTGGTGCCAGCTGTTCAGCGAGCCGGGAGCGGGCTCCGACCTCGCCGCCCTGACCACCCGGGCGGAGAGGGTCGAGGGCGGCTGGAAGATCAACGGCCAGAAGGTCTGGACGTCGATGGCCCGCCAGGCTCAGTGGGGCATCCTGCTGGCCCGCACCGACCCGGAGGCGCCCAAGCACAAGGGCCTGTCGTACTTCCTGCTCGACATGTCCAGCCCCGGCATCGACATCCGGCCGCTGCGCGAGCTGACCGGCGAGGCGCTGTTCAACGAGGTGTTCCTCGACGACGTGTTCATCCCCGGCGAGATGCTCGTCGCGCAGCCGGGGGACGGCTGGAAGCTGGCCCGCACGACGCTGGCCAACGAGCGGGTCTCGCTGTCGCACGACTCCTCGCTCGGCAGCGGCGGCGAGGCGCTGCTGCACATCGCCGCGGAACGGCCGGAAGAGATGGACGACGAGCGGCTGACCCGGCTCGGCGGCATCCTCTGCGACGCCCAGTCCGGCGCGCTGTTCGCGCTGCGGACCACGCTGCGGTCGCTGACCGGGCAGCAGCCCGGCGCGGAGTCCAGCGTGGCCAAGCTGATCGGCGTCGAGCACGTCCAGGAGGTCTGGGAGACCGCCATGGACTGGATCGGCCCGGAGTCCCTGACCGGAGAGGGGATGGGCCGGCGATCCGATCCCACGCTGCGCTTCCTCAGCTCCCGCTGCATGTCGATCGCCGGGGGCACCACCGACGTGCAGCTCAACATCATCGGCGAGCGCCTGCTCAGGCTGCCTCGAGACCCGGAGGTCAGACCATGACTGGCAGGGCGTTCGTCGCCGGGGCCGGCACGCTGGGGGCGACCGGGCTCGCCCAGTGCGCCGAGCTGACCTGGCGACTGCGTGGCGAGGCCGGCCCCCGCCAGGTCGAGGGCGCGCGGGTCGGGCTGCAGCACAACCTGGGCCTCGGCGGCGCCTGCGTCGTGACCCTCGACCGCGGCCCCGCCGAAGGCCGTCGAGACGACGAGGAGGACTGAGGAGACATGCCGATCGACCTCGACAAGGCCCTGGGGGCGCCGCCGGCCACCCGGGAGATCTCCTGGACCAGCCGCGACGTTCTGCTCTACCACCTCAGCCTGGGCGCCGGGAGGGACGCGGGCGCCGATCCCGAGCTGCCCTACACCTACGAGCGCGGCCTGCGCGTGCTGCCCACCTTCGCCATGGTCGCCGGCCAGGGCATCTCGGCGGGAGAGCGCCCGCCGACCGCGATGAGCATGCCCGGCATCGACATCGACCTGCGCAGGATCCTGCACGCCGGGCAGGCGCTCACCCTGCATCGGCCGCTGCCCGCGGCCGGCGAGGCCGTCGTGTCCTCCCGGGTGGCGAACATCTGGGACAAGGGCAAGGCCGCGGTGATCGAGATGGAGCAGGCGGCGGCCGATCCCTCGGGCGACCCGCTGTGGACCACGACCATGCGGATCTGGGCGCGCGGGGAGGGCGGTTTCGGCGGTGACCCGGGCCCGGAGACCCCGTGGACGGAGCCCGGCCGAGAGCCCGACCACGTGCTCGACTCGCCGACCACCCCCGGGCAGGCCCTGCTCTACCGGCTCAACGGCGACCTCAACCCGCTGCACGCCGACCCCGCCTTCGCCCGGGCGGCCGGCTTCGACCACCCGATCCTGCACGGCCTCGCGTCGTACGGCATAGTGGCCAAGGCGCTGGCGGACGGCGTCCTCGGCGGTGACGTGACCAGGCTGACCGGGCTGTCTGTGCGCTTCGCCGGGGTGCTGTTCCCCGGCGAGACGATCCGGACCACCGTGTGGCGCGAGGGCGACCGGCTGGTGTTCCGGTCCACCTGCCCGGAGCGCGGCGACGCCGCCGTGCTCACCCACGCGACAGCGGAGATCTCATGACGAAGACGCGGATCGACCGTACGGAGCTGACGGCGACCCCGAACAACGAGGGCGTGGACGCGGCGGTCGCCGCGGCCCGCCGGGTGATCGACGCGCTGCTGCACTCGGGCGACCTGTCGGCGGTCGAGATGGCCCAGGTCGCCGAGCAGTTGAACGCCGTGGCCGACGACCTCGAGGCGCACGCCCCCACGATGCGCGAGCGCATGGTCGACATGTGGCGGGGGGAGGGCGTGACCCGGCACGACCCCGTGACCGGGCCGGAGAACGCGATCGCCCCGCCGCTGCACCTGTACGGCAGGGACGACGGGTCGATCGAGGGCGAGGTCGTGCTGGGCATGCCCTACCAGGGGCCTCCGGGGTGCGTGCACGGCGGTGTGTCGGCGCTGCTGCTCGACCACACGCTGGGCGTCGCGAACGCCTGGGCCGGTGTGTCCGGGATGACGGGCACCCTGACCCTGCGTTACCACCGGCCCACCCCGCTGTTCGAGCGGCTGACCGTGACCGGCCGGCAGACCTCCGTGGACGGGCGCAAGATCTACACCACCGGGACGATCAGCGCGGGCGGGCAGGTGTGCGTCAGCGCCGAGGGCGTGTTCATCGACAAGCAGCTCGACCGGCCCCGCTGACCCGGCCGTCCGGGGAAACGCTCTCACGCCAGCGTGGGTTTCGGCTCTTCATGTGAGCAGCAGCGCCGACGGGTCTTGACGGGTGGTCAGTTAACAGTAAAGTTACTTTACTGAGAGCGCTCTCAGGCCTTGTCTCCGCAGCTTGTCTCCGCACCCCCCAGAGGAGCCGAGAGATGCACGTGTCGTTCCGGCGATGGCGGCGGGCTCTGTTCGCCGTCGTGTTGCTGGCCCAGGCGGTCGTCCTCGCCGTGGGGCAGCAGGCGGCGGACGCCGCCGTCGCCCAGTTGCCTTTCAAGATCACCAACAACTCCGGCCGTAGCGACGCGACGTACGTCTACATCGTCGCCCGCAACGCGGCGACCGGCCAGCAGGGATACGTGGACGCCTCGGGGACGTGGCGCCCGTGGAGCTTCCCCTCGTCGATCCCCAACGGGCCCGTCCCGGCGCCCGACATCTCGATCCCCGGGCCGGGCAACGGCGCCAGCACGACCGTCACACTGGCGCCGAACCTGTCCGGCGGCCGCGTCTACCTCTCGATGGGCGCGAAGCTGCGGTTCTTCCTGACCACGAACGGACTGGTCGAGCCGGCGCCCTGGGTCGACAGCGACCCCAACGCCGCCATCCTCTACGACTGGACGGAGTTCGCGCGGACGAGCAACGGCGGCACGGGCATCTTCATCAACTCGACCACGGTCGACATGTTCGGCATCCCGATGACGGTCAGCGTCACCGACGCCTCCGGCAACACCCAGACGCAGGGCATCCCCGGCAACCGCACCGGCATCCTCAACGCGTTCGCCGGGCTGGGGTCGCCATGGTCGGGCCTGACGACGACGCGCGCCTCCGACGGCCTTCCGCTGCGCGTGCTCGCGCCCGCGCACGCCATCGCCAAGGGCCAGTTTCCCTCGACCTACCTCGACTCCTACGTGAGCGGGGTGTGGTCCTACTACGCCACGCACCCGTTGACCGTGCAGACGTCGCTGGGCACCTTCACCGGCACCACCAGCGGCACGAACTGGACGTTCAGGAACGCGTCCGGCGCCGTCATCGGCACGCTCACCAGACCGGCCACGAGCGACGTCTTCGCGTGCTCCGGCGGCATGCAACCGCCGAACCAGCCCGACCAGGCGGCCATCCTCGCGGTCGGCGCGCGGGTGTGCGCCGCGCTCAACCGCGCGACGCTGTCGACGGCCGGCCGGGTCATGTACGACACCCAGCCGACGACGGACGCGACGAAGTTCTATGGGCAGTCCGCGTCGAACCTGTTCAGCAAGACGATCCACGCCAACTCGCTGAACGGCCTGGCCTACGGCTTCTCCTACGACGACGTCGGCGGGTTCGCCCCCACGATCGACCAGCCCAACCCGTCGTCGGCCGGGATGACGATCGGGAGCTTCGGCACCGGCGGCACGACCTCCGGCCGGGCGATCATCGGCCCGGGCGGCAAGTGCGTCGACGTCGCGGGCGACGACACGGGCGGCAACGGCGCGCCGGTGCAACTGTGGGACTGCCAGTCCTACGCGAAGGACCAGCTCTGGACCTGGAGCGGGCAGACCGTGCGCACCCTCGGCCGCTGCCTCGACGTTCAGTCGGGCGGCACCGCCAACGGCACCCCGTTGCAGCTGTACGACTGCAACAACACGGGCGCGCAGAACTGGGTGCGGCTGTCCGACGGGTCGATCCAGAACCCCCAGTCCGGCCGGTGCATCGACGCCCCCGGCGGCGCCACCGGGAACGGCACCCGCCTGCAGATCTACGACTGCAACGGCACCGCCGCACAGCGCTTCGTCGTCCAGTGAGCAGTCCGGCCCGGCGGTGCGAGGGCGCTCCGCCGGGCCGGATCACCCCGCCTCAGGAGTCGCGGGCCGAACGAGTGGTGACGAGCGTGCCGCTCGCGAGGATCACGGCGCAGCCCGCCAGTTGGAGGGGAGAGGGGTGCTCGCCGAGGACGGCCCAGCCGAGGACGAGGGCCCCGACGGGCGTGAGCAGCAGCAGGATCGCCCCGACATGGCTGGCGAGACGGGGCGCGGCGACGGCGACGAGGAGCCAGCCGAGCACCTGTCCGAAGATCGCGACGAGGGCGAGCCAGCCGACGGCAGTCCAGCCGGGAGCCAGGTCGACGCCCTGCCAGAGGGCGCCCGCGGCCAGCGAGGTGACGGCGGCGGCGACGGTCACCCACAGGTAGGACTGCACCGCCTGCCCGCGCTGCCCTTCTCGCCGGAGCAGGAACAGGAAGCCCGAATAGCACACGGCCGCCAGCACGGCGTGGACGGTCCCGAGCAGCGGCCGGCTCCCGCCGGCGCCGCCCTCGGTCACCCCGCTCGCCAGGACCACGCCGAGCAGGAGGAAGGGCAGGGACACGAAGAAGCGGAGGGGCGGCGGCTCGCGGTCCACCAGCAGGGCGAGCAGCGGCACCATCACCACCTGGACGTTGACGAGAACGGTGGACAGCCCGGCGCCGACCTCGGCGATCGCCGCCGTCCACAGCAGCATGTCGCCGGCGAACAGGGCGCCCGCGGCGAGGGTGACGGCCCGCCGGCGCGCCGCCACCGCGCCCTCGCGCCGGCGTTCCAGCAGCGCGAGCGGAACCAGCGCGGGAAGGGCCAGCAGGCAGCGGTAGAACGAGGCGGTCCCCGGTGAGGTGCCCGACAGGTGGATGAGCACCGCCGAGGCCGACACGAACAGCGCCCCCAGCGCCATCGACACGGACGGGTGACCCGCGGCCGGGCCGATCACATCCGCGGTCCGGCTCTCGCTCACACGTGTCATGGGCGTCCCCCGGCTTCCGGTGGTCCGGTGTGATCGGTCCCGCCTACCCCGGGGTGCCGGAACCACGCCTCATGACGAACCGCGTGCAGGCGTCTCAGGAGTCGGCGATGCCGAGTTCGCGCTTGACCTCCTGGCGGATCACCTTGCCGGTGGCGTTGCGCGGCAGCGCCTCGGTCGTGATCCGCCACCGCGACGGCACCTTGAAGTAGGCGAGACGGTCGCGCAGGTGCGCCCGCAGGTCGTCCTCGCTCACGTCCTGCCCGGCCGCTGTGACGACCACGGCGACGACCTCCTGGCCGAGGTCGGGGTGCGGGGCGCCGAGCACGACGCACTCCACCACTGCCGGGTGCTCGGCCAGCGCGTTCTCGATCTCGGCGGGGTAGACGTTCTCCCCGCCCCGGATGATCAGGTCGGAGCGGCGGGTGCTCAGGCGCAGCCGCCCGTTCTCGATCACCCCGATGTCACCGGTGTGCAGCCACCGATCCTCCCGTATGGCCTGCGCGGTCGCCTGCGGGTCCCGCCAGTAGCCGAGCATGTTGTACGGGCTGCGGACGCAGACCTCGCCCTCCTCGCCCTCCGGCAGCGGCTTGCCCTCGGGGTCGCGGATCTCCAGGCGTACGGCGGTGATCGGGCGGCCCAGCGTCCCCGGGGCCTCCTCCAGGTCGGCCGGGGTGGCGACGGCGATCGCGGTGGACGACTCGGTCAGGCCGTAGCTGTCTACCAGGGACTGCCGGGCGACCGGGAACGCCTCGCGCAGCCGCTGTTTGAACGCGGGGGAGGACGGCGCCGAGGCCAGCGCGAAGGCGGTCAGCGACGACAGGTCGTAGCCCGACAGGTCGCCGTGCTCGATCAGCCGGTTGGCCATCGTCGGCACCGCGCCCCAGTTGGTGACCCGCTCCCGCTCGACGAGCCGCAGCACGCGGTCCACGTCGAAGGCGCCCAGGTGCATCACGACGGCGCTGCCGGTCGCGAGGCGGGGCACCGCGAGATTGTGCAGGCTCGCGATGTGGAACAGCGGCAGCGCCAGCAGGTAGCGCCGGTCCGCCGGGTTCGCCGGGTCGCCGAACGCCTGGGCCAGCGCGTCGTTCATCCGGTGGTATTCGACCACGGAGGTGAGGTTGCGGTGCGTGTGGACCGCGCCCTTGGGACGGCCCGAGGTGCCGCTGGTGTAGATGATCACGGCAGGGTCGTCCTCGGCGGCGGCGTGCGGGGCCAGCGGAGCGCCCGCGTGCCGCTCGATCAGCCGGGGGAGGTCCTCCTCGAGGGTCAGGACCGTTGTTCCCGCGGGGGCGAGCGCGGCCCGTTTGGCGTCCGCGATCAGCACCTTCGGCTCCGTGTGCCCGAGGGCGTACTCGACCTCCCCGCGTGACCACCACGCGTTGTACGCGACCGCGATGGCGCCGGCGGCCACCGACGCCCAGAACGAGACGATCCAGCCCGGGTAGTTCGCCGCGTTGATCGCGACGCGGTCGCCGGGGCGCACGCCGTGCTCCTCGCGCAGCGCGGCGGCGAGCGCGGCCACCTGGCGCGCGTGCTCGGCGAAGCTCAGCCGCTCGTCCGCCGTCACGATGTAGTCGCGGTCGCCGTACGCGGCCGAGGCGGCGAGCACCTCTCCGAGGTTGTGACGCCGGTTCTTGAAGACTGTCATGCGCGCGCCGAGGACCTCCTCCTCGGTGAGCTCGAACGCTCCGCCGGGGCCGGTGAGCCCGGCCATCACCGCCGCCGCCGCGAGCCTCGGATCTGTCGACATGCCTATCAGTTCCCCTTCATACCGGGATGCGCCGCGAGCCGGAGTCCGTCCGTGGCCGAAATTGTCGGCAAAGGCCGGGCGCGGGATGCCGGCACTCCCGGTCACCGGGACGGCGAGGCGAACCCCTTGAAGAACAGCGTGGTGAGGTCGGTTTCCGTTCCTGGTGTCGACGGCGCCTTCGCATGCACGAGGGGCGCCGCGGAGCACGGCGAAGCGGGGATCGCCCTCACCGCCGTGCTCGGCGACCGAATGGGCCTGAACCGCCGGGTCAGTTGTTCGCGATGAAGTCGGAGACCAGCCGGTTGAACTCGCCGGCATGCTCGATCATCGCCCAATGCCCGCAGCGGTTGAGCAACACCAGCCGGCTGTTCGGGATGTTCGCCAGCAGGTACAGCGAGGTTTCGAACGAGACGACGCGGTCGTCGCGGCCGTGGATGAGCAGGGTCGGCACCTGGATCGCCGGGAGCAGCTCCGGCTTGACCCACTTCGGCAGCGGAGCGCCCTTCGGCAGACCGTCCACGTAGTTGCGCAGGTGGTCCGGGCGGGTGAGCGCGGCGTCCGAACGCGCCTGGCACAGCGTCCCGCATGATCATCGGTGGTTCGGCGGGATTGAGGATGGTGATCGCCTTGCCGCGGCGCGCGCCGCCGACCTGCTCGATGGCGGCCGAGGTGGTCTCGGTGAACTCATCGATGTTGGCGCGGGTGCCCGGACCGGCCGACTTCGACGCGATCGACGTGACGATCTCGGCGAACGCGACCGGCACCACACGGCCGACGGCAGCGACGATCGGGATCGTCGCCTGGCCGCCGCAGGTGACCATGTTGACGTCGGGCGCGTCGAGGTGCTCGTCGAGACTGACGGCAGGGATGACGTAGGGCCCGATCGCCGCCGGGGTCAGGTCGATCAGCCGCTTCCCGAGCGGGGTCAGCTTCGCAACGTTCACCTCGTGCGCCTTGGCCGAGGTCGCGTCGAAGACGATCCCGATCTCGTCGAAGTCCGGCAGCGCGATCAGCCCGTTGACGCCCTCGTGCGTCGTCCGGACGCCGAACCGGGCGGCGCGGGCCAGGCCGTCCGACTCGGGGTCGATGCCGACCATGGCGCCCATCTCGAGGTGGTGCGCCCCGCGCATCACTTTGATCATCAGGTCGGTGCCGATGTTGCCCGATCCGATGATCGCGACCTTCGTCTTGCTCATGGTGCTGCTCCTTCGACGAAGCGGACCGTCACCGTGCCGAGGCCGGACAGGGTGGCGGCGACGGTGAAGGCGATGTCCCATTCGGCGATCCGGCTGCCGCAGATCTCGAGCGCGGCGACGCCGTACTCGATCGCGTCCCGGACCTGCGGGGCGTCGAGCGGGCCGTCGGCCACGTCGGAACGGAGCACGAACGCGATCTCCGCCTCGACCCGCGGCTGGCGGACCCGCCCGACCGGGATCGCGTCCCCGTCCGCGTACGCCATGTCGTCGAAAAGGACGCCGAGGTCGGGCTGGTCTCGCTGGAGCGCAGCCTGCTCGAGGTGGCGATGCCGTTCCTTCAGGACCTTTACGAACGCACCCATGAGACCGTCCACCCCGGAGTGCGGGAGGGTCACGACGTCGTCTACGTCGCCAGGATCGGTGGCCACCGCCAAGCCAAGGCGCCCTCGCGGACAGGCGGGCGGATGCCGCTGCACTGCACCGCGATCGGCAAGGCCCTGCTCGCGTACGCCGACGCCGACCTGCGGCGCGAGGTGCTGGCCGGGCCGCTCGAGCGGCGCACGCCGCACACCGTTGTCGCGCCTGGCATCCTCCGGCGCCAGTTGCAGCGCGTCACCGAGACCGGCGTGGCGTTCGAGCAGGAGGAGTCGGTCGTCGGGCTCGTGTGTGTCGCCGCGCCGGTGCTGGGGCGCGGCGACGATCCGCTCGCCGCGATCAGCGTGGCCGGCCCGAGGCACAGGTTCCGGCCCGAAGGACATGTGACGGCGGTGCGTGCGGCGGCGGCCGCGCTCGGCAGCACGCTGAGCCGGCGCGATCTCCTCCGCTGAAGCGGCGCCTCAGAGGGCGCGATCACAAAACCCGCATTAAGTCACCGCCCGATCTTCCCCTCTTGGTCAAAATTCGTTATAACAACCTAACGATGTAACGACGCCCGGTCGGCGGCGGCGTACAGCGGGGAGGAGGCGACCCCCTTGAGAACTGTCGGAGCGATCTCACTAGGTGCCGTGCTGGCGCTCGCGCTCGCCGGATGCGGCGGCTCAGGTGATTCCGGAGCGGCCGGCGGCCCGCGGACGATTTCATTCCTTACCCACTGGGGACCCGAGCAGGTGACGGCGCTCAAGGCCGCGGCCGCCGCGTTCCATACCAAGAACCCCGATGTCAACGTCGACATCCGGGCGGTTCCCTTCGCCAATCTGCTCAGCACGCTGAGGACACAGGGCGCGAGCCCCAACGGTCCCACCATCGCGGGCATCTACGACCTCTGGCTCCCCGAACTGGTGCGGGACGGTCTCGCCGCTCCCGCCCCCGCGGGCGTGGCCGCGGACGTCAAGGCCGGCTGGCCGGGCAACACGGTCGACGACGTCACCAAGCAGGGACAGGTACGCGGCTACCCGAACGAGGTCGACCTCTACGCGCTCAACTACAACAAGAAGCTGTTCGCCGAGGCGGGTATCACCGAGCCGCCCAAGACCTGGGACGAGCTGGTGGCCGACGCCGCCAAGCTGACCAAGCGCGACGGCGCCAAGGTGACACAACAGGGCTTCGGCGTGATCACGAGCTGGGCCTCCGGCGCCGTCCACCCCTGGCTGTCGCTGGTGAACTCCAACGGCGGGCAACTGCTCGACGGCAGCACTCCCAAGCTGGACGACCCGAAGGTCGTGGCCGCCGCGCAGCTCTACGCGGACCTCGTCAAGAGCGGGGCCACCCAGCCGTCCATGAGCAGCGCCAACGCCAACACGACCGGGCCGTACCTCGACAACTTCGTCAACGGGAAGACCGGCATGATCATCATGGCGAACTGGTGGCAGAGCGCGCTCAAGCAGGCGATGGGCGATCGGTACTCCGACGTCGGCGTGGCGCCGGTGCCGGTCGGCCCGGGCGGCACGGCGTCGGCGGGCGTGTCCTACTCCTGGCTGACGATGGTGAACGGCAAGGCCTCGCCGGAAAAGCAGGACGCGGCGTGGAAGTTCCTCCGGTTCCTCAACGGACCCGAGAGCGGCAAGGGCGGATCGTCCGCGATGGGCGACATCCTGATGTCGATGGGCATCCTGCCCAGCAGGACCGGCGACCTCACGGCGCACAAGGCCGACCTGTCCGACCCGTTCATCGCGGCGTACGTGGCCGAGTTGCCGAACGCGAAGCCCTTCCCGACGGTGCTCGGCGGCGAGGCCATGAGCCAGGCCGTGCAGAAGCACATCGAGAACGTCGTGTTCGGCAAGGAGACCGCGCAGCAGGCGATGACCGCGGCGCAGAAGGAGGTCACCGACATCCTCGCCAAGGCCGGCGCATGACGGTCCAGGCGTCCCGCACCGCCATCCGTGCCACCGGATGGCGGGCCCGGGCTCGGGGGTCCGCCAGGCGGGGGGCGGCGATCGCCTTCCTCTCGCCGGCGCTGGCGGTCATCGTCCTGTTCGTCGCCGTGCCGATCGCCCTGACGTTCTGGATCAGCCTGCACGACTGGTCGATGTACACGCCGCTGTCGCAGATGACGTGGCGAGGCCTGGGCAACTACACGGACCTGCTGCACAGTGACGACTTCCTGAACGCGCTCGGGAACACCTTGGTATACGTCGTGCTCGTCCTGGTGACGGCGGTTCCCCTGGCCCTGGCGCTCGGGATGCTGCTCTACTTCCCGAAGATCGCGGGCAAGGCGGCGGCGCGGGCCGCGCTGTTCTCGACCTACGTGATCCCCACGGTGGCCATCGCGATCGTCTGGGGAGCGCTCTACGCGCCTGACTACGGCCCGATCTCCCAGGCGCTCGGCGCCGTCGGGCTCGACTCGCCCGCCTGGCTGAGCGACCCCCAGACGGCGCTGTTCTCCCTGGTCGTCTTCCACGTCTGGCAGATGACCGGTTACTACACGATCCTGGTCGTCGCGGGGCTCACCCAGATCCCCGACGACGTGTACGAGGCGGCCCGCATCGACGGCGCCGGCTTCTGGCGGCAGACGTTCAGCGTCACGCTGCCCCTGATCCGCCGTACGACGACCTTCATCGTGCTGATCGCCGCGATCAACGCGATCCAGGTCTTCGACCCCGTCTACATCCTCACCCAGGGCGGGCCGGCCGAGAGCACCACGGTCTTGTCGTACGCGATCCAGCGGGCGGCGTTCCAGAACGGGATGGCGGGCCAGGCGAGCGCGATGGCCTTCAGCCTGCTGATCGTGCTGGTGGCCGTCGCGGGGGTCGTCCTCGCCGCCATGCGCCGGCGGTCGGCGCCGGAGGGACGGTCATGAGGCGGACGGCACGCGCGGGCACGGCTCTCGCACTCGGGCTGGTCATCCTGGTGCCGCTGTTCCCCCTCTACTGGATGGTGATCTCGGCTCTGAAGGGCCCGGAGGAACTGCAGAAGGCGCCGCCGACCTGGTTCCCGTCCCACGTGACGCTCTCCGCGTTCGGCGAGGTCTTCCAGGCCGTCCCCTTCGGCAGCGCCTTCGTCAACAGCGTCCTGATCGCCGGGGTCTCCACGCTGTCGGTCCTGGTGACCAGCGTCATGGCCGGCTTCGTGTTCGCGAAGTACCGCTTCCGGGGCCGCGACCTGCTCTTCTGGTCGGTCGTCGCCACGATGTTCCTGCCGCCGATCGTGACCCTGGTGCCGTTGTACTGGCTGGTCTCCACGATGGGCCTGGCCGACTCCTACCTGGGCGTGATGCTGCCCTGGCTGGCGAACGCCTTCGGCATCTTCCTGATGCGGCAGTTCATCGCGGACGTCCCCGAGGAGCTGATCGAGGCCGCCCGGCTGGACGGCGCCTCGGAGGCGCGCATCGTCTGGCAGATCGTCACGCCGTTGCTGCGTCCCGCGCTGGTCAGCCTCGCGATCTTCGCCTTCGTCTTCTACTGGAACAACTTCCTGTGGCCGCTGTCGATCCTGCAGTCGGACGACAAGTTCCCCGTCGTCCTCGCGCTGAGCCGCCTGCTGTCCTACAGCACGAGCGTGCAGTACCAGAACGTGGTCATGGCCGGAGCGCTGATCGCCAGCGTGCCCACGATCGTGGTGTTCCTGCTCGCCCAGCGCGTGTTCGTGCAGAGCATCTCCCGGACCGGGGTGAAGGGATGACGACGTTCATCGGCATCGACGTCGGCGGCACCTCCGTACGGGTTCTGGCCGAGACGCCGGACGGGCGCGGCGAGCCCGTCACGGCTCCGGTGGCCGGCTCCTACGACGCCTTCCTCACCCAGGTGGCCGGGCTCTGCGCGGGCATCGTACGACCGGCGGGAGTCGGGGTCGGCCTGCCGGGGACCTCCGGCGAGAACCGGCCGCTGTTCGTCCCCGCGCTGCCGTGGCTGGAGGGCCGGCCGCTGCGGGAGGACCTGGAGGCCCGCCTCGGCGCGCCGGTGCGGCTCGGACTGGACGGCCACCTCACCCTGCTCGCCGAGGCCGCGGAGGGCGCGGCCAAGGGGGTCAGGTCCGCCGTGCTGCTGGCCGTCGGGACCGGCATCGGCGGCGCCCTCCTGATCGACGGCCGGATCTGGCGCGGCGTCCACGGCAGCGCCGGATCGTGGGGCTGGTTGCCGGCCGACGCGCCGGACGACGCCGTCCACGGCCCGTTCGAGCAGGCCGCCTCCGGCTCGTCGCTGCGCGACGGTCCCGCCCTGGTGGCGGCGGCCCGCGAGGGGGACGAGCGGGCGAGTGCCGCGCTCGACGCGTACGCCGCCCGCCTCGCCAGGGGAGTCGCGGCGGTCGCCAGCACGATCGATCCCGAGATCATTCTCATCGGCGGCGGGCTGGCCGACGCGATGGACGTCCTCGGCCCTCCGCTGCGGCGGCACGTCGCGAGGTTCGCCTCACCCGACGGCCGCCGGGTGCCGGTGCGGCCTGCCGCCCTGGGATCCCGGGCGGGCGTCGTGGGAGCACTCCTCATTGCCAGAACGGAGGAATGGTGATCGTCAAGGGGCTGGACCCCACCTCGGGAGTCCCTCTCTACCTGCAGGTCGAGCGGAGCCTGCAGCAACGCGTCGACGCCGGCGAGTGGGTGCCCGGCCAGCGGCTGCCGACCGAGGAGGAGCTGGGCAAGGCGTACGGAGTCAGCCGCGTCACGGTCCGGCAGGCGGTGGCCCGGCTGGTCGACCGCGGGGTGCTGGTCAGGGAACAGGGCCGGGGCACCTTCGTCCGCGACACGAGCCTGACCGCCGGCGCGCGGTGGGTCACCTCCTTCACCGCCGAGCTCGCGCAGCTCGGCCACAGCGCGGGCTCGCGGGTCCTCGGCCAGACGGTCGTCACGGCGGGCGAGGAGGACCTTCCCCCCGAGATGCAGCTGCCGGCCGACGCCCGGATGCTGCGGCTGCGCAGGCTCAGGACCGACGGCTCCCGGCCCGTGGGAGTGCAGACCGCGCTGCTCCCGCTCGACCGGTTCCCCGGCCTCGCCGACCTCGACTTCACCGACCGGTCGCTCTACCAGACCCTCAACGAGCGCTACGGGCTGGTCCCGCGCGAGGCCGTCGAGACCTTCACGGTCGGCGGCGTGCTCGACGAGGACGCCACGACCCTCGGAGTGGCCGCGGGCGCCCACGCGTTCTACGTCGAACGCCTCACCTTCGACGCCCATGGTCCCTTCGAACACGTACGCAGCGTCATGCGCGGTGACCGGTACCGCGTGCGACTGGCGTTGCGGACCCCATGAAAGGAACGCCCGTGAGTTACACCCGAACCCTGATGACCATCCTTGACCGGCTCGCCTCCACCCAGGAGGAGGCGCTGGCGACCGTGGCCGAGCGCTGCGCGGACGCCATCGAGAACGGCGGCCTGATCCACCTGTTCGGCAGCGGCCACTCGGTGATCCCCACCCTGGACGCCTTCCCCAGGTACGGCAGTTTCGCGGGCATCCACCCGCTCACCGACCCCCGGCTGATGTGGCACAACGTGCTGGGGCCGGGCGGCGTGCGCGAGCTGCTCTGGCTGGAGCGCACCGAGGGGTACATCAAGCAGTACCTGGACCACGAGCCGCTTGCCCCCGGCGACGTCATGGTGGTCTACAGCCACGGCGGCAGGAACGCGGCGCCCGTCGAGGCGGCCATGTACGGCGCCGAGCGCGGCCTGTTCACCGTCGCGGTCACCTCGGTGGCCAACCTCGAACGCCCGGCCGAGCACTCCAGCGGCCGGCGGATCGCGGAGATCTGCGACGTCACGATCGACACCGGCGTGCCGGTGCAGGACGCCGTCATCGAGGTGGACGGCTGGGACCGTCCGGTAGGGGGCGCCTCGACGGTGGTGGCCAGCGTGGTCAGCCACGAGATCGTCACCCGTACGGCCGCCGTGCTCGCGGGGCGGGGCGTCGTGGTGCCGACGTTCGTCTCCCCGACGGTGCCCGGGGCCACCGTCTCGTCGAACGACGAGGTGTTCGCCGACCACCGGCGCCGCCTGCACGCCGCCGCGGCGCGCGACCGGCGGTGAGATGAGGGCCGGACGACCGAGGGCCTGATCGCCGTAGCCGGTGATCAGGCACTCCAGGGGAGATCAGCGTGTCACTCGAGGAGCTCGACCGCGTGCGCGAACTGCTCCGCGGGTCTCCAGAACGGCAGCCGCAGCCGGGAGCGCTGCGCGTTCGCGGGGGAGAAGGCCGGGCCCGCGGTGACCAGCACACCCCTCCTCCGTGCCCGTTCGGCCAGGGCGACGGCGTCGGCTCCGGTGTCGATCCACAGCGCCGTGCCGCCGTGCGGCGGCGTCCACCGCCACTCCGGGCGCCGCTGCGCCAGGACCGCCGCCGCCTCGGCGAGGTGGGCCCGCAGGCGCGCGGTGCGCTCCTGCCGGGCCCGATCGGCCTGCGTCAGGAGCTCGGCGGTCACCATCTGGTCGATCACCGGAGCGGCCAGGTCCAGTGCCGCCTTGGCCTGCGTCAACCGCACGATCATCGGCCGCTCCGCGCGGATCCACCCGACCCGCAGCCCGCCCCAGAGCAGCTTGGACGCGGTGCCGATGCGGATCACCGAGCCGGGATTGGCCGGGTCGGGCAGCGGGGGCCGGACCCCGCGGTCGTCGAGGACGAGGTCGGCGCAGGATCGATCCTCGATCGTCAGCATGTCGTGCCTGCCGGCGATCTCGCTGAACCGCTCCCTGCTCGCCGCCGGCCAGCTGGTCCCGGTGGGATTGTGCGCCGCGGGCTGGCAGTAGAGGACGGCGGCCCGATGCGCGACCCGTTCGAGGTGGTCGAGATCGAGGCCGTCCCGCCGTACGGGCACCCCCGTCAGCCGCGCCCCGGCCGTACGGAACGCCTCGATCGCGCCTCGGTAGCTCGGCTCCTCGACCAGGACCTCGTCTCCCGGCGCGACCAGGGACGACGCGCACAGCCAGACGGCCTGCTGGGAGCCGGACGTGACGAGGATCTGCTCCGGCTCGGTCGGCAGCCCCTGCGTGGTGTACTGCTCGGCCACGATCGCGCGAAGCCGAGGCAGCCCCGCCGCGTAGTAGCCGTCATCCGCGAGGTAGACGTCGAGCTCGCCCAGGTCGACCGCCGAGACGACGTCCCGCACCAGCGACAGGGCGGGCAGGGCGCCGCTGGAGAGGTCCAGCTCGACGGGGCGGCGGGTGCGGCCGAAGGACGCCAGTCGTCCCTCGACGACATGATCGCCTCCCGCGCTCCGGCCGCGCCGGATGCGCGACCCCGACCCCTGCCGGGACGTCAGCCGTCCCCGCGCGGCCAGCTCCGCGTACGCCTCGGCGACGGTCCCGCGGGACACCCCCAGCGCGGCGGCCAGCGCGCGCTGCGGCGGGAGGGCGGCCCCGTCGACCAGCACGTTGCCGGCGATCAGCTCGGCGAGCGCGCCGGCGAGCGCCTGCGGCAGCGGCACGTCCTCCGCCCGCCACCCCCCGATCAAGCGGGCCAACGCGGCACTGTCGACATGTTCCGCACGTGCCATGGACCAATTCTGCGTGATTGGCCTGGCCGATCCGGTGACGGCCCGCCATCCTCGTCCGTACGCGCGGGTCGATGACGGCAGGAGGTCGCGGTGGCGACGGTGGTGCTGCTGGGAACGCTGGACACCAAGACCGAGGAGTACCGCTGGGTCCACGACCGACTGCGCGACGCCGGCTGCGACGTGCTCCTGATCAATGTGGGCACCTTCGCCCATGGGGCGGAACTCGCCGACATCGGCGCGGACGAGGTGGCGCGGGCGGCCGGCACCGAGCTCGACCGGCTCCGCGACGCCCGCGACCGCGGCGCCGCGATGGACGCGATGGCGACCGGCGCCGCCGTGATCGTCCGGCGGCTGTTCGACGAGGGGCGCCTCGACGGCCTGCTCGCGATCGGCGGCTCCAGCGGCTCGTCCGTCGCCGCCCGTGCGCTTCAGGCCCTGCCCGTCGGCGTGCCCAAGCTGCTGGTCTCGACCATGGCCTCGGGTGACGTGCGCCCCTATGTCGGGGACGTCGACGTCACCCTCATGTACTCCGTCGTGGACATCTCCGGCATCAACCGGCTCTCGCGCGCGGTCCTCGGCAACGCCGCCGCCGCGGCGGCCGGAATGGCCCAGCGGTACGCCCGGGTCCGCACCGAGACGGGCACAGAGACCGGTGCTGAGACCGGCGGCGAGCGGAAGCTCGTCGCCGCCACGATGTTCGGGCTCACCACGCCCGCCGTCGACGAAGCCCGTGACTACCTGACGAGCGCCGGATACGAGGTGCTGGTCTTCCACGCCACCGGTTCCGGCGGGCGGGCGATGGAGGCCCTCGCCGCCTCCGGCATGCTCGACGGCGTCCTCGACCTGACCACCACGGAGCTGGCCGACGACCTCGTCGGCGGGGTCCTCACCGCAGGCCCCGACCGGCTGGAGGCGGCGGGGCGGGCCGGGATCCCGCAGGTGGTCAGCGTCGGCGCTCTCGACATGGTCAACTTCGGGCCCCGGGACACCGTCCCGGAGAAGTTCGCGGACCGGAAGTTCCTGGTGCACAACCCCACGGTCACCCTGATGCGGACGACCCGCGAGGAGATGGCTGAGCTGGGAGCCAGGATCGGCGACAAGCTCAGTCGCGCCACCGGGCCGGTGGAGGTCTACCTGCCGCTGAAGGGCGTCTCCGGGATCGACGTCGAAGGAGGGCCCTTCGACGACCCCGACGCCGACGCCGCCTGCTTCGCCGCGCTCCGGGACGGCCTGAGGGACACCGGCGTCCCCGTCCACGACGTGGACGCCGCCATCAACGATCCGGGCTTCGGCCGTACCGCGGCCGAAGCCCTGCACCGCCTCATCCGCGCACGTCGGACCGGAGAATGAGATGAACCGCGAGACAGCTCTCGAACGCCTGCGCGCCACCGTCGAGGCCGGCCGGCCCATCATCGGAGCGGGCGCCGGCACCGGCCTGTCGGCCAAGGCCGCCGAGGCAGGCGGCGTCGACCTGCTGATCATCTACAACTCGGGCCGCTACCGCATGGCCGGTCGAGGGTCGCTCGCCGGGCTGCTTCCGTACGGCGACGCCAACGCGATCGTCGTCGACATGGCCAGGGAAGTCCTCCCGGTCGTGCGTGACACCCCCGTGCTGGCCGGGGTCTGCGGCACCGACCCCTTCCGGCTCATGGGCCCCTTCCTCGACCAGCTCAAGGCGATGGGCTTCGCCGGTGTGCAGAACTTCCCCACCGTGGGCCTGTACGACGGCAGGTTCCGGCAGAACCTCGAGGAGACCGGGATGGGTTACCGGCTCGAGGTGGACATGATCCGCGAAGCGCGGCGGCGTGACCTGCTCACCGCCCCCTACGTCTTCGACGCCGAGCAGGCCGCGGCGATGGCCGAGGCCGGAGCCGACGTCCTCGTGTCCCACGTCGGGCTGACCACGAGCGGCAGCATCGGTGCGGAAACCGCCCTCACCCTCGAAGAGGCGGCCGCCGCGGTGCAGGAGATGCGCGACGCCGCCGTCGCGGTGAACCCCGACGTCATCGTGCTCTGCCACGGCGGCCCCATCGCGGAACCGGAGGACGCCCAGTTCGTCCTCGACCACACGAGCGGGATCGCGGGCTTCTTCGGGGCGTCGTCGATGGAACGCCTTCCCACGGAGAAGGCGATCGCCGCCCAGGCGACCGAGTTCAAGAGCCTGCGGCTCAGCCCTGCGTGACGCTCACCACCTGGGCCTGGAGGAGGTCCGTTCCAAGGACGAGGTGCTGGTCGCGCCGCGGGCGGACCAGATGGACAACCTGACGGCGCTCTCCTCAGAGTGTTCGAGGACGTCATCCGTTCGACAGAGCGCCATTCCGGCTACCTCAAGGCCGTGACGGCCGAACTGGAGACGGACCTCGCCCGGCCCGGGGTGAGCGCGCCGCGTGCTGTTCCACGCGACCGCGGCGGCTCGTCGACGCCGGGCTCGACCAGGGCGAGGTGCGGACCGGAAGCCGGTGTGCCCGCTGGGCGAATCGGGAGCGTTGCCCGTACGCGTCGCCACTCGGTAGCCACCACTCCCAGACGTCGCCCGAGACAGCGAACGCGATGACCGGAGCGGTCCCGCCGCGGCCCTGTCGCCCGCCGGCTCTCTATGATCCGGCGCTGTCCCACCCAACCTCACGCCGGCCTGCGCGGCGGCGGGCCTCCCGGTGACCGGGACGACCCCACGACGCCGTCACCCCGGCAGGCAGCCTGTTCCCAGTGAGCGAGACTGCTCACTTTTCGTGTGCCGCGTCACACCACTATTTCGGCCCAACACACGGCGGAACGGAAGACGTATGGGAAGTCTGGACGGGAAAGTCGCGATTGTTACGGGAGCGGGCCAGGGTGTCGGCCAGGGCATCGCGCTCGCCCTCGCCTCGGAGGGCGCGGCCGTGGCGGTGCTCGGCCGCACGACCGCGAAGCTGCAGACGACCTGCGAGCTGATCCGCGAGCGGGGCGGGACGGCGGAGCCGTTCCAGTGCGAGGTGACCGAGACCGACGCGATCCCCGCGGTGGTCGAGGCCGTCGTGACCCGGTTCGGCGGAGTGGACATCCTCGTCAACAACGCCTACACCGGCGCGTACGGCCCGCTGCTGTCGATGAGCGACGCCGACTTCCAGAAGGGCTTCCGCAGCGGCCCGTTCGCCGCGTTCGCGTTCATGAAGGCCTGCCACCCCCACATGAAGGCGCGCGGCGGCGGCAGCATCGTCAACCTCGTCACCTCGGCCATGGTCCGCTGGGACCCCACCACGTACGGCGCGTACGCCGCGGCGAAGCAGGCGCTGCGCTCGCTCACGCGTACGGCGGCCACCGAGTGGGGGCCGGACGGCATCCGCGCCAACAACATCGCCCCGCACGCTCTGTCACCGGGGCTGAAGCGGTGGACGGAGGCCTTCCCCGAGGAGGCGGAGGCGTTCCGCAAGACCATCCCCCTCGGCTACATCGGCGACTGCGAGCAGGACATCGGCCGCGCCGTGGTCGCGCTCGTGGGCCCGGATCTGCGCTACCTGACCGGCGCGACCGTGCCCCTCGACGGCGGGCAGGCCTTCTTCGGCTGAGCCGCCGCACCCCCCGCACCACCTGCCGCCGCCTGGCGGTCAGTGAAAGGAGAACCACCGGATGAACGGCAAGGCGATCGGCCGCGTGGCGGCCGGTGCCCTGGCCCCCGTGATGGCCATGGCGATGCTGGCGGGCTGCGCCGGCGAGCGCGGCGGCTCGGCGGCGGTCCCGGCGAGCGGCGGCGACGCGCAGTCGCCCGCCGCCCCGGGCGGTCAGGAGACGTTCGGCACCCTGGCGTCGCCCTGCGGGCCGGGTGACGCCACGGGCGCCACCGACCAGGGCGTCACCGACACGGCGATCACCATCGGCTACGGCGACGACCGCGGTTTCACCAAGGCCCCCGGCCTGTCCAAGGAGATGGGCGACGCGGTGAGCGCCATGATCAAGTGGTGCAACAAGCAGGGCGGCGTCAACGGCCGCCAGATCGTGGGCCACCAGTACGACGCGGCCTACATGCAGGCGGCCACCGTCATGCAGAAGGCGTGCAAGCAGGACTTCATGCTCGTCGGCGAGGGCTTCGCGATGGACGACGCCGCCGAGCAGTACCGCGTCGCCTGCAAGCTGCCGGTGGTCGCGGGCTACACCGTCGGGCCGAACGCCGCGATGGGCCCGATGAAGTTCGAGGCCGTGCCGTACCCGGTCGACTACTACAACGCCGCCCCGCTGAAGCTGGCCGCCAAGACCTTCCCCGAGTTCGCCTCGGACGTGGACCTGATCACGTCCAACTCGCCCGCCGTGATGACGGGCAGCAACAAGATCAAGGCCGCCCTGAAGGAGATCGGCATCACGCCGAAGGACTGCGGCGTCCAGCTCAACTCCGAGGGTGACCCGAGCTACGTGCCGTTCGCGGAGAAGTTCAAGTCGTGTGGCGTCAAGGCACTGTGGACGTCCAAGTCGCCGGACCCGGCCGCCTTCAGCCTGCTCGAGTCGCTGGACCGCGTGGGCGCCCACCCGACGCTGGTGTTCGAGGCCACCTGGTACAGCGACGCCGTCGCGAAGTGGAACACCAGCGGCCAGGGCGACAACATCCACGCCGGCCTGATCTTCCAGCCGTTCGAGAACGCCGACAAGGTGCCGGCGGTGAAGAAGTACCTCGACCTGGTCGGCGCCGAGGGCGGCAAGACCGCGCTGCTCGGCATGCAGGCGACCTCCGCGTTCCTGCTGTGGGCCACCGCGGCCAAGGACTGCGGCTCCGACCTCACCCGCCAGTGCATGGTGAACACGCTGTCGCAGATCCACGAGTGGACCGGCGGCGGCCTGCACGCCCCGACCGACCCGGGCGCCAACATGCCGTCCGACTGCACCCTGCTGGTCAAGCTCACCGGCTCGACGTACAAGCAGGTCGCCCCGGCCACCGTCGGCGAGTTCGCGTGCGACAAGGGCAACCTGCTCAAGACGGACCCGTCGACCTGGGGCACCAAGCTCAACGAGGACCGCATCGCGACCACCTTCCTCACCGCCGACGTGATCAAGCCGCAGGTTTGATCGCCCCGGCGGCGGGCCGGTCCGCCGGCCCGCCGCCGTCCTCGCCGTCCAGAGCAGCCGTTTCGAGCAGCTGTCTTCGAGCTAGGGCCTCGCATGACGACGTTTCTGACCTTCACGATCCTCGGGCTGGTCCTCGGCGCGGTCTACGCCATCGCCGCGTCCGGGCTGGTCCTCACCTACACCACCTCGGGAATCTTCAACTTCGCCCACGGCGCCCAGGCGATGCTGGGCACGTTCCTGTACTGGCAGTTCACCTACGGCTGGGGCTGGCCGGCCTGGCTGTCGCTCATCGTCGTGGTGGGCCTGGCGGGGCCCGCGATGGGCGCCCTGCTCCACACGCTGATCATGAAGGGGCTGCGCGAGACGGCGGACGTGACCAAGATCGTCGTGACCGTCGCCATCCTGCTCGGGATGGTCTACCTGTCCCAGTGGATCTGGCACCCGGAAGACGCCCGGATCATGGAGATGTTCTTCGGGGCAGGCGCGAAGATCGAGTTCGGCGGCGTGGTCGTCCGCGTCCACGAGCTCATCTGCCTCGTGGTCGCCGTGGCGGTCGCGATCGGGCTGCGGCTGCTGTTCACCCGCACCCGGGTCGGGGTGGTCATGCGGGGCGCCGTGGACGACCCCGACCTGCTGCGGCTCAACGGCCACGATCCCGACAGGATCGCCATGCTGGCGTGGGCGATGGGCTCGACCCTCGCCGTGCTGGCCGGCATCCTGGTCACCCCGATCGGCGGCGGCGCGCTGGAGGCCAACCAGCTCACGCTGCTGGTCATCGACGCGTTCGCGGCCGCCATGTTCGGGCGGCTGCGCAGCATTCCGCGCACCTTCGCCGGCGCGATGGTGCTCGGCATGGCGGCGACGTACGTCATGGCGTTCTTGCCGACCGACTGGACGTGGACCGGCAACCTCCGGGTCTCGCTGCCGATGATCATCTTGTTCGTGGTGCTCATCGTGCTGCCGCAGGACCGCCTGCGGGTGGCGGCGGTGCGCACCCGCGAGCGGTACCGGCCGCCCACGCCGCGGTCCGCGGCCGTGTGGGGCGTCGCGCTCGTGGCCGCGGTCTTCCTGCTCGCGCTGCTCATGGACGACGGGTCCATCACGACGCTCGCGCTCGGGATGACGTTCGCGATCATCGCGCTCTCCCTCACCCTGCTGACCGGGTACGCCGGGGAGATCAACCTCGCCCCGCTGTCGTTCGGCGCGGTCGGTACGATCATCGCGTTCCACTTCGGCGTCACCGGCAGCGGCCTGGCCTCCCGGCTGACGCTGTGGGGCGTGCTGCTCGCCGTCCTCGTCACCGCGGTCGTGGGCGGCCTGGTCGCGCTGCCGGCGCTGCGGCTGCGCGGACTCTACCTGGCGCTCGCAACGATGGCGTTCGGCGTGTTCCTGTCGACCATGGTGCTGCGCGACACCGTCGAGCACACGGTCTTCGGCGTGACGTTCTCGATCTTCCCCAGCGGCACGCTGATCGTGCCGCCGCTCCAGGTGGGCCCGCTCGACCTGCGCGACCCGCGCACGTTGCTGATGACCGCGACCGTGCTGTTCGCGCTGATCGCGGTCGGCCTGGCCGCGCTGCGCGCCGGCGGGTACGGCAGGCGCCTGGCGGCGATGAAGGACAGCCCGGCGGCGACCGCCATGCTCGGCCAGAACCTGGTGAAGCTGAAGTTCGGCGTGTTCATGCTCTCGGCGGCCATCGCGGGCCTCGGCGGGGTGCTGATGGCGAGCGCCAGCGGCTCGGTCGCGAGCGACAACTTCGCGATCATGGCGAGCCTGGCGCTCGTCATGCTCACGGTCGTCGGCGGCATCGGCTACATCAGCGGCGCCTTGTTCGGCGGCCTGATGTCCGGAGTCGGATTCACGATCATGGTGGCCACGTTCAACGACCTCGCCGTCGCGCACCCCTCGGTGGAGACGATCTACAAGACGATCGGCCAGCTCCTCGTGGTCGCCACCGCTCTCATCGGCATGGGCGTCGGCGAGAACCCCAGCGGCAACGTCCACAAGATCGTCGAGGGCTACCGCACGCTGCGCGGCGCCAAGGGGCTGCTGGCCGGGGCCGCCGCCGTCGAGGCCGTGCTGTACGTCCTGGCGCTGACCGGGGTCATCGGCAACTGGTGGTTCGCCACCCTGACCGTGTGCCTGGCCATGGCGTTGCCCGTCGCGGGCCGGATGCGGGCGGAGGCGCCCGCGCGGGCGACCCCGCCGGAGCTGGCCGGGGTGGACGAGCCGTACACCGACGAGCTGCGCGAACGCCTCGACCGGGAGCTCGGCATGCCCGTCCGGGAGCGTACGGCGGGGAAGGAGGGAAGCGTCCATGCCGCTGCTTGAGACACGCGATGTCACGGTGCGGTTCGGCGGCAACACCGCGGTCGACGGGGTCGGCATCGGCGTCGAGGCCGGGCGGATCACCGGCCTGATCGGACCGAACGGCGCCGGCAAGACGACGCTGTTCAACACGGTCACCGGCCTGCAGCGGCCGGCCGCCGGGCGGGTGCTGCTCGACGGCGCCGACATCACCCGCCTCGCCCCGGCCAGGCGGGCCCGCCTGGGCCTGGCGCGCACCTTCCAGCGGCTGGAGCTGTTCCTGTCGCTGTCGGTGCGCGACAACGTCAGGGTCGCCGGCGACGTCCTGCGCGCCACCGGACGCAAGGTGGACGTCGAGAGGGAGACGGACCGCGTCCTGGCGCGCACCGGCCTGGAGGACATCGCCGATCTCGAGGTCTCGGCCATCCCGACCGGCCGGGCCCGGGTGGTGGAGGTCGCCAGGGCGCTGATGACCGAGCCGCGCGTGCTCCTGCTGGACGAGCCCGCCTCCGGCCAGACCGAGCGCGAGACCGAGGCGTTCGCCGCCCTGCTGACCGGCCTCGCCGCGGAAGGGCTGGCGATCTGCCTGGTCGAACACGACCTGCCGCTGGTCATGCGGCTGTGCGCGACGATCCACGTGCTCGACTACGGCAGGCTCATCGCCTCGGGCACGCCGAAGGACATCCAGGAGTCGCCCGAGGTCGTCGCGGCCTACATCGGCGCAGAAGAGATCGACACCGGGGAGGTCACCGGATGAACGAGCAGGTGCCGCTGCTGGAACTGGCGGGCGCCCGTGCGGCGTACGGGCCGATCCAGGTGCTGCACGGGGTGGATCTCACTGTGCACGCAGGGTCGGTGGTGGCTCTGCTCGGTCCGAACGGCGGCGGCAAGTCCACCACGATGAAGGTCTGCGCCGGGCTGCTGCCGCTGACCGGCGGCGAGCTGCGGCTCGCCGGGCGGCGGGTCAACGGCATGACCGCCCAGGACGCCGCGCGGCTCGGCATCTGCTCGATCCCCGAGGGCAGGGGCGTGTTCCCCAACCTGACCGTGCGGGAGAACCTGTGGGCGGCCACCGGCACCGGGGCGCGCCTGGCGGACCTGGAGGAGGCCGCCTACAGCCGCTTCCCGATCCTCGGCGAGCGCCGCCACCAGCTCGCGGGCTCGCTGTCGGGCGGCCAGCAGCAGATGCTCGCGCTGTCGCGGGCGCTGGGCACCGATCCGGCGATCCTGCTGCTCGACGAGCTGTCCATGGGGCTCGCTCCCATGATCGTGACCCAGATGTACGACACCGTGGCGCAGCTCGTGGCGGAGGGGCTGTCGGTCCTGGTGGCCGAGCAGTTCGCCCGCGTCGTGCTGCCCATCGCCGACACCGCCGCCCTGATGCTGCACGGACGCGTCGTCGCGTCCGGCTGCCCCGGCGACATCGAGGACCAACTCTCAAGCAGCTACCTAGGAGGCTGACCGATGCTGACCGAGGAACGACGCGAGCGCTTCACGTCTGACGTGGCGCGGATGAAGCTGAAGACCGGCGGGTCCAGGCACGACGGGAAGATCCGCGTCCTCGGCGTGCTGCTGATGGTGGCCGGCGTCGTGGGCGGGCTCGTCGCGTACAACAACTCGCTCACCCAGGACGACCTGAGGGACATCGGCTCCTTCCAGATCCTCGCGACGGCGTGCGCCGCGGTGACCGTGCTCGGCGCCGCGCTGTACCTCGCCGCCGCGGTGGCGGGCGTGCTGCGGCTGTGGCTGCTGCGCCAGCTCCTGGAGAGCGAGGCGCAGGCGGACCGGATCGCCGCCGCCCTTGAGGGCCGAGGGGCCTGACAGGCCGGTTTCTCCCGGTCAGCGGGATTCACCGGATCGCCGGCGGGTCCCGCTGACTAACGTCTGGACAGCTTGAAGACCGGAGTGGAGGATCCCCCATTGACTCAGGAAGCGCCCCGGACGGCTCCGGACGTGCTCGCCCCGGCGAAGCTGGGGCCGGTGACCCTGCGCAACCGCATCATCAAGGCGGCCACGTACGAAGGGCTGAGCCGTAAGAGCCTCGTCACCGACGAGCTCATCGCGTTCCACGTACGGCACGCCCGCGGCGGCGTCGGCATGACCACCGTGGCCTACTGCGCGGTCGCCCCGGAGGGGCGCACGGACGCGCGCCAGATCCAGTGGACCCCCGAGGCGCTGCCGGGCCTGCGCAGACTCACCGAGGCCGTGCACGCCGAGGGCGCCGCGGTCGCCGCGCAGATCGGTCACGCCGGGCCGGTCGCCAACCCGAAGTCGAACAAGCTGCCCTCGCTCGGCCCCACCCGGCACTTCCACGCCACCACGACGAGCTTCACCAAGGCCGCGACCCGGGAGGACCTGCGGCGGATCGTCGCCGCCCACGCCCACGCGGGGAAGATGGCGATCGAGGCGGGCTTCGACGCCGTCGAGATCCACCTCGGGCACAACTACCTCGCGAGCTCGTTCCTCAGCCCGCGGGTCAACCACCGCAAGGACGAGTACGGCGGCAGCCTGGAGAACCGGGCCCGCCTGTCGCGGGACATCGCCCGCGCGGTGCGCGACGCGGTCGGCGACCGGATCGCGATCACCGCCAAACTCAACATGGACGACGGCGTGCCCGGCGGCTTCTGGCTGGACGAGTCGATCAAGGTCGCGCAGTGGCTGGAGGAGGACGGCTCGCTCGACGCGCTGGAGCTCACCGCCGGCAGCTCGCTGCTCAACCCCATGTACCTGTTCAAGGGCGACGCCCCGCTGCGCGAGTTCGCGGGGGTCATGAAGCAGCCGGTGAAGCTCGGCGTCCAGCTCGTCGGCAAACACTTCCTGCGCGCCTACCCCTACAAGGACGCCTACCTGCTCGACGACGCCCGGCAGTTCCGCGCCGCGCTGACGATGCCGCTCATCCTGCTCGGCGGGATCACGAACAAGCAGGTCATGGACCAGGCGATGGCCGAGGGCTTCCAGTTCGTCGCGATGGCCCGGGCGCTGCTGCGCGAGCCCGACCTCGTCAACCGCATCCAGGCCGACAACAGCGTCAGGTCGCTGTGCATCCACTGCAACAAGTGCATGACCGCGATCTACGGCGGCACCCACTGCGTGCTGACCGGCCCGATCGCCGTACGGCAGAAGGGGTAGCGGTGCGCCGGGAGACCATCGCCGACCTGCTGCTCGACCGCCTGGGCGACGACCACCCCGGCCTGCGGACCCGCGAACGCACCTGGACTTGGGACGAGGTGGTGCGGGAGAGCGCCGCCCGGGCGGCGCTGGCCCGGGCGCTCCGCGTGGAGGGTCCCTTCCACATCGGGGTGTTGCTCGACAACACCCCCGAGTACATCTTCTGGCTCGGCGCCGCCGCGCTGAGCGGCGCGACGATCGTCGGGATCAACAGCACCCGTCGCGGCGCCTACCTGGAGCAGGAGGTCAGGCATACCGACCTGCAGCTCGTCGTCACCGACGAGGCCGGCCTGAAGCTGCTGGACGGCCTCGACATCGGCGTGCCGCGCGACCGCTTCCTGCTGGTGGACGGAGACGACTACGCGGATGCGGTCGCCGCGCACGCCTGCGAGCCGGTCCGCGACCCGGAGATCACGCCCAAGACGCGGATGCTGCTGCTGTTCACCTCGGGCACCACCGGCGCGTCCAAGGCCGCCATCTGCTCGCAGGGCCGGCTGACCGGGCTGGGCTACGCCAACTGCGAGAAGTACGACGTGCGGCGGCACGACGTCAGTTATTGCTGCATGCCGCTCTTCCACGGCAACGCGCTGATGGCGCTGTGGGCGCCGTCGCTGACCGCAGGGGCGACGGTCGTCCTCGTGCCGAAGTTCTCCGCCTCCGGGTTCCTGCCCGACGTCCGTTTCTACGGCGTCACGTTCTTCACCTACGTCGGCAAGGCCATCGCGTACGTCCTGGCCCAGCCGGAGCGGCCCGACGACGCCGACAACACGCTCGACCACGCCTTCGGCACCGAGGCGTCACCGGAGGACCAGGCCGAGTTCCTGCGCAGGTTCGGCTGCCGGCTCATCGAGAGCTACGGGTCGAGCGAGGGCGCAGGCATGATCAAACTCGCGCCCGAGGGCCCGGCGTCCGCGCTCGGCCGCCCGGCGCGCGCCGGCGTACGAGTGGTCAACCCGGAGACCCGGCAGACCTGCCCGCGCGCCGTGCTCGACGCGCACGGCCGGGTGACCAACGCCGAGGAGGCCATCGGCGAGATCGTGGACGTCGACGGCGCGGCCAGGTTCGAGGGCTACTACAAGAACGAGGCGGCCAACGCCGAGCGGGTCCGGCACGGCTGGTACTGGACCGGCGACCTCGGCTACGTCGACGAGGACGGCTACATCTACTTCGCGGGCCGGTCGGGCGACTGGATCCGGGTGGACGGCGAGAACATCTCCGCGCTGCTGACCGAGCGCGTGCTGCGCCGGCACCCGCTGATCGTCGCGGCGGCCGTGTTCGGCGTGCCCGACCCGCGCTCCGGCGACCAGGTCATGGCCGCGCTCGAGATCCCCGAGGGCACGTCGTTCGAGGACCTCGGCCTGCCGGAGTTCCTGGCCGCGCAGGAGGACCTCGGCACCAAGGGGGCGCCGCGCTACGTGCGGGTCTCCCACGCGCTGCCGGCCACCGGGTCGAACAAGCTGCGCAAGAAGGAGATGCAGATGGAGGGCTGGCGGACCGGCGATTCCGTCTACCGATGGGCAGGCCGGGGCGCGCCCCGGTACGCCCTCATGACCGGACAGGACAAGGCCGCGCTGCGCGAGGAGTTCGCCGCCAACGGGCGCCTGCGCTTCCTCGGTCAGGCGTGAAGGAGAGCGGGACATGGATCTGCGTGAAAGCCCCGAGCAGCGGCGGCTACGCCGGGAGCTGAGGGAGTACTTCGCGGGCCTGCTGCCCGAGGACGAGCGGCGCCGCGTCGGCGAGGAGGGCGTCGGCGGCTCCCGGTTCCGCGAGGTGGTGCGGCGCCTCGGCGCCGACGGCTGGCTCGGCATCGGCTGGCCGGTCGAGTACGGCGGGCAGGGCCGGTCGGTCGAGGAGCAGTACGTGTTCTTCGACGAGGTCCAGCGGGCCGGGCTGCCGTTCCCGTTCGTCACCGTCAACACGGTCGGCCCGACGCTGATGAGCCACGGGTCTCCCGAGCAGAAGAAGCGGTATCTGCCCGGCATCCTGTCCGGCGACGTGGTCTTCGCGATCGGCTACACCGAGCCCGGCGCGGGCACCGACCTCGCCTCCCTCACCACCCGGGCGGTCAGGGACGGCGACGAGTGGGTGATCGACGGCAGCAAGATCTTCACCAGCGGCGCCAACACCGCCGACTACGTGTGGCTGGCCTGCCGTACGGACCCCGACGCGCCCAAGCACAAGGGCATCTCGATCCTGATCGTGCCGACGGACGCGCCCGGATTCTCCTGGAGTCCCATCCAGGCCGTGGGCGGGATGGTCGTGACGGCCACGTACTACAGCGGCGTACGGGTGCCGGCCGACGCGGTCGTCGGCGAGGTGAACGGCGGCTGGCGGCTCATCACCCACCAGCTCAACCACGAGCGCATCGGCCTGGCCGCGCTCGGCGGCCGGATGATCCAGCTCTGGGAGCAGGTCGCCGGCTGGGCGCGGGACAACGGCGCGATGGAGCTGCCGTGGGTGCGGCGGGACCTCGCCCGCGCGTACGCCCGGCTGGAGGCGATGCGGCTGATGAACTGGAAGATGACCGACGCGGTCGCGCGTGACGCGTTGTCGGGCGCGGACGCCGGCGCGGCCAAGGTGTACGGCACCGAGACCCACATCGACGTGCAGCGCACGCTGTCGGGGGTCATCGGCGCGGGAGGGCGCGTCCGCCCCGAGTCGCCGGGCGCCGTGCTCGCCGGGCAGATCGAGCAGTTGTCGCGGCAGGGCATCGTCAACACCTTCGGCGGCGGCGTGAACGAGGTCCTGCGGGACATGGTCGCCACCCAGGGCCTCGGTCTTCCCCGGGCTGGTCGCTGATGAGCAGTTACGAGGACTTCGCCGGACGGGAGATCGTCCCGCCGCGGGAGGGGCCTGACCCGGTGAACGTGCCCATGATCCGGCACTGGGCCGAGGCGATGGGCGACCGCAACCCCGTTTACCTGGACGACGACGCCGCGCGCGCGACCGGCCGTCCCGGGATCGTCGCGCCCGCGTCGATGACGCAGGCGTGGACGATGCGGGGGTACGCCGCGACCGTTGCGAACGGTCAGGGGGCCGAGGAGCTGAACGCGCTGCTCGAGAAGGACGGCTACACCTCGGTGGTGGCGACCGACTCGGAGTTCGAGTTCCACCGGGAGCTGGTCGTCGGCGACCGCGTGAGCGTCCGGGAGGTCGTGGAGTCGGTCTCCCCGGAGAAGAGCACCGCGCTGGGCGTCGGGCGGTTCGTGACCACGGTCCGCACCTACACCGACCAGGACGGCGAGGTCGTCGCCGTGCAGCGCTGGCGCCTGCTCCGGTTCCGGCCAAAAGACCAGGCCCCGAAGGCGCTGCGGCCGCGCCCGGCGGTCAATCGGGACAACGCGTTCTGGTTCGAGGCGGCGCGTGAGCACCGGCTGGTGATCCAGCGCTGCGCCGGGTGCGCGACGCTGCGTCACCCGCCCGGCCCGTGCTGCCCGCACTGCGGCTCGTTCGAGTGGGACACCGCCGAGGCGTCGGGCCGCGGGCACGTCTACAGCTTCGTGGTCGCCCACCATCCCCGCCACCCGGCGTTCGAGTATCCGCTGATCGTCGCGGTCGTGGAGCTCGACGAGGGCACGCGGCTCATCACCAACCTGGTCGGCGTGGAACCCGGAGAGGTCGAGATCGGCATGCCCGTCGTCCTCGACTGGCTGGACGCCGATCCCGACCTGTCACTTCCGGTGTTCCGCCCGCAGGAGAACAACTGATGGACTTCACGCTGGACGAAGAGCTCGAAGCGGTGCGTGCCCTGGCGAATCGGATCTTCGCCGACCGCGCCACGACCGAGCGCGTACGCGAGGTGGAGGGCTCGCCGGGCCGCCTGGACGAGGAGCTGTGGGCGGAGCTGGGCAAGGCCGGCCTGCTCGGCATCGCGCTGCCGGAGGAGGCGGGCGGCGCCGGGCTCGGCCTGGGCGCGCTGTGCGTGCTGCTGGAGGAGCAGGGCCGCCACGTCGCCCCGGTGCCGCTGTGGCCCGCGGCCGTCGGCGCGCTCGCGGTCGCCGCGCACGGCACCCGCGAGCAGCGTGAGAGCCTGCTCCCCGGAGCGGCGGACGGCTCGTCCCGGCTCACCGTGGCGCTGGAGGAGTTCGGCCCGGGCGACCCGGCCGAGCCGGGCTGCGCGGCCCGCCCGGATGGGAACATCTGGCGGCTGACCGGCGTCAAGGCGGTGGTCCCCTCGCCGTTCGGCGCGGCCCACGTGCTGGTCTCGGCGGCGGCGGAGGGAGTGCCGGGCCTGTTCCTGGTGGCCTCGGACGCGGAAGGCGTCTCCTGGGCGGCCGAGGAGACCACGACGCACGACCTCGCCGGCACCCTCACCTTGGACGACGCCCCGGCGCAGGCGGTCGGCACGCCGGGGGACGGCGCCGTCACGTGGACGATCGAACGGGCGTCGGTCGCGCTGGCGGCCGTGCAACTCGGCGTCGCCCAGGGCGCGGTCCGGCACGCCGTGACGTACCTCTCCGAGCGCAAGCAGTTCGGCCGCCCGCTCGGCACCTTCCAGGCCGTGCAGCATCAGCTCGCCGACTGCTACATCGACGTCGACGCGATGCGCGTGTGCCTGTGGCAGGCGGTCACCACCCTGCAGGAAGGGGAGGACGCCGCGGCGGCCGTGCTCGTCGCCAAGTGGTGGGCCGGGGACGCCGGGCTGACCGTGACGCACCGGGTTCAGCACGTCCACGGCGGCATCGGCGTCGACGTCGACTATCCGGTCCACCGGCACTTCCTGTGGGCCAGGCAGATCTCGGGCACGCTCGGCGGGCCGAGCGCCGACCTCGCCAAGCTCGGCGCCGTCATCGCCGCCGGAAGGATCGCGTCATGAACGGGCGAACGTATGAGGAGGTGGCGGTGGGGGAGGAGCTGCCCCCGCTGCCGATCCCGCTGACCCGCACGCTCATCGTGGCGACCGCGATCGCCAGCCGCGACTACCAGGACGTGCACCACGACCCCGGCCTCGCGGTCGAGCGCGGGTCGAAGGACATCTTCATGAACATCCTCACCACCAACGGCCTGGTCGACCGGTACGTCACCGAGTGGGCGGGCCCGGCCGCCGTCGTCACGGCGATCAGGATCAGGCTCGGCGTGCCCAACTACCCCGGCGACACGATGACGCTGACCGGCGCGGTCACCGCCAAGCACGATGAGGACCGCCGCGTCGAGATCGCCGTACGCGGCGAGAACGGCCTGGGCGCTCACGTCACCGGCACCGCCGTCGTCCGGCTTCCCGGGAAGGACGTGAGATGAGCGGTTTTTCCGCCGCGGCGGCGATCGCGGGAATCGGGGCCACCGAGTTCTCCAAGGACTCCGGCCGCAGCGAGCTGCGGCTCGCCTGCGAGGCCGTGCTCGCGGCCATCGCCGACGCCGGCCTGAAGCCGTCCGACGTGGACGGAATGGTGACGTTCACCGCCGACACCAACGCCGAGATCCACGTCGCCCGCAACACCGGCATGGGCGACCTCACGTTCTTCTCGCGCATCCCGCACGGCGGCGGCGCGGCCTGCGGCACCGTCCAGCAGGCGGCGCTCGCCGTCGCGACCGGCGTCGCCGACGTCGTGGTCTGCTACCGGGCGTTCAACGAGCGGTCCGGTGTGCGCTACGGCCTCGGCCAGGCGGACCGGCCCGTCGAGACGGGGGCGGACGGCGCGGCGTACGCGTGGCTCAATCCGTTCGGCCTGTCGACGCCCGCCCAGTGGGTGGCCATGTCCGCCCGCCGCTACATGCACGAGTACGGCGCGACCAGCGAGGACTTCGGCCGGGTGGCCGTGGTGGACCGCAGGCACGCCGCGAACAACCCGGCGGCCTGGTTCTACCAGCGGCCCATCACGCTGGAGGACCACCAGGCGTCGCGCTGGATCGCCGAGCCGCTTCACCTGCTCGACTGCTGCCAGGAGACCGACGGCGGCCAGGCGCTGGTCGTGGTCTCGGCCGAGCGGGCGCGCGACCTGCCGCACCCGCCCGCCCTGATTCTCGGCGCGGCCCAGGGCTCGGGCGACGACCAGCACATGATGACGAGCTACTACCGTCCCCGCATCACCGGCATCCCGGAGATGGGGCTGGTCGGGCGGCAGCTGTACGCGCAGAGCGGCCTCGGCCCCGCCGACATTGACGCGGCGATCCTGTACGACCACTTCACGCCGCTGGTGCTGCCGCAACTGGAGGAGCTGGGCTTCTGCGCCCCCGGCGAGGCCAAGGACTTCATCGCCGAGGGCAACCTGGAGCTCGGCGGGCGGCTGCCGTTCAACACCCACGGCGGCCAGCTCGGCGAGGCCTACCTGCACGGCATGAACGGCATCGCCGAGGCCGTCCGCCTGGTGCGGGGCACCAGCGTCAACCAGCCGGAAGGAGTGCGCAACGTGATCGTGACGGCGGGCACCGGGGTGCCCACCAGCGGCCTGGTGCTCGGAGCGGACCGGTGAACACCGGCGAGATGAACGCTGCCGAGTGGGCCGGCCACGACCTCGGCGAGCGCACGGTCGCCTACGACGAGCGGGAGGCGATCCTCTACGCGCTCGCCGTCGGCGCCCCCGCCACCGACCTCGACCTCGTCTTCGAGGAACGGCTGCGGGTGCTGCCGACGTTCGCGCTGACCAAGGCCCAGTGGGCGCCGGACGCGCTCGGCTCGCTCGGCGCGTTCGACACCCGGACGGCCGTGCACGGCTCCCAGCGGCTGGTGGTCCGCACGCCGCTGCCGCCGGCGGGCGAACTGACCATGAAGGCCCGCGTCGCCCGCGTCTGGGACAAGGGCGGCGCCGCGGTCTTCGAGGTCGAGGTGGACAGCGAGTTCTTCCTCGCCACATGGTCGCTGTTCGCGCCAGGGCGGGGCGGGTTCGGCGGCGAGCGCGGGCCTTCGGCCCCGAAGCGGCCCGAGACGCCGCCCGCGCGGCAGATCCGGCTGGACACCTCGCCGAACCAGGCCGCGCTTTACCGCCTGCTCGGCGACCGGCATCACATGCACATCGACCCGGAGGCGGCGAAGGCGGCCGGGATGCCCAGGCCGTTCATGCACGGCCTGTGCACGCTGGCGGCGGTGACGCTGCCCCTGGCCGACGCCGTGGGCGCGCACCCGGCCGGCCTGGCCGAGCTGGCGGGCAGGTTCGCCGCCCCGGTCTTCCCCGGCGACCGCCTCGACGTGCGTACGTGGGACGCCGACGACGCCGTGGTCTTCGAGGTGGCGGTGAACGGCACGCCCGTGCTGACGGGCGGGCGCGCCGTCTTCCGCCCGCTTCAGCCGCCGGTCACCAGGTAGCGGGCCGGGACCTCGCCTCCGCCGTGCACCGGGACGTCCGCCCCGGTCAGGTAGGAGGCGAGGTCGCTCGCCAGGAAGAGGCAGGCGTTCGCCACGTCCTGCGGCATCGCCATCCGGCGCATCGGGATGACCTCCGACAGGGCCGCGCCGCCGTCCTCGCCGTACAGGGAGGCGGCGGCCTCGGTCCTGATGAGGCCGGTGGTGACGTGGTTGACCCGCACCTTCGGCGACCATTCCAGCGCCAGCGCCTTGGTCAGCATGAGGAGCCCGGCCTTGGCCGCCGAGTACGCCGCGGTGCCCGGCTGCGGGTCCACGCCGGAGACGCTGCCGATGTTGACGATCGACCCCCCGGTCTCCTGCTCGCGCATGACGAGGTTGGCCGGCTGGGCCACGTAGAACGGCGCGAGCAGGTTGAGGTCCACGATCCGCTCGACGAACCGCGGCGAGACCGTCGCCGCGTCGGCGTTCGGCGATCCTCCGGCGTTGTTGACCAGCACGTCGAGCCGGCCCAGGTGATCCACGGTCTGCTCCACCAGCCGGGCCGCCTCCGCGGGGTCGCGGATGTCGGCGGCGACGAAGCGCGCGGTCCGGCCGCCCGTCGAGGGCAGCTTGTCCGGCTCGTTCCGCCCGCACACCACCACACCGGCGCCCGCGGCGAGGAACGCCTCGGCGATCACGAAGCCGATGCCCTTGGTCCCTCCGGTGACCAGCACCGCCCGGCCGCCGAAATCCATCGTCACGTTCACCAGTTCCTCCCGACTCTCCGATGACCCAGGGGAGGGTACGGCCGCCCGCCCGCCGGTGGGGGAGAGGTACCGGCCAGCGGGACCACGCCTGACGGGCCGAGCCGAGACGGCTCACCATGACGGTCATGACCGAGAACGAGGCGCTGACGATCCCGGGAGTGCTTGAGCAGGCGGCCCGGGAGTTCCCGGGCACGGAGGCGGTGGTGGACGGTGAGTCCCGCCTGACCTACGCGGAGTTGCACGACCGGGTGCGCGAGGCGGCCCGCGGCTTCCTCGCGCTCGGCGTGGAGCCGGGGGAGCGGGTGGCGATCTGGGCTCCCAACAGCACGCGGTGGATCGTCACCGCCCTCGGCGCGCTCTGCGCCGGCGCCGTCGTGGTGCCGATCAACACCCGTTACAAGGGCGAGGAGGCCCGCTGGCTGCTGGCGCGCAGCCGCGCCCGCGTGCTGTTCACCGAGGACGGCTTCCTCGGCAACGGCTACCTCGCCATGCTCGGAGTCACCGCCTCCGGCGTCGAGAGCCTGCCCGCGCTCACCACGGTCGTCACCTACGACGAGGACCCGAGGCCGGATGCCACGACCTGGGCGGACTTCCTGGCGGCCGGTGCGGCGGTGCCGGACGAGGCGGCCCGGGAGCGCGCGGCGGCGGTGCGCCCCGACCACGTGGCCGACATCCTGTTCACCTCCGGCACCACCGGCAGGTCCAAGGGTGCGATGTGCACTCACCGCCAGAACGTCCGCACCTACCTCGCGTGGAGCGCGCGGACCGGGCTGCGCCAGGGCGACCGCTACCTGATCGTCAACCCGATGTTCCACACCTTCGGCTACAAGGCCGGGGTGTTCGCCTGCCTGCTCAGGGCCGCCACGATGGTGCTCCAGCCGGTGTTCGAGCCGGACGAGACGATGCGGCTGATCGAGGCCGAGAAGATCACCGTGCTGCCCGGCCCGCCGACCGTCTACGTCTCCATGCTCGACGCGCCCGGCCGCTCCCGCTACGACCTGTCGTCGCTGCGGCTCGCGGTCACCGGCGCCTCGGTCGTCCCGGTGGCGCTCGTACGCCGCCTGCGGGCCGAGCTGTTCCCCCAGGTCGTCACCGCGTACGGGCTGACCGAATCGTGCGGCACGGTAACGGCGTGCTCGCTGGAGGACGACGACGTCACCGTCGCCACCACCTCCGGCCGTCCGATCGAGGGCGTGGAGGTGAAGGTCACCGGCCCGGACGGCGCGCCGGTGCCGGTGGGCCAGGACGGCGAGATCCTGGTGCGCGGGCACAACGTGATGGTGGGCTACCTGGACGACGACGCGGCGACCGCGGCGGCGATCGTGGACGGCTGGCTGGTGACCGGCGACCGCGGCCGGCTCGACGAGCGGGGCTACCTCGCCATCACGGGCCGGTCGAAGGACATGTTCGTGGTCGGCGGCTTCAACGTGTACCCGGCGGAGATCGAGCAGGTGCTGGCCGCCCATGAGGGCGTCGCCGAGGCAGTGGTGATCGGCGTGCCGGACGGCCGCATGGGCGAGGTCGGCCGGGCCTACGTCGTGCCCCGCCCCGGTGTGGCGGTCACCCCCGAGGCGCTGAGGGCCTACTGCCGGGAACGGCTGGCCAACTTCAAGGTGCCCCGCGAGGTCGTCCTCGTGGACGGCCTGCCGCGCAATGCCACCGGCAAGGTCGATAAAACAGCGCTCGCGGTTCGGCCGCCCGCGTAAACCGCCGTCCTCATTATCCGGATATGGTCGGACCGGATGCGGCCCCATCGGACGAAGAAGTTTCCAGGTTGTCAAACGCCGGGATGGAGCGCTCCCCGGCGATATCCGCCACGTGCAGGAACCGCCTGTCGTCCCCGCCCGGTGGCATTGGGCCGCGGCGAACGGCAATAGAAGATATTGACCGGGTCAGAGGTGAAACCTAGCCTTCGTGGGAGCGTTCCCACGTCCCGCCCCCGAAATATTGCGCGAAGGAGAGTCATGCGGCTTCTGGTGGATTTCGCCGCCAACCGTTCCGGAACAGCGGAGCTCGCGTGGGGACAGCGGGACATGTGGGGGGCCATCCACAAGGTGGGGCCGGACAGCGCGCACTATTTCAACGTGCCCCGGCTCCTCGCCGTCCCACGCGCGGGCGGCCCGCGCCGTCCCGGGGCCGTGGCGGCCGCCCTGAGAGCGGTGATGGCCCGGCACGACGCCCTGCGATCCCTGGTGCGGCTCGGCGCGGCCGGGCCGTACCAGGAGGTGGCGGCGGCCGGGGCCGTGTCGGTCGAACTGGTGGAGGCGGCACGCGGCGACGCGGACGACGCCGCGGCGGATCTCGTCGCCCGCCTGTCCGCTCGATCCTTCGACGACGGCGAGCAGCCGCTACGCGCCGGATTCGTGGTCTGCGACGGCGCCGCCACCCACGTGGCGCTCGTGTTCAACCATGTCGTCGCGGACTGGCGCGCGGCCGACGTCGTGGTGCGCGACCTGCGGATGCTGCTGCTCCGCGGAGCAATCGCACGACCGCCGTCGTCGCAGTTGCTCGATCTGGTGCGAGAGGAGGAGGCGGCGTCGGCCCGCTCGGATCGGGCGATCGCGCAATGGGAGGCGCTGCTCCGGACCGTGCCGTCCGCCATGTTCCCGCAGGTGGTCGGAGCGGGTGCGACGCCGAGGTACGCGCGGGCAGTGCTGTCTTCGCCCCGGCTCAACCACGCCGCTCGGGTGCTCGCCCGTCGTGCCGGTGTCAGCACCGCCACCGTCCTGCTGGTGGCGGTCGCCATGCTGCTGCGCGAGCTGACCGGGCACGAGGTGTGCGCGATCACCCCGATCGTGCACAACCGCTTCAGCGACCGGACCCGGGACCTGGTCACCAGCCTGAACCAGCTGGGGCTGTTCACCCTGGGGCCGTGCGGAAGCCTCCCCGAGACCCTCGTGACCGCCTACCCGGCGGTTCTCGCGTCCTACCGTCGCGCCCGCTTCGACTCGCTGGCCCTGAACGCGATGATCGACCGGATGAGCGCCGATCGGGGCGTCCCCATGTTCCCGTCGTGCTGCTTCAACGACCTGCGCCCGGGGGAGGACCCGGGCGACGGCAGGGCGGACGGGGAGTCCGAGCTGGAGTGGCTCCCCGGCACGGACAGGCGCAGTTGCGACTTCTGCGTGGCCCTGATGCGCTGGAAGGGCACGCTCGGCGTGGAGTTGAGCGCCGACACCACCCGCCTGCCCGAGGGCGAGATGGCCGCCCTGCTGCACCGGCTGGAGTCCTTCGTGGTCGGCGCGGCTCAGCCACCCTCGTAGGGCAGCTCGACGGCGAGGGTCAGGCCGCCCTCCTCGCGCGGAGTGGCGGTGACCACACCATCATGGGCGTCGGCGATCGCGCGTACGATCGACAGCCCGAGGCCGCTGCCGCGCTCGGAGCGCAGCCGGTCGCCGTGCAGCCGCCGGAACGGCTCGAAGATCGTCTCTATCTCGTACGGCGGGACGGGCAGGCCGGTGTTGGCCACGACGAGCTCCACCCGGTCGGCCCGCCGCCGGGTGGACACCCACACCTCGCCGCCGGGGTGGTTGTGCCGGATCGCGTTCTCCACGAGGTTCTGCACCAGCCGCTCCACCAGCACCGGCTCGCCGGCCGTCGGGGCGAGGTCGAGCAGCCGGTGCACGGTCACCTGGGCCGCCTTCGCCTCCTCGGCCGCGGCGTCGAGCACGTGCTCGGCCACGTCGGTCAGGTCGAAGGGCCGCCGGTCGAGGATCTTCTGCTCACCCTCGGCCAGGGCGAGCAGGCCGTCGATCAGGCGTTCGTGCCGGGCGTTGACCAGCAGCAGCGACTCGCCGAGCCGTTTGACGTCCTCGCTCGCGTCGGCGCGGCGGACCGCGACGTCCACCAGCGTGCGGTTGATGGTCAGCGGCGTGCGAAGTTCGTGCGAGGCGTTGGCGACGAAGCGCCGCTGGCCGTCGAACGAGCGGGCGAGGCGGCCGAGCACGGTGTCCACGATGTCGGCCAGCTCCTTGACCTCGTCGTCCGGGCCGTCGTGCGCGATGCGCTCGGTCAGGTCGTGGCTCTGCGCGATTCGCCTGGCGCTCGCCGTCACCGAGCGCATCGGCCGCAGCGTCCATCCGGCCGCGCGCCAGCCGAGCAGAGCCGCCAGGCCGCCCCCGGGGAGGAGGGCGATCCCGCCCCCGACGAGCACGTTCTTGACCGTGTCGGCCTGATAGACGCGCCTGACCTGCGCGACCCGCTGCTGGGCCACGTAGTACTCGTAATGCCAGGGCGAGTAGACGGTTCCGGCGACGCGGATCCACTGGGGCTGCCGCAGCCCGTCGCGGGGCTCCAGGCTCTGCCGTACGACGAAGGCGACGACCCCGACCAGGACGGCGCCGGCGAGGACGAAGACCGCGCCGAAGGCGAGCGCGAACCGCAGCCGCAGGTTCTTCGTCATGGGATGCGATACCCCGCTCCCGTGACCGTCTCGATGACCGGCGGGTCGCCGATCTTGCGGCGCAGCTTCATCATCGTCGTGCGCACGGTGTTGGTGAACGGGTCGATGTGCTCGTCCCACACCTTCTCCAGCAGCGTCTCGCTGGAGACCACCGCGCCGTCCGCGCGCAGCAGTTCGGCCAGCACCCCGAACTCCTTGCGGGCCAGCGGCACGTATCGCCCGTCGCGGAAGGCCTGCCGGTGCGCCCAGTCGAGCCTGATGCCCGCCCGCTCCAGGATCGGCGGGTCCGCGGGCCGCACCCGGCGGCCCAGCGCGTGCACCCGCGCCACCAGCTCCTCGAACGCGAACGGCTTGGGCAGGTAGTCGTCGGCGCCCAGCGACAGCCCCTCCACCCGGGAGCGCACGTCGGCCGCGGCGGTCAGCATGAGCACGCGGACCTGCGCGGCTTCGGCCACCAGCGCGCGGCACACGTCGTCGCCGTGCGTCCCCGGCAGGTCCCGGTCGAGGATCAGCACGTCGTAGTCGTGGACACGCACCCGCTCCAGCGCCCCGTCGCCGTCGTAGGCGACGTCCACCGCGAGCGCCTCCTCCCGCAGGCCCTCGGCGATCGAGTCGGCGAGCATCCGCTCGTCTTCCGCAACCAGCACCCGCATCGAAGCCCCCCTCACCCGTCGAAACCGTCCCAGGTTGCCAGGAGTGGCATAACCAGGACGTAACCGAATCAGGTGACGGCGAGTTTATCGATCTTTCGCTGGAGTGTCCGGGCATCGCCGGGGAGTCGCCCCGGCCCGGACCCGGGGGATCGTCCATGCTCGCCTCGATACCCGCCCTACGGACAGCGCCGCTCGGGCACGCCCGCGCGAAACGGGTGCTGACCAGGGGACACGGCCTGTTCGCCGCCGTGCTCGCCGCCGCGGCTGCCCTGCGCGTGCTCGCCATGCTGGCGTACGACACCGCCCAGCTCTACTGGTACGACTCCTTCACCTATCTCGACACGGCCGTCCACCTGAAGCCGGGCGGCGGGTTCCACCCCGCCGGATACTCCTTCTTCCTGCGGCTTTTGTGGCCGTTCCACAGCGTCGAACTGGTGGTCGGCGTGCAGCACGCCATGGGCCTGGGCATCGCCGTGATGGTCTACGCGTTGCTGCGCCGCCACCGGCTGCCCGCGTGGGGCGCCACCCTGGCCACGCTGCCGGTGCTGTTCGATCCGGCCTTCGTCCGGCTTGAGCACGCCGTGCTCTCCGACACCCAGCTGATCTTCCTCGTCGTCGCCGCCCTGACCGTCGTCATGTGGCGGGCCAAGCCGTCCGTACGGTCGGCCGCCGTCGCGGGGGCGCTGCTCGCGCTGGCCGGGCTCACTCGGACCGCCGCCGTGCCGCTGCTCGGCCTGGTCCTGCTGTATCTGGTCGTACGCCGGGCCGGGGTGCGGCAGGTGGCCGCGCTCGCTCTCGCCGGGGTGCTGCCGCTGGCCGCCTACGCGGGCTGGTATCAGGCCCACCACGGGCGCTACGCGCTCAGCGGCTCCGACGGGGTGGCACTGTGGGCGCGGACGATGACGTTCGCCGACTGCTCGGTCGCCCGGCCGCCGACCGACGAGGCGAAGCTGTGCCCGAACGGCACCGTTGTGGACGCCGCGTCCGAGTACGTGTGGGCGCCGGGCGCCTCGCTCAACCTGCTGCCCGGCGATCGCTTCTCCCACAACGACCTGGCCCGCTCGTTCGCGCTGCGCGCCATCGCGGCGCAGCCGCTCGATTACCTGCGCGAGGTCGCGCACGACGCCTCGCTCGCCTTCGCGGTCACCCCCGTGCGGCACCCGGCGCGCGTGTCCCCGGCGCTGTCGTTCCCCGTCGGCTCCTGGCCACTGCCCTCCTTCCCGCTCATCGAGACCGTGCGCGGCGAGTACGACCCCGCCATCCGCGGCATGTCGTCGGTCGAGCCGTACGCGTCGTTCCTGGGCGCGTATCGCTACCCGGGCCTGCTGCACGGGCCGCTGTTCGGCATGGCCCTGCTGCTCGGTGGGATCGGCGCGATCGGCCGGCGGCGTGCGGCGCTGCTGCCGTGGGTGACGGCCGTGTACCTGTTCCTCGGCCCGATCGCCGCGCTCGACTTCGACCACCGCTACATGCTGCCCGCCGTACCGGTCGCCTGCGCCGCGGCAGCCCTGGGCATGCGAGACCTGCGCATACGAGGCCGCGGCATCGCGGATCTGGCCGTGACCGGCCTACGCCGCCTCCGCCGAGCGGCCGTCTGACCGTCGCCCGGCCGCCTCGATGTCACGCCAAGCCCGCTAAACCCGTAGCCGCCGGGCTCGTGCGAGGCGGTGGTAGGTGAAGGCCCAGCGGTCGGTGCCTTCTTTGCGGCGGGTGTAGCGGTCGGGGTGGCGGTAGCGGTCGCGGTTGTGGAACTGGCAGGCCGGTCCGAGGAGTTTCAGGTCGGTCAGGCCGCCGGTGCTCCAGTTGTCGGCGTGGTCGATCTGGCACATGGTGGCCGGGAGTGGGCAGCCGTCGATCCAGCAGGTGGCGTAGCGGGCGAAGACGGCCCGGCGTTGGGCGGGGGTGGCCAGGCGGACCTTGCGGCCCATGTCGAGCACCTGCCCGTCGGTGTCCATGACCAGGCGTACCAGGGTGGAGGTGCGGGCGAGGCGATGCACGCTGGTGACGGGCAGCATCTGCCCGGTCGCCAGCAACAACCCCGGCGCCGTCCCCGGCAGCCGCCCTGCCGACACTGCCCCGGGCATCCCTGCTGACCACGGCGGCGTCGCACCGCAACCACACGGGCCCTGCTCACGGTGGCACTGTCCACAGCGTACGTCGCCGTGGTCCTCACGCGTGGCCTGCCCATGCCGGCAGTCCCCCGCAGGCCGACGCCCGGCGTGGGTGTGATGTCCAGATGGATCGTCGGGAGGAGGATCCGGCTGGGCTGTGTTCGGAGGCGCGGTGGGAGGCGTTGCGGTGGGAGGCGCGGTGTCGTCGCCCTCGCCAGAGGCGGCGCTCGCGGTATCGCGCTCGCCAGCCTGCTGCTCACGGGACCCGCCCTCACCGGCTCTGGCGTCGCGAGTCTCCTCATCGCGCGGGGCGGTGGTGCCACGGTCGGCACTCTCGGCAACGGGACCCGCGGCTACATCTGCCTGTGCCTCTGCCCCTGCCCCTGCCCCTGCCTCTGCCTCTGTCTCGGCAGTGCCGGGGTCGGCGGCGGCGCCAAGGTCGCCGGGGTCGTCAGCGCTTCCGGTGCCGCTCGGGGTGCAGCCGCTGGTGTTTTCGGCGGCGCTGGGGGTGCAGTCACTGGTGTCTTCGGGGTCGGCGGCTTCGGCGTGGTCGGTGGCGGGGTCGGTGTGTTGCGGATCGGTGGGGAGGGATTCGGCGTTGACCAGGACCAGGAGTTCGGTGGCGATCTCCTGCTCCAGCAGCGCGATGAACGCATCGGCGTTGCGGACCCGCAGCGGGCGGTCATCGCTCTCCGCCCGCGGTTTGGCGTAGGCGTCCAGCAAAGCCCGCAACCGGGCGGCGGCCTCACGCGGCAGATGGAACTCCCCCTCCAAACCCCCACCCCGGGTGGGGCGGACCCGCAGGAACCGCCGCGCGTAATCGCCCTGCTCATCACGCTCCTCCCCATCAGGGTCGAGCACCGCCCGCAAGTAGCGGCCCGCTTTGGCCACCTCCGCCGGACCCGCCTTACCCGCCAGCTCCAGCAAAATCGACTCAGCCAACCCCGCCTGCTCATCATTCAACGGCGCGGTGGCCGTGCAGATCGCCTCCACCACCCCCGCCGCCAAGCTTCCCTCGGCGAACGCCGCACGCACCCGGGGCAGACGGGCCAACTCCACCGCCAAAGTCAGCAACCGGCCAGCACCCGCCACACCCATCCCCCCGGCGGTACGCAGCCAACTCCGGGTCGAGGCATGCCCATGCTGCCTGGCCTGCCCCACACCATGCACCCGCCCCACCCGATCCGCCAGCGCGGAGGTGATCCGATCCCGGACGAACATCAACTCCTCGGCCTCAGCCAGATAGATATCCACATCCTCCGGCAACGGCGCCAACGCCAACTCCTGCGCCGACTCCCGCAGCGAACCCACCAACACCCACGACGACCGGGCCTTGTCCCGACCGGCACCCCCAGACCCGGCACTCGCGCCCCGGTCTTCGGAACCCCGCATCTTGGGCTCAACGATCGGAAAGGGGCCATCGGAGTATTCGCCGCGGGCGAGCGGACCTTCGGACGACCACAATGGCGAACCGGCGGTCAGACGGTCCCACCATTCGCTGTCATGGTCGAAGAGGCCCACCACACCTCCATGGAGAAATTCGAAAGTATGTATGAATTCTCTCCTGCCGTCTTGCCTGAAGCAACCGCGCCGTGGGATTTGTTGGAGCTACAGGCACAGCATCACCAGGCCCAGGCCTCGGGGCCGGGGCCGCCGTTGCCGATGGGCGGGAACAGCTCGTCCAGCCGGGCCAGGGTCTCGGCGGACAGCTCGGTGCGCAGCGCCGTCAGCGGCAGGTCGAGCTGCCCGGGGGAGCGCGGTCCGATGACAGGGGCGGTCACCCCGGGACGCGACAGCAGCCACGCGAGCGCGACCGCGGTGGGTTCCTCGCCTATCTCGGCGCACAGCTTCTCGTAGCCCTCGATGGCCGTCCGGTGCGGCTCGACCCGCTCGGGGGCGTGCAGGACGCTGCGGCCTCCCGCGCCCTCGCGCTGCTTGCGCAGCGCCCCGGACAGCGCGCCGAAGTGCAACGGCGAGTAGGGCAGGATCCCGATGCCCAGCTCGATGGCCGCGGGCAGCACCTCCAGCTCGATGTGCCGGGTGAGCAGGTTGTACTTGCACTGCTCGGAGACCAGGCCGAGGAAGTTCCTGCGGTCGGCCGCCGCCTGCGCGCGGGCGAGGTGCCAGCCGGCGAAGTTGGACGACCCGACGTAACGCACCTTGCCCTGGACGACCAGGGTCTCCATGGCCTGCCAGATCTCCTCCCACGGCGTGTCCCGCTGCACGTGGTGCATCTGGTAGAGGTCGATCCGGTCGGTCCGCAGGCGGCGCAGCGACGCCTCGCAGGCGGCGATGATGTGACGGGCCGACAGCCCCCCGTCGTTGGGCCAGTCGGTCATCGGGGCGTACACCTTCGTGGCCAGCACGATCCGGTCCCGGTGGCCGGCCTTCTCGAACCAGCGGCCGATGAACCGCTCACTCAGGCCGTCGCCGGTCTCCCGGCCGTACATGTTCGCGGTGTCGACGAAGTTGACGCCCTCCTCGTGCGCCCGGTCGAGGATCGCGTGGCTCTCGTCCTCGCCGATCTGCCAGCCGAAGTTCATCGTGCCGAGGCAGATCCGGCTGACGAGCAGACCGGTCCGCCCCAAACGGGTGTATTCCATGCGCCGACCGTAGGAACCGGGGGACGTTCTCCGTTAACCGTTCGAGGGTGCTCGAATGGACGGGTGATCCGGATCGAGTTCGCCCCCGCCGACCTGCTGCGGCTCAGGTTCGCGCACAGCCCGATGGCGGAGGTCGTGGCCAGCTGCCTCGCGCTGCGCTCCCGCTCGGCGCGCCTGGTCCCCGCGTCCTGGCGGGCCCGGGCCGAGCCGCTGCTGCGCGGCCTGACCACACTCCACTCGCTGGTCCCCGGCCCCACCGGGTACGTGCCGGACTTCCTCACCCCGGCGCCGTCCGCCACGCGGCCGACCCTGGAACAGGAACTGCGGGTGGTGGCCGACACCCCGCTCGACCAGGTCGCGTCCGAGGTGGACCGGGCCTGGGCCGGGCGCAGCGCGCCGCCGGAGGTCGAGCGGTTCTGGACCGACCCGGCGGGTGCGCTGGCCCAGACGGTGCGGGAGATCCGGCGCTACTTCGCGTCGACGATCGCGCCGCACTGGCCGCGGCTGCGCGCGCTCGCGGAGGGCGAGCTGACCCGCCGCGGGCTGCTCGCCGCCGAGCGCGGGCCGCGGGCGCTGCTGACGGACCTGCACCCGAGGCTCGACTGGGACGGCGAGGCGCTACGGCTGGCATACGCCAAGGACGGCGAGTTCGGCCTGGACGGGCACCCGCTCACCCTGTTGCCCACCGGGTTCACCGGCCCGCACGTCTACACGCTGACCGACACCCCGGCCGGGCGTGCGCTGTGGTACGCGCCGCGCGGCCACGGCCGGCTGTGGGAGCGCCCTGTGCCGGCCGAGCCGCCGGAGGCGCTGGCCGCCCTGCTCGGCCCGACCCGCGCGGCTGTGCTCGCGCTGCTGGCCGAGCCGTCCAGCACGGGGGAGGTGGCCGCGGCCCTCCGGCTGGCCCCGGCGACCGCCTCGCACCACCTGACCACGCTCAGGGACGCCGGGCTGGTGACCGGCGAAAGAGAGGGCCGCCGGTTGCGCTACCGGCGCACCGGCCTCGGCGAACAGCTCGCCGGGGAGGATCAGGCGCCGTAGACAGGCTCGGCCGCGGCCTCGCAGCTCTCCCTGTCGCTTCTGCCATAAGTGTTGCCAGGAGGGACTACTCGCGCGAGAGTAGTCGTGTGTCATCGATCCGGATCTTCATTCTCGGTGCCCTGGCCGAGCGCGGCCCCATGCACGGTCACCAGTTGCGCCTCCTGATCGAGGAGGAACGCCTCGACATGTGGACCGACATCACCGTCGGCGGGCTCTATGGGGCGATCAAGCGCCTGGCCGCGGAAGGGCTGATCGAAGGGGTGAGAACCGAGCAGGTCGGCGCGTATCCCGAACGCAAGGTCTGGCAGATCACCGACGCCGGTGCGAAGGCGCTGTCATCGCTGCGGCTGAGCGGGCTACGCGAGATCGTCCTCAAGCCCGATCCATTCGACCTCGTCCTCACCCGGCTGGATCCGCAGCATCTTGACGACCTGCCCGCGATCATCGACGCGAGGGTGGCGTCCCTGGAAGCCATGCTCGCCGAGTACGAAGCCCATGCCCGGGCGGTCGCGCGGTACCTGACCCTGGCGGAAACCCTCGCCATGCAGCACCGCGTCAGCCGGCTGCGCGCTGAGATCGCCTGGCATCGGCGGCTGGTGTCGCAGCTGCCCGAACTGCTCGTCGACGAGAAGACCCGGAAGGGCTCGGATGACTCACCGGTCTGAAACGCCGGCCATGGCCCGTGCTGCCTGGACGGCTCCGCCGAGAAGCACGACAGAAAGTGAGGAACGCACGGTGCCGCGCGACCGCGTCCATGCCTGGGACCTCGAACTGCAGAACGTCCATCACCGACTGGAGCAGGCATTGGAGCAGGCCAGGGTGTCCCTCCTCTCCGGCAAGAACGCCAAGGCGTCCAAACCCGACCTGCGCAGCCACTGTTACACCTTCTGCGCCGCGCTGGGCAGCCACCACCGCAGTGAGGACGACAGCTTCTTTCCTGCCCTGGTGCGGCAGATGCCGGAGCTGAGGCCCGTGATCGAACGCCTCACCCGCGACCACCGCCGGCTCGCGCGGCTTCTCGCCGACTTCCAGGAATGTCTCGACTCGGCCCAGTCCTCTCCCGAGCGGCTGCTCAGGAAGATCAACGAGATCAAGTCCGTCATGAACGCCCACTTCGCCGACGAGGAACGGTCCCTGAACTCCGCACTGCATGCCTTCTACGCGCAGGCCGATGACAGGGACCGGATGCTCGGCGGCATCTGAATCGCGAAGGGCATGGACGACGTGCGGATCGCCGCAGACAGCATCGGTGAGACGACGGTGAAGACACGCGTCGACAACGCCTTCGCGAAGATCGGACCCCGCGACGGGAGCGACGCGACCGCCATGTGTACCGTCGCGGGCTGGCCGGGGAGGATCAGGCGCCGTAGACGGGCTCCGGCCCGGCGGCCTGGCCGAGCAGTTTCGCCACCTCCGGCCCGATCTCGGCGGGGTCCCAGCGGGCGCCCTTGTCGGCGGCCGGGCCGTGCCGGAAACCCTCCATGACGCAGATCCGGCCGCCCTCCACCTCGAAGACCCGGCCGGTGACGCCCTTCGACTCGGCCGAGCCGAGCCAGACCACCAGCGGGGAGACGTTCTCCGGGGCCATCGCGTCGAACGCGCCCTCCCCGGGGGCGGCCATCGTCCGCGCGAAGACCTGCTCGGTCATCCGCGTGCGGGCGGCCGGGGCGATGGCGTTGACGGTCACGCCGTAGCGGCCGAGTTCGGCCGCCGCGACCAGGGTCAGGCCCACGATGCCGGCCTTGGCCGCCGAGTAGTTGCCCTGCCCCACGCTGCCGAGCAGGCCCGCGCCCGAGGAGGTGTTGACCACCCGCGCGTCCACCGGCCGGCCGGCCTTCGACTCGGCCCGCCAGTGCAGCCCGGCGTGCTTGAGCGGCAGGAAGTGACCCTTCAGGTGCACGCGGATCACCGCGTCCCACTCCTCCTCCGACAGGTTGACCAGCATGCGGTCGCGCAGGAACCCGGCGTTGTTGACCAGCACGTCGAGGCGGCCGAAGTGCTCGACCGCGGTCGCCACCAGCCGCCGCGCGCCCTCGTCGGTGGCGATGTCGGACCGGTCGGCCACCGCCTCGCCGCCCAGCGCGCGGATCTCCTCGGCCACCTCCTGGGCGGGCCCCCCTGATCCGGCGTCCGATCCGCCCTCGCCGGACAGGCTCACCCCGAGGTCGTTGACCACGACCTTCGCGCCCTGGCGGGCGAACTCCAGCGCGTGCGCCCTGCCGAGGCCGCGCCCCGCGCCCGTCACGATGACGACTCGGTCCCTGCAGATCATCTCGGTCCCCTTCAATCGGACAGCTTCAGCCGGACAACGGCGTCTGCTAGCGTAGTTTCTAACAAATGTTAGATGGAAAGGTGACGTATGGGAATCTCGACCAGCCGCGACGGCGAGGGGGTCGCCGAGGTCGTGGTGGACGTCCCGCCGGTCAACGCGCTGACCGTACGCGGATGGTTCGAGCTCGCCGACGCCGTACGGGAGGCCGGGCGTGACCCGGAGACCCGCGTCGTGGTGCTGCGGGCGGAGGGCCGCGGGTTCAACGCCGGCGTGGACATCAAGGAGATGCAGGCGACCAGCGGGTTCGAGGCGCTGGTGGGCGCCAACCGCGGCTGCTATGAAGCGTTCGCGGCGGTCTACGAGTGCGAGGTCCCCGTGGTCGCGGCCGTGCACGGTTTCTGCCTGGGCGGCGGGGTGGGGCTGGCCGGCAACGCCGACATCGTGGTGGCCTCCGACGACGCCTACTTCGGCCTGCCCGAGGTGGAGAGGGGCGCGCTCGGCGCCGCCACCCACCTCGCCAGGCTGGTGCCCCAGCACCTGATGCGCGCGATGGTCTACACGTGCCGCAACGTCACCGCCGCCGAGTTGCACGCGTTCGGCTCGGTGCTCGAGGTCGTGCCGCGCGAGCGCCTGCGCGACGCGGCGCTTGAGGTGGCGGTCCAGATCGCCACCAAGGACCCGTACGTGATCCGGCGGGCCAAGGAGTCGCTCAACGGCATCGACCCGGTCGACGTCAAGCGCAGCTACCGGTTCGAGCAGGGCTTCACGTTCGAGCTCAACCTCATGGGCGCCGGCGACCGGCACCGGGACGCCTTCGTCGCGGAAGGGGGCCGGTGATGGGCGTCGTCATGTCGATCGAGGAGATCGTCGGCTCGCTGGAGAGCGGCATGACGATCGGCATCGGCGGCTGGGGTTCCCGGCGCAAGCCGATGGCGCTGGTGCGGGCCGTCTACCGGTCCGCGCTGACGGACCTGACGATCGTGTCGTACGGCGGGCCGGACGTGGGCCTGCTCTGCGCGGCGGGCAAGGTGCGCCGAGTCGTCGCCCCGTTCGTGACGCTCGACTCGATCGCCCTCGAACCGCACTTCCGGGCGGCCCGGCAGCGTGGGGCCGTCGAGTTCACCGAGTATGACGAGGGCATGTTCATGTTCGGCCTGCTCGCGGCGGCGCACCGGCTGCCGTTCCTGCCGACGCGGGCCGGGCTCGGCTCGGACGTCATGCGGGTGAACCCCCGCCTGCGCACGGTCCGCTCGCCGTACGAGGACCAGGAGGAACTCGTCGCGGTGCCCGCGCTCACGATGGACGTGGCGCTGGTGCACATGGACGTGGCCGACACCCGGGGCAACGGCCGCTACCTCGGCGCCGACCCCTACATGGACGACCTGTTCGCCAAGGCGGCCGGGCGGTGCTTCGTGTCCTGCGAGCGGATGGTCGAGCCCGGCGAACTGGGTGGCCCGCCGCAGACGCTGCTGGTCAGCCGCATGCATGTCGCCGGAGTCGTGGAGACCCCGGACGGCGGCCATTTCACCGATCGAGGAGAGGGCCGAGACGAGGCGTTCCAGCGGCACTACGCCGCCTCGGCGGCCGACCCGGAGGCGTGGGCGGCGTTCGCGGACCGGTTCCTGTCCGGCGACGAGGCGGCCTACCGGAAGGCCGTGCGGCAGTGGCACGAGGAGGGACGATGAGCGCGACCCGGGCGGAGATCTGCGTCGTGGCGTGCGCGGAGGTGTGGCGCGGCGACGGCGAGATCCTGGCGGCGGCGATGGGCACCTGCTCGATCCTGGGCGCCCGGTTGGCCCGGCTCACGTTCGAGCCCGGCCTGCTGACCACGGACGGCGGCGCGCTGCTGACCGCAGAGGCGGTGCCGTTCGGCGCCGCCGCCGGGGCGGTCGAGGGGTGGCTGCCGTTCCGCGAGCACCTGTGGCTGGTGCAGAACGGGCGCAGGCACGTGATGATGGGCGCCTCCCAGATCGACAGGCACGGCAACACCAACATCTCGGCGATCGGCGACTGGGCGCGACCGAAGTCGCAGCTCCTCGGCGTGCGCGGAGCCCCCGGCAACACGATCTGCAACCCGACCAGCTACTGGATCCCCAAGCAGTCCACCCGCGTCTTCGTCCCGAAGGTGGACGTGGTGAGCGGCGTGGGCCACGACCGCGCGGCCGCGCTGGGCCCGCGGGCCGCCCGCTTCCATGACCTGCGCCGGGTGGTGACCGACCTCGCCGTGTTCGACTTCGGCACTCCCGACGGCTCGATGCGCCTGGTCTCTGTGCACCCCGGCGTCGAGGTCGAGCAGGTGCGGGCGGCCACCGGGTTCGACCTGGTCGTCGAGGGCGACGTGCCGGAGACCCGGCAGCCCACAGACGAGGAACTGCGGCTCATCCGCGAGGTGCTCGACCCGAAGGGACTGCGCGACCGGGAGGTGAAGGCGTGATCGGGCCGGTGCTGGACACCCCGCTCACGCGCCTGACCGGCGTGCGCCATCCGGTGGTGCAGACCGGCATGGGCTGGGTGGCCGGCCCCCGGCTGGTGTCGGCGGTGGCGAACGCGGGCGGTCTCGGCATCCTCGCCTCGGCCACGATGACCCCCGACCAGCTCGACGCCGCGATCCGGGAGGTCCGCTCACGCACCGACGCGCCGTTCGGGGTGAACCTGCGCGCCGACGCCGGCGACGCGGGGGAGCGGGTCGACCTGCTCATCAAGAACCGGGTGAAGGTGGCCTCGTTCGCGCTGGCCCCGCGGCAGGAGCTGATCGCCAAGCTGAAGGACGCCGGGATCGTGGTGATCCCGTCCGTCGGCGCCCGGCGGCACGCGGAGAAGGTCGCCGCCTGGGGCGCCGACGCCGTGCTCGTGCAGGGCGGCGAGGGCGGCGGCCATACCGGCGCGGTCGCCACGACGCTGCTGCTGCCCCAGGTCGTGGACGCCGTCGACATCCCGGTGATCGCCGCCGGCGGTTTCTTCGACGGGCGCGGCCTGGCCGCAGCCCTGGCGTACGGCGCGGCGGGCGTGGCGATGGGCACGCGGTTCCTGCTGACCAGCGACAGCTCCGTGCCCGACGCGGTGAAGCGGACCTACCTCGGCATGTCGGAGACCGTCGTCACCCGCCAGGTGGACGGCATGCCGCACCGGGTGCTGCGCACCGAACTGGTGGACGGGCTGGAGCGGTCGGGCAAGGTGTCCGGCCTGGTCCGGGCCGTGCGCAATGCCGCGCGCTTCAAGCAGGTCTCCGGCATGTCGTGGCCCGCGATGATCCGCGACGGCCTGGCCATGAAGCACGGCAAGGAGCTGAGCTGGTCGCAGGTGCTGATGGCGGCCAACACGCCGATGCTGCTCAAGGCGGCCATGGTGGACGGCCGCCCGGACCTCGGCGTGATGGCGTCGGGCCAGGTCGTCGCGCTCATCGACGACCTGCCCACGTGTGAGGAGCTGATCGACTCGATCGTCACCCGGGCCGCCGAGGTCGTCCGCGCGCTCAGCGGGAATCTTGCTGAAACTATGTAGACCGGTCTAGTCTTGCGGCATGACGCGAAGGAACGACACGCGCGAGCGGGTCCTGCGCACGGCCGCCGGGCTCTTCCAGCGGCAGGGCTACAACGCCACCGGCCTCAACCAGGTGCTGGCGGAGAGCCGGGCGCCCAAGGGCTCGCTCTACTTCCACTTCCCGGAAGGCAAGGAGCAGCTGGCGGCCGAGGCGGTGGCGGTCGCGGGCGGCGAGCTCGGCGAGCGGATCGCCGCCGCCGTGGCCGCCGCTCCCGGCCCCGCCGGCGCCGTCGTCCGGATCGGCGAGCTGCTCGCCCACAACCTGGAGCAGTCGGGGTTCCAGGAGGGCTGCCCGGTGGCCACGGTCGCGCTGGAGGCCGCGGGCGACAGCGAGCCCATCCGGTCGGCCTGCGACGCGGCGTACGCCTCCTGGCTGCGCGGCCTGGCCGACTATCTGCGGGGGCACGGCGTGGACGACGCCGAGGCGCTCGCCGACCTGGTGCTGTCCTCGCTGCAGGGAGCACTCCTGCTCGCCCGCGTGCGTCGCGACACCGGCGTCATCCACTCGGTCACGCGACGGATCGGCGGCCTGGTCGCCGACGCCGCCCGGTGAGAGGGCTCCGGATGAAGGTCCACCACCTCAACTGCGGCTCGATGCGGAAGATCGATCCCACTTACCACGGCCCGGCGCCCGCGCACGCGGTGGCCCACTGCCTGCTCGTCGAGACCGATCGCGACGGCCTGGTGCTCGTGGAGACCGGGCTCGGGCTCGGCGACGTACGGGACCCGGCGGGCTCGCTCGCCGCGGACTGGACGGAGATGGTCGAGCCGGTGCTCGACCCGGCCGAGACCGCCGTGCGGCAGGTCGAGCGGCTCGGCTACGCGCCCGCCGACGTGCGGCACATCCTGCTGACCCACCTCGACGTCGATCACTCCGGCGGCCTGCCGGACTTCCCGGACGCCCGGGTGCACGTCCTGGAGGAGGAACTGGCCGCGGCGCTGGCCGAGGCCCCCAGCCGGCGCTACCGGCCGGCGCACTGGGCCCACGGGCCGCGCTGGACGACGTACGAGTCCGGACCGGGCGAGGAGTGGTTCGGCTTCGGCGGCGTACGGCAGCCGCACGGGCTGCCGCCGGAGTTCCTGCTGGTGCCGCTCGGCGGGCACACGGCCGGGCACGCGGCGGTGGCCGTGCGCGACGGCGACCGGTGGCTGCTGCACGCGGGCGACGCGTACTTTTACCACGGCGAGCTGCGGGCGGAGGAGCCGCAGCCGCACCCGCTGCTCGACATGGTGCAGAACGGCGCGCAGGTCGACGCCGAGCTGCGGCTGCGCAACCGCGACCGGCTGCGCGCGCTCGTCCGCGACCACGCGGGCGAGGTGGAGGTCTTCTCCGCCCACGACCCCTGGGAGCTGCGCCGTTACGAGTCAGCCGGCGAGTGAGCCGATCACCCGCGCCCGGTGGTCCGAGGGCGAGCCCCACGCCGTGTGCAGGGCGCGGGCCCTGCGGATCAGCAGGCTCGGGTCGTACTCGTCCGTGTAGGCGATCGCGCCGTGCACCTGCAGGGCGATCTTCGCCGCGGCGTACGCCGCCTCGGACGCCGCGGCCTTGGCAGCCGACACGTCCCGGGCGAAGTCCGGCGTGCCGTACGCCAGGGCGGCGCCGTGCACCAGCGGCCGGGCGTACTCCAGCCCGACCAGGGCGTCGGCCAGGTGGTGCTTGACCGCCTGGAACTCGCCGATCGGCCGGCCGAACTGCCGCCGGGCCTTCGCGTAGTCCACCGACACCTCAAGCAGGCGGCGTCCGGTCCCCACGAGCTGCGCCGCGCACGCGAGCGCGCCCATGTCGTACGCCTGGGCGGCGGCCGCCGCCACGTGCGGTCCCTCGGCCAGCACCTCGCCCGGCGTGACGGGGAACAGCCGCCGGGCGGGGTCGAGGGACGTGCGGGCCTCGCCGGGGACGGCGGCGCACAGCCGCTCGCCGTGCACGAGCAACGCCAGGTCGGCGGCGTCCGCGTCCAGCGCGTACGGCACGGCCGGGGGCAGCGCGAGCGTGACCACGGCCGTGCCCTCGGCGATCGGCGGCAGCCACCGGCTCGCCAGGGCCTCCTCGCCCAGCCGGTCGAGCAGCACGGCGGCGGCCACGGTCTCGGCGTACGGCCCGGGCGCGCCGTGCCTGCCGAGCTCGTGGAACGCGGTCACCAGTTCGACCGGCAGCGGACCGGCCCCTCCCGCGGACTCGGGCACGGCGATCGCGAGCACCCCGGCCGCGGCCAGCGTGCGCCACAGCGCGAGGCCGCCCTCGCGCCGCCCGGCCGCCCGGTCGCGGACCACACCGGGCACGGCCGCCTCGGTGAGCAGCTTGTCGAGGGTCTCGCCGAACAGCCGCTGCTCGGCGTCGAGGACGAATCTCATCGGCTTCCCGCCTTCGGCAGGCCGAGCACGCGCTCGGCGATCACGTTGCGCTGGATCTCGTTGGTCCCGGCGTAGATCGGGCCGGCCAGGGAGAAGACGTATCCCTCCAGCCATTCACCCGCCAGCTCGCCGTCCGGGCCGAGCAGGTCGAGGGCGGTCTCGTGCAGCGCCACGTCCAGCTCCGACCAGAAGATCTTGTTGACGCTGGATTCGGCGCCTGCGTCCTCCGTGCGGGAGATCGTCTCGAAGCCCTTGAGCCGGTAGGCGCGTGCCTTGATCCACGCGTCGGCCACCCGGTCGCGCAGCGCCGTGTCGGCGGGGTCGCCGTGCTCGCGCCACAGCTCTACTAGCCGGTCGGCGGCGGCCAGGAAGCGGCCGGGGCTGCGCAGGGTGAGCCCGCGCTCGTTGCCCGTGGTGCTCATCGCGACCCTCCACCCGGCGCCCGGCTCGCCGATCACGTCGCGGTCGGGGACGAACACGTCGTCGAAGAACAGCTCGGCGAAGGCCGGTTTGCCGTCGATGCGGCCGATCGGCCTACGGGTGATCCCCTCGGCGTCGAGCGGGAACATGAGGTAGGTCAGCCCCCGGTGCCGTTCGGCCTCCGGGTCGGAGCGGAACGGCCCGAAGCCCCAGTCGGCGAAGGCGGCCCGCGAGCTCCACGTCTTCTGGCCGTTCAGCAGCCAGCCGCCGTCGGTGCGGGTCGCGGTCGCGCGCAGGGACGCGAGGTCGCTGCCCGCGCCCGGTTCCGACCACGCCTGGGCCCAGATCACCTCGCCGGAGGCCATCGAGGGCAGGACGCGGGCGAGCTGCTCGGGCGTGCCGTGCTGGAACAGGGTGGGCGCGAGCAGGTTGATGCCGTTCTGGCTGACCCGCCCCGGCGCACCGGCCGCGTAGTACTCCTCCTCGAAGACGAGCCACTCCAGCGGGGAGGCGTTCCGGCCGCCGTACTCCTCGGGCCACGACACCACCGACAGGCGGGCTTCGTGCAGCTCGCGCTCCCAGGCGCGGTGGGCGGCGAAGCCCTCCTCGATCTCCAGGGACGGCAGGGGAGCGGCGGGGACGTGCTCGCGGAGCCAGTCGCGCACCTCGGCGCGGAACGGCTCCACCGGCGAGAGGTCAAGATCCATCGGCGGCCGCCTTCATGCTCTTGGGGTCCATCCCGGCCAGGGAGTCGGCCGAGGTCTCGGCGTTGTGGGCGTGGGCGAGGTGGTGCAGGCCGAAGACCGAGTCCATACCGGCGTGCATGCCCTGCAGGTCCTCGGCCTGGTTGACCGCCTTCTTGGTCAGCGCCAGGCCCATCCGCGGCATGGCGGCGATCTTCTCGGCCAGCGCGAGCGTCTCGGTCTCCAGGTCGTCGCGCGGAACGACCCGGTTGACCATTCCCACCTCGTACGCCCGCCGGGCCGGCATGCGGTCGCCGGTGAACAGGAACTCCTTGGCGATCCTGGGCGGCATGACCCAGGGGTGGGCGAAGTACTCCACGCCGGGGATGCCCATGCGTACGACGGGGTCGGCGAAGAACGCGTCGTCGGAGGCGACGATCAGGTCGCAGACCCAGGCGAGCATGAGCCCGCCCGCGATGCACGCGCCCTGCACCATGGCGATCGTCGGCTTGGGGATCTCCCGCCACCGTCGGCACATGCCCAGGTAGACCTCCGACTCCCGGGCGAAGCGGCTCTCGGCGCCCTCCTTGCCGACGTGGTCCCACCACAGGCCCGCCTTGCGCTCGAACGAGACGTGGGCGTCCCTGCCCGGCGTGCCGATGTCGTGCCCGGCCGAGAAGTGCCTGCCCTCGCCGGCCAGCACGATCACCTTGACCTCGTCGTCGGCCGCCGCCCGGTAGAAGGCCTCGTCCAGGGCGTACGTCATCGCCGAGTTCTGCGCGTTGCGGTACTCCGGGCGGTTCATGGTGACCACCGCCACGGGCCCGCGGCGCTCGTAACGCACCACTGTCATGCGACCCTCGCATTCTTTCTAACAACTATTTGATAGAGTAAATCACGAGTCGTACGGTGAGGAGAGGGTGGGCATGCCGACCTACGTGAGCGGTCACGGTCTGCTGCGCGACCGGGTGGCGGTGGTGACCGCGGCGGCCGGCACCGGCATCGGGGGCGCCTGCGCCCGGCGCATGCTGGAGGAGGGCGCGCGGGTCGTCGTCAGCGACGCCCACGAGCGCCGTCTCGGCGAGAGCGTGGCCGTCCTGGAGGACGAGTTCGGCGCGGACGCGGTGATCGCCGTGCCCTGCGACGTCACCTCGGAAGAACAGGTCCAGAATCTGTTCGCCACCGCGGAGGAGCGGTTCGGGCCTGTCGACGTGGTCGTCAACAACGCCGGTCTCGGCGGCACGGCGAGGCTCGTCGAGATGACCGACGAGCAGTGGAGCCGGGTGCTCGACGTCACGCTGAACGGCACCATGCGCTGCACCCGCGCCGCCCTGACGCGCATGCAGCCGCGGGGCGGGGGCGTGATCGTGAACAACGCCTCGGTGATCGGCTGGCGGGCCCAGGAGGGCCAGGCGCACTACGCGGCGGCCAAGGCCGGTGTCATGGCGCTGACCAGGTGCGCGGCGATCGAGGCGGCGCCGTACGGCGTGCGGGTCAACGCCGTCGCCCCCTCGCTGGCCATGCACCCGCACCTGGCGAAGGTCACGACCGAGGAACTGCTGGCCGACCTGACCAGGAAGGAGGCCTTCGGCCGCCACGCGGAACCATGGGAAGTCGCCAACGTTATCGTCTTCCTCGCGAGCGACTACTCCTCCTACATGACCGGAGAGGTCGTCTCGGTCTCCAGCCAGCACCCCTGAGAGGTCGAACTTTCCCATGAGCCCACGACGCAGAGACGCAGAGAGCACCGCGGCCGCCCGCGCCGAGCGGCGGGCCGAGCTGCTGGCCACCGCGGCCGAGGTGTTCGCGTCACGGGGCTACGCGGCCACGACGGTCCGCGAGGTGGCGGAGGCCGCCGACATGCTCGGCGGCAGCCTCTACTACCACTTCGACTCCAAGGAGTCGATGGTCGACGAGATCCTGTCAGCCTTCCTCACCGAGATGTGGGCGGCGTACGACAAGGTGACCGGCTCCGGCCTCGGCGCGCGGGAGACCTTCGAGGCGCTGATCGTGGAGTCGTTCCGCACCATCCACCGGCACCGCCCGGCCGTCGTGATCTACCAGAACGAGTCCAAGCACCTCGCGACGAACCCGCGCTTCTCCTACCTGACGGAGTCGCAGCGGCGGTTCCGCGAGATGTGGCTGTCGGTGCTGGACCGCGGCGTCACCGACGGCGTCTTCCGGGCCGACCTCGACACCGGCCTCATCTACCGCTTCATCCGCGACACCGTGTGGCTGGCCGCGAGCTGGTACCGCGGTGACGGCCCGCTGCCGGCCGAAGAGATCGCCCGGCAGTACATAGCCATGGTCCTGGAAGGGATCCTGACAACAACCTGAGGAGTTTTGCGATGGCGGAGGCATACATCGTCGAGGCGGTGCGCACCCCCGTGGGCAGGCGCGGGGGAGGCCTTTCCGGCGTGCACCCCGCGGACCTGGGCGCGCACGTGCTGACCGAGCTCATGAGGCGCTCCGGGGTGGACCCGGCCGCGGTGGAGGACGTGGTCTTCGGCTGCCTGGACACGGTGGGCCCGCAGGCCGGCGACATCGCCCGCACCTGCTGGCTCGCCGCCGGGCTGCCCGAGGAGGTGCCGGGCGTGACCGTCGACCGGCAGTGCGGCTCCTCCCAGCAGGCCGTCCACTTCGCCGCGCAGGCGGTGATGTCCGGCACCAGCGACCTCGTCGTGGCCGGCGGCGTGCAGAACATGTCGCAGATCCCGATCGCCTTCGCCTCGCGCGGCGCCGCCGACTCCCTCGGCTTCACCGAGGGGCCGTACGTCGGCTCGCGCGGCTGGCAGGCCAGGTACGGCAAGCAGGACGTGTCGCAGTTCCGGGGCGCCGAGATGATCGCCAGGGACTGGGACATCTCCCGTGAGGACATGGAGGCGTTCGCCTTCGAGTCGCACCAGCGGGCGATCCGGGCGATCGACGAGGGCCGGTTCGACAGGGAGATCGCGCCTCTCGAGGGCGTCACCGCCGACGAGGGCCCCCGCCGGGACACCTCGCCGGAGAAGATGGCGGGCCTGAAGACCCTGGAGGAGGGCGGGCGGCTGACCGCCGCCGTCGCCTCGCAGATCTCCGACGGCGCGGCCGCCCTGCTGATCGCCTCGGAGGCCGCGGTGAAGGCGCACGGCCTGCGGCCCCGGGCCCGGATCCACCACCTGTCGGCCCGCGGCGAGGACCCCATCCGGATGCTGTCCGCGCCGATCCCCGCCACGGCGTACGCGCTGAAGAAGACCGGCATGTCGATCGACGACATGGACGTCGTCGAGATCAACGAGGCGTTCGCGTCGGTCGTGCTGGCCTGGCTCAAGGAGACCGGCGCGGACCACGCCCGGGTCAACCCCAACGGCGGCGCGATCGCGCTCGGCCACCCGCTCGGCGCGACCGGCGCCCGGCTGATGACCACCCTGCTGCACGAGCTCGAGCGCACCGGCGGCCGGTATGGCCTGCAGACGATGTGCGAGGGCGGCGGCCAGGCCAACGTGACCGTCATCGAGCGTCTCTAGTCCCGGCTCCCGGGCTCCCGGCCGTCCGGTGCGGGCAGATGGAACACCAGCGAGTGCCCCGGGCTGTCGACCACGTCGACCAGGGCGAGCCGGAAGGTCCGCGTGCCGAGGCCGGGAGCCCTGATCGTGCGGGGCCGCAGCCGCGGGCCGTGGACGTGCCGCTCGCCCCACCAACGACGGAACTCGGGGCTGGCCTCCCGCAGACCGGCCACCAGCGCGCTCATCCTCGGGTCGCCCGCCCGCAGCGGGTAGGCGGTGCGCAGCCGGGCGACGACGTCGAGGGCGTCGCCGGCCCAGCCGGGCAGCCGTCGCCTCGCCTCGGGGTCCGTCAGCAGCCACCACAGCATGTTCCTGCGTGAGTCCGGCAGCCGCCCGAAGTCCGTGTACCACTCCGCGGCCGCCCGGTTCCACGCCACGACGTCGCCGTACCGGTTGCCCGCGTAGAGGGGCCAGGGACCCTGACCTGCGGCCTCGACCAGCCGTGCGACGAGGTCGTCGCCCACGACCGGCGCGTCCACACTGCCCGGCCGGGTGCGCGCGAGCCGGTGGACGTAGCGGCGCTCGTCCTCGCTGAGACCGAGCACGCGGGCCAGGCTGTCGAGCACCTGGGGCGAGGGGTTGATGTCACGGCCCTGCTCCAGGTAGGTGTACCAGGTCGGGCTGAGGCCGGCGAGCACCGCGACCTCCTCGCGCCGCAGGCCCTTCGTCCGGCGGTGGGGGCCCACCGGCAGGCCCATGTCCTGCGGCGCCACCCGGGCCCGCCGGTCGCGCAGGAACCGCGCCAGCTCGCGCCTGTTGTCGTGCCCGGTCTCGCCGCCCATCCCACCCCCGCCGGTCGCCCGCGTCGCTCCATCATCGCGAACCGACGTGCCCGGCAGAAGAGGCCGGCCCGCCCCACCACCGGTCCGGCACGGTGAGCACCGCGGCGGCCGCGGCCAGCGCCCCGAGACAGACCAGGCTCGCCGCGAACGCCCTGCCGTACGCCTGGGGGGAGGCGGCGTCTCCTCCGGCGCCGCCCAGGACGCCGAAGAAGACGATCCCGATCAACGCCACGCCGAGCGCCCCGGCCATCTGCTGGACCGTGGACAGCACGCCGGAGGCCGAACCCGCGTCGCCGGGGCCGACGCCGGAAAGGGCCTGCGACAGCAGCGGGGCGCCGACCATGCCGATCCCCGCTCCGGCCACGGCCATCAGCGCCTCGTACAGCGGGAGGTCCACCTCCGCGCCGGCGTTCCGGGTGACCAGCGCGAGGCAGCCCTCCCCTGCGACGACGAGGAGCGCGCCGGCCGTGAGCGTACGGCGGCCCAGCAGGCGGGTGAACCGCGCGGCGTTCGCCGAGGTGGCGAAGAACGCCACGCCCATCGGGAGGAACACCAGGCCGGCGCCGAGAGGGGAGCGGCCCAGCCCGTCCTGCACGTACAGCGCGATGACGAGCATGAACGAGGCCATGCCGCCGTAGACCGCGAGCACGGTGGCCAGGCCGGCCGTGAACGACCGGGACCGGAACAACGACGGCTCCACCAGCGGGGCGCCGCCGGCCCGCGACAGGCGCACCTGCTGGACCGCGAACAGGGCGAACATCGCCGCGCTCGCCGCCAGCGACGCGAAGGTCCACCCCGGCCACCCCTCCTGTCTGCCCTCCACGAGCGGCACCAGCAGGAGCAGCAGCGCCGGCACGACGAGGACCACGCCCGTCAGGTCGAGGGTCCGCGCGGTCTCGGAGCGCGACTCGGGCACCAGGCGCAGCAGGAGCAGCGTGACCACGCCGACGGGCAGGTTCACCAGGAAACAGGCGCGCCAGCCCAGGCCGAGCACGTCCGCCGCGATGAGGAGGCCGCCGAGGACCTGCCCGCCGACGGTGGCCAGGCCGAGCGCGGCGCCGTACCCCGCGAACGCCCTGGGCCGGTCGTCGCCCGTGTAGGTGACGGTGATGACGGACAGGACCTGCGGGAACATCAGCGCCGCCGCGACTCCCTGCAGGACGCGGGCGGCCAGGAGCATCACCGGACCCGTCGCCAGGCCGCACAACGCCGACGCGACGGTGAACCCCGCCAGGCCGATCGCGAACACCCTGCGCCTGCCGTACAGGTCGCCGAGACGGCCGCCCGTGATCAGGCCCGACGCGTACGCCATGCCGTATCCGGCGACCACGAACTGGATCTGCGCGTCGGTGGCGCGCAACTCGGCCTGGGCCGAGGGGATGGCGACGTTCACGATGAAGAAATCGAGGATCGTCATGAACGTGCCGACGAGGATCACCGGGAGGGCGAGCCAGCGGCGGCGCCCCCGCACGGCGGTCCCGGCCGGTTCCGTTGCGAGAGAGGACATGCTTCGTCTCCTGGTCGTGGTGGAGGGTCCCGGCCAGAGCCTCTCCGGCCGTGGCGGGACGGGCCAGAATCGGCCGATGCCGGTATCGCGAGTGCCACCCTCCGGGGACGCCCGCCGATGGCCGGGCGGCGCCGATTCCGGGGCGCGGCGCCCGGCGCGGTAACCTCAACCGTCCACCGCTGTTTGGGAGCCCGGATGGCCTGCACGCACGACCGCACCACGACGACCCGCGCCCGCGCCGACAGGGTGATGTGGCGATGAGCGCCGTCACGGGTGAGGCGGCGCGCCGCCGCACGTTCGCGGTGATCAGTCACCCGGACGCCGGAAAGTCCACGATGACCGAGGCGCTCGCCCTGCACGCCTCGGCGATCACCCAGGCGGGAGCCGTGCACGGCAAGGCGGGGCGGCGGGGCGTGACGTCCGACTGGATGGAGATGGAGCGGGCCCGCGGCATCTCCATCACCTCGGCCGCGCTGCGCTTCGACTATCGCGGCCACGTGTTCAACCTGGTGGACACCCCCGGCCACGCGGACTTCTCCGAGGACACCTACCGCGTGCTGGCCGCGGTCGACTGCGCGGTCATGCTGCTCGACGCGGCCAAGGGCATGGAGCCGCAGACCATGAAGCTGTTCGAGGTCTGCCGTCACCGCCGCATTCCGGTCATCACGTTCGTCAACAAGTGGGACCGGCCGGGCCGGGAGCCGCTGGAACTGCTCGACGAGATCGAGGAGCGCACCGGCCTGCGTCCCACGCCGGTCACCTGGCCGATCGGCGCCGCCGGGAACTTCCACGGCGTGGTCGACCGGCTGGAGGGCCGCGCGGTCCGCTACACCCGCGCCCCCGGCGGTGCCACCAAGGCGCTGGAGACCGAGCTGACCCCCGAGCAGGCCGCCGCCGAGCTCGGGGCCGACTGGGCCCGCGCGGGGGAGGAGGCCGACCTGCTCGCCGCGATCGGCGCCGAGCACGACCAGAAGGCGTTCGAGGCCCACGAGTCCACCCCGGTGCTGTTCGGCGCGGCGCTGTCCAACTTCGGCGTGGCCCGGCTGCTGGACGTGCTCGTCGACCTCGCCCCCGCCCCGGCGCCCCGGCCGGACGTCGAGGGCGCGGTCCGGCCACTGGACGCGCCGTTCGCCGGCCTGGTGTTCAAGGTGCAGGCCAACATGGACCCCGCCCACCGCGACCGCATCGCGTTCGTCCGGGTGTGCTCCGGCCGGTTCGAGCGCGGCATGGTGCTCACCCACGCCGCCACCGGCCGCCCCTTCGCCACGAAGTACGCCCAGTCGGTGTTCGGCCAGGAGCGCGCCACCATCGACGAGGCGTACCCGGGAGACGTGGTCGGGCTGGTGAACGCCACCGCGCTGCGGCCCGGAGACACGCTCTACGAGGGGAAGCCGGTGGAGTTCCCGCCCATCCCCAGCTTCGCCCCCGAGCACTTCGCCGTGGCCCGGTCCCGGAGCACCGCCAAGGCCAAGCAGTTCCGCCGCGGCATCGACCAGCTCGACGGCGAGGGCGTGATCCAGGTGCTCCGCTCCGACCTGCGCGGTGACCAGGCCCCCGTGCTCGCGGCGGTCGGCCCCATGCAGTTCGAGGTCGTGCAGCACCGCCTGGCCACCGAGTTCGGCGCGGAGATCGTCCTCGACCGGCTGGAGTACACCCTCGCCCTCCGCACCGACGCCGAGTCCGCGGAGGTGCTGCGGCGCCAGCGCGGCGCGGAGGTGCTGACCCGCAGCCGCGACCAGGCCCTGCTCGCCGTGTTCACCGACCAGTGGCGCATGCGCTCCATCCAGCGCGAGCACGAGGGCCTGACCCTCGAACCGTTGATCGCCGGCCGGGGCCTCCCCGGCGCGTCGGCCTGACAGACCACGATCCGCACGATGGTCACGGCGCACATGTGCCGCAACGCGCGGCCTTCACCGCCTTGGCCGCGATTAGAGACGGCCCGGACTCAGCTTCGTGTGAGGGTCCAGGGGCCGTCGGCGTGGACGGTGATGAGGCGGGTGCCCGAGGGAAGCAGGACCTTGCCCTTGTAACGGCCGATGTCGTTGATGAGCAGGTCGGAATAGGAACCCGTCCGGGTGTGGGCGTGCACGATGAAGTTGGCCTCGCCGCCGTGCGTGGCCCGCATCGTACGCAGCCCCCGGGTGGGGGAGAGCTTGAGCACCTGGTCGCCCCTGCCGCGGATGGTCGCGGAGCACCAGCAGCGCGCCTTGTTCAGCGGCGTGAAGGTCGCCGTCCAGGCGCCGTCGGCCCGGATCGCGAGGCCGCTCGTGCCCCTGCTGCCGAAGTCGTTGTACAGGACGGTGCCGTCGTACAGGCCGATCTCGTTGACCAGCAACTCGCCCGTCTTTCCCCGCGGATCGACGGTGTGGACGATGAAGTTCGAGTCGCCGCGGTGGGTGAGGCGGACGATGCCGGGCTTCTTGGTCGTGTGGATCCGTACGACGTCGTCGCCTTCGCCGTGGAATCTCGTGTCGGCGTGGGCGGCGGCGGGGGTGGTGAACGCGGTGGCGGTCAGGGCGAAGACGGTCAGCATGCGGCGGAACATGACGCTCCTCGAAGGGGGATTCAGGGATAACGGACGGCCCGATCGGCGGGCAGCCGGCGGGTGACGAGAACCTCGGCAAAGTCCCCGGCGATGTCGGTGATGGTGCCGCGGCCCTCCACGACGGCGGCCCATTCGGCGGGAAGCGCCTCGGCGCCGTGCCAGGCGCCGAGGATGTTGCCGCAGATCGCGCCGGTGGAGTCGGAGTCGCCCGAGTGGTTGACCGCCAGGAGCAGGGCCGTACGCGGGTCGGGTGCGGCCAGCGCGCAGTAGACGGCGATGGCGAGGGCCTCCTCGGCGACCCAGCCGCCACCGAGCCGCTCGACCTGCTCCGCCGAAGGAGCGCCGGCGGCGGCGAGATCGAGGGCCGAGCGGAGCGCCGCGGCCGTCTCCCCGCCCTCGCACCCGAGGCGGCCCAGGGCCCGGCCGACCGCATGCCGGAGGTCCTCTCCGTGCGCGAGACCTCCGATGATCAGGGCGAGTGCCCCGGCGGCGTCGCCGGCGGCGGGATGGCCATGGGTGATGCGGGCGCACCGGGCGGCGTGCTCGAACCGCAGGCTGACGAACCCGAAGGGAGCCGAGCGCATGACCGTCCCACACCCCTTGGAATGCGGGTTGACCGGTCCCGTGCGGTCCGGCGCGTCGGCGTCGGCGCTGGGACGGACTCCAGTCCGCAGTCCCGACAGGCAGGTCGCGCCGGGCGCCCGCCGCGCGTACAGCCAGTTCTGCTCGCGCAGCCAGCCCGTACGGACCGGGTCGTCGCCGGCGGGCGGCGGCCCGGGATGGTCCTGCGTGTCGAGCCACCGCAGGTACGCGTCGTGCACGGCGGCGACCGTGCCCCGGCCGTGAAGCAGGGCGCGGATCAGGCCCTCGGTGGTGAACAGGGTCATCTGCGTGTCGTCGGTGACCTCGTGGCGGACCATCCCGGTCAACCCGTCCGGGCCGTACGTCTCACGGATCCGCCGCAGCGACAGGAACTCGACGGGGTTGCCGAGCGCGTCCCCGATCGCTCCGCCGAGCAGACAGGCCAGGACGCGCGGCCGGAGGGCGGCGACGCGCTCGCGCCCGCTCATCGCAGGGACACCGTGACGCCGCCGGAGAAGATCGAGTCGTGCAGTTCGATGGCCTTGAGGGTCAGGTTCTTCGGCACGTCGAAGAGCAGGAGCCCGTTGACGCTGTTGCCGGGGTTGATGTTCTCCAGGAACGCGTTGGAGTCCTGCAGCCAGATGGCCGCACCGGAGTCGGCGTCGAACGTGCGGCCCTTGGCGTCGATCAGCTTCTGCGCCGAGTCCGTGAACATCTGGGCCTCGTCGCCGATGTTCTTCACGGTCAGGTGCACCAGGACGTACTGCCCCTGTGCCTCGTGGGCAGTGAAACCCTCGCCGACCTGGGACAGCCCCTTCTCCACCTTGGTGACCTTGAAGGCGAACTTGCCGTCCTTGACGAGGTCGCCCAGCCCGGGGACGTGGGCCTTGCGCGGGGCCTGGGACTTGCCGGGCTTGGCGGCCTGGGCGGTTACCTCGGGACCGTCCGTGAGGCTGACCTGGGCGTCGTCGCTGCGGCTGCCGAGAACGACGCCGATGACGACCAGGATCGTGAGCACGGCCGCGCCGACGAGCACGGCCTTCAGGCAGCCGTTGCCCTTCTTCTGCACGATCACGGTCGGCGGGTACTGCTGCGTATACGGCTGCCGGTCGTAGCGCGGCTGCGGCTGCTGGGGATACGGCTGCTGCGGATTCTGGTGCACCGGGCACGCTCTCCTTCCTCATCCCGTCACGTTCTTGATGGCGGGCCTCGCTAGTAGAACACATGTGAATCGCACACACAAGTTATTCGGCGGTAGCGACCATTTTGCGCCGTTGTAGAGTGAGCTCTAGCCTTCGGTAGGGCAATCTGGTTGAATCCCACCCACACAACGCGAGATCACCACGGAGGGCGCGTGCAGCCGCTTTTGGCGGGCGATCCCCACGAGATCGGCCCCTACCGCGTCGTCGGCAGGCTCGGCGCGGGTGGCATGGGCGTGGTCTACGCCGCCGTCGACGTCTCGGGACGGCGGGTGGCCGTCAAGCTGGTGCACGAGGCGCTGTCGGTCGACCTGGAGTTCCGCCGCCGGTTCAGCAGGGAGGTCTCCGTGCTGACCGGGGTCGAGGGCGCCTGTGTCGCTCGCGTGCTGGCCGCCGACCCCGGCACCGAACGCCCCTGGCTCGCCACCGAGTTCGTCCCCGGCCCCACACTCGAACAGCACGTGCGGTCCGACGGGGCGCTGACCGGCGACGCGCTGTACGGCCTCGCGGCAGGGCTGGCCGAGGCGCTGGTCGCCATGCACGCCGCCGGGGTCGTCCACCGCGACCTCAAGCCGCCGAACGTGATCCTGTCGCCGGCGGGTCCCCGGCTCATCGACTTCGGGATCGCCAAGGTCCTCGACGAGACCTCCATGACCCACACGGGCACGCTGGTCGGCTCACCCGGCTGGATCAGCCCCGAGGAGTACGGCGAGGGCGGCGCGGGCACCCCCGCCGACGTGTACGGCTGGGCGTTGCTCGTGCTCTACGCCACCACCGGCGAGCCGCCGTACGGCACGGGCCGCCCCGAGGTGCTGGCCTACCGGGTGCGGGAGGAGACCCCGGACGTCGACTCGGTGCCCGAAGCGCTGCGTGACCTTGTGCGCCGTGCCCTGGCCAAGGACCCTGCGGCGCGTCCCACGGCGGGCGAGGTGCTCGCCGAGGTGACCACGACCTGGCGGGGAGAGGACGGCGAGGAGGAGCGGCCCGACGTCACCGCCTTGATCGAGCGTACGTGGGTGCTGTCCGAGCAGGACATCTCCGGCTGGCCCGAGCCGGCCGTCCCTCCGCCGCCTACCACGCTGCTTCGGGTCGAGGCCGCACGGCAAAAGCCTGGAACGCTCCCGGCGCCGACCGCCGCCTCCACCCCGGTCGTGGCCCCGAACGTGGTCACCGCGCCCCGTTCCGGCCCGAACTGGGTGCATGCGTACATCGCGACGGCCGCGGCCGTGACGCTGATCGTCGTGACCGCCATCATCGCCTCGTCCGCCTACGGTCCGGAACGTTCCACAGCCGTGGCGGAGCCGGCCGTGCCTTCCCCGCCGCCCGCCTCCGTCACGCCGGTTCCCGCCACCACGGTCACCGTGGCCCCCACGCCCACCGCGACGCCGAGCGCGACGCCGAGCGCGAAGAAGAAGCCCAAGCCCAAGGGCAAGAGGGTGTCGTTTCAGGGCATCGGCCTCACCCTGCCCAAGGGCTGGCGGATGCGGCAGGTCCGCAGCGATCTCGCGTGCATCGACTCGCCCCGCAGTCAGGGCGCCAGCGGCCCCTGGGACTTCGACTGCAAGCCGGACGCGCTGGCCCTCCGCACCGGGGCGAGCAACAGCCGCTGGCCCGGCTCGTCCATCGACGACCCCTATGTGGGCTGGCAGGTGGGCAGCCCCATGCCGTGCCTGCGCGACGGGCACGTGTGGCGGGACTGGACCGGCGGCTACAGCCTCGACTACGGCGCCTACGCCTTCTACGTCACCGCCTACGACGGCAGTCGCACCGGCTACACCCTGACGAAGATGGCCGACGGCAGGAAGGCCGCCTACCGCGAGTGGCTGGTGTGGTGCTCCGACTACGGCGACTACACCATCAAGATCTGGCACCTGCCGCAGTCGAAGGTCTCCCTCTTCGTGCTCAGCGCCCGGCCTGAGGACGCGAAGGGATACCGGCAGATCGCCGCGTCGGCCGACCTGAGGGGCTACCGGCACGCGGCGCCGGTGTGATGCCGGTCAGCCGGACAGGGCCAGCATCAGGTCGGCGGCGGTGGGACGTCCGTGTGGGTCCTTGTGCAGGGCGCCGGCGAGCGGACTCCGCAGGGCGGCGGGCACCGGGCCCAGGTCGGGCGAGTGCTCCATGATCTGCTGGGAGACCGCGAAGACCGAGGGGCCGTCGAACGGCAGCCTGCCGGTGGCGGCGTAGTACATCGTGCTGCCCCAGCTGAACACGTCGGAGGCCGGGCCTACCTGCTGCCCGAGCACCTGCTCCGGGGACATGAAGGCAGGCGTCCCCTTGGTCCCCGCGCTCGTGGTGAGCCGGTCCATCGCCCTCGCGATGCCGAAGTCGATGACACGTGGCCCGTCGGCTCCGAGCAGCACGTTGCCGGGCTTGAAGTCCCGGTGGACGATGCCGGCGTTGTGGATTCCGCGCAGCGCCGCCAGCGTCGAGATGGACAGCCTGGTGAGGCCGTCGGGGTCGCGCGGCCCCTGCTCCCTCACGAGCCGCTCCAGAGAGGGGCCGTGGACGTACTCGCTCACGATGTACGCCAGGTCGCCCTGGACGCCGACGTCGATGACGCGGGCGGTGGCGAACGACGGCACGCGCCGGGCGGCCAGCGCCTCCCTGACGAAGGCGTCCCGCTCGCCCGAGTCCGGTCCGACCCTGACGTGCAGGATCTTGACCGCCACCTGTTGCCCGTCCGGCGCCTGGCCCAGGTAGACCGTCCCCTGTCCGCCCTCGCCGACCTTCGTGAGCAGCGCGTACGGCCCCACCCAGGCCATGGCCGAGGCCTGGCCGGAGGCCGGCTGCGAGCCGAAGGAAGGCGTGGCGAACGAGGGCGATCCCGGGGAGTGCGGCAGCGGCCGGGTCGGCGGGGCCGGAGGGCCGTACGCCGGCGGGTAGGTAGACGTCGCCGGCGCCGGTGTGGTGACATGCGGGAACACCTTGCCGCGCAGCAGGAAGGCATGGACCGTGCCTCCCGCCCACATGGTGCCGAACCAGACGTAGGCGGTGAGGGTGTTCCGCCAGTCGTCGCTCGGCACGCCCGTCAGCAGGTTCGCCACGACCATGAAGGCGATCAGCCCGAGGGAGTAGCAGACGGCGCCGAGGGTGAGCCCCCGCCTCCTCAGCCGGCCCGCCGCGAAGCCGATGACGAAGGGCGTGCCGAGCCCGCAGGTGAGCAGAGGCACCAGCGCCCACACCACGCTTTTGCCCGACGGTTTTCCTCCCGACCTGCGGGGGTGGAGTGGCTGGTGCGGGCCGGGGAGCATGATTCAGCATGATAAGTGATCACAACGTCTGGAATCAGTGCTTCTGGTCCGTTCCAGGCGGATGCCTCTCCGTTGGCACGTGACGTGGGCCAAGGAATTAGCTCAGTGCGGTGTGAATTGACTAAACATGATGACTGCTTCGGGCTGTGGCGTGAAGAGGTTCTCGGATAGGGTGTGGGACGGACCTGCTGAGCTGGCGGCACCCGTCGAGATTGGTGTGAACCTGGCATGCTGATAAGCGTGGACGATTCCGGGGGGTTCATACGTATGTGCGGCCTGCGTGCCGAGGAGCGGCTCCGCCGAGCGGGGGACGAGGGCAGGGTTTCGAAAGGCAGGGTTTCGAAAGGCAGGGTTTCGAAAGGCAGGGTTTCGAAAGGCAGGGTTCCGAGGGGCAGGGTTCCGGAGGAACGGCGATGAGGCCCGAGGACGTCACGGTCAACGCGGCGGACATCGCACGGCTCGCCGACGTGGGCAGGGCCGCGGTGAGTAACTGGCGCAAGCGGTTCGAGGACTTCCCTCAGCCGGTCGGAGGCACGGCGAGCAGCCCGGCCTTCTCGCTCGCGGACATCGAGGCGTGGCTGCGCCGTCACGGACGGTATGTCGAGGTCGCGCCGGTCGAGCGGCTGTGGCAGCGGCTGCGGGCCAGCACCGACGACATCCGGCTGGGCGACGCCGTCGCCTACGCGGGGACCCTGTTGCTGTCGGTACGGCAGGATCCCGCGAGCTGGCGCGAGTCGCTTCGCCTGGACGACGACTCCCTGCTCCGGCGGCTGCCCGCGGACGCGCCCGACGGGGTCACCGTGGACGCCGGTCTGGTCAGGGCCATCGCCGAGGTGGGCGAGGCCGAGGGCCCCGCGGCGGCGTTCCGGGGCATCTGCGACCGCTACGTCGAGCTGCACTCGCGCAGGCTGCTGGCCACGCCGCGTCCCGTCGCCGAGCTGATGGCCAGGCTCGGCGGCACCGTCGGCGCGACGGTCCTGGATCCCGCCTGCGGGATCGGCACGCTGCTGCTCGCCTCCGGCGCGTCGCGTGCCCTCGGTCAGGAACTCAACGAGAGCGCGGCGCGCCTGGCCGGGATCTGCCTGCGGTTCGCGGACGCGGCGGGCAGCGTGGCGGCCGGCGACTCGCTACGGGCCGACGCCTTCCCCGGCGAACTCGCCGACGTCGTGGTCTGCAACCCGCCGTTCAACGAGCGCGGATGGGGATACGAGGAGCTGACCAGCGACCCCCGGTGGGAATACGGCCTGCCTCCGCGCGGCGAGTCGGAGCTGGCCTGGGTGCAACACTGCCTCTCCCACGTCAAACCCGGCGGCCTGGTGGTGATCATGATGCCGGGCACCGCGGCCGCCAGGCGCCCCGGCAGGCGGATCAGGGGCAACCTGCTGCGCGCCGGCGCGCTCAGAGCGGTCATCACGCTCTCCGCGGGAGCGGCCCCCGCCTCCAGCGGCGCTCCCGACCTGTGGGTGCTACGCCGGCCGGCGCCGGGGGACAGCCCGCCGTCCGACGTGCTGATGGTCGACGCGGGCGAGGATCTCGTCCTGGCGGACAAGGCGTGGAAGGCGTTCACCGACGGCGCCGAGCTGCCCGCGGGCAGCGGCAGCGTCCGGATCATCGACCTCCTCGATGAGGAGGTCGACCTGTCCACCGGTCATCGGGTGGTGTCGTCGGAGCAACCCGGCTCGGCGGGGTACGCGGCCGTACGGGAACGGACCGAGGCGCTGCTCCGCGGCCTCGGCGCCGGGCTCCCCCGGCTGGTGGCCGGCGGGCGCGGGGAATTGCCGATGACCACCGTCGGCGAGCTCGTCCGCGCGGGCGTGGTGGCGATCATGCAGGGTCCGCTCAAGATGCCGGACGAGGGCGACCTGCCGGTGCTCACCGCCAAGGACCTGCTGCTCGGCAGGGCGCCGAGCGGCCGTACGGCCGACGTGGCGGGCCAGGTGCGGATCGAGGCCGGGGACGTGGTCGCACCGCTCATCGCGGGAAGCGGCCCGGTCCCACGGGTGATGACGGAGTCCGGCGCGGTGCTGGGCGCCCAGCTCCTGCTCGTCCGGACCGACCCGGAACGGCTTGACCCGCACTTCCTCGCCGGATGCCTGCGCGCGGCCGGCGGCACCTCGACCAGGCTCGGCTCCTCGATGCGATTCGATCCCCGCCGCGCGCAGCTGCCCCGTCTCGCCGTCGAGGAGCAGCGCAGGTATGGCGAGGCGTTCCGCGGGCTCCTCGAATTCGAGGACGCGATGCGGGCCGCGCGGGAGATGAGCGAGAGCCTGGTTGCGGCCGGCTTCGACGGCCTGTTCGATGGCACCCTGCGACTCGAATGATCTGACAGTCCCGGGGAGGCGCGGGTGACCCTCATCGCCGGCAGGTACAGGCTCGACCCGGCGCGCGCCGGCGGGGGAGGCATGGGAGACGTCTGGGGCGCCGTCGACGAGAGACTCGGGCGCCGAGTGGCGATCAAGTTCGTGCGGTTCCCCGACGACGTCCGTGACCAGAGGTGGGAGGCACGTTTCCGTCACGAGGCCACGATCATGGCGAGGCTGTCCCACCCGGGCACACCCGCCGTCCACGACATCGGGGCGCATGACGACCCGCTGCGCGGACGGCGGCAGTTCATCGTCATGGAGTACGTGGAGGGGGCGGGGCTCGACGACGTCCTGGCCGAGATCGGGCCGCTGCCCGTCGGGTGGGTGGCGTCGATCGGCGCGCAGGTGGCCGCGGTGCTCGACGCCGCGCACGCCAGGGGGATCCTGCACCGCGACCTCAAGCCGGCCAACCTGATGCTGCGCACGGACGGCTCGGTCCAGGTGGTCGACTTCGGGCTTGCGGTCATGCACGATCCCGCGCTGACGAAGCTGACCCGCACCGGCGAGTTGCTCGGCACCGAGTCGTACATGTCGCCCGAGCAGGTGCGCCAAGAGGAGCCCACTCCCCGCAGCGACCTGTACGCGCTGGGCTGCGTGCTGCACGAACTGCTGACCGGCCGCACGCTGTTCAGCGGCCCGACCGTCTTCAGCGTGATGCGGCAGCAGGTGAGCGTCCCGGCCGCGCCTGCGGCCCGGTGGCGGACCGGCGTGCCGGCCGCACTGGACGAGCTGCTGCTGTCGATGCTGGCCAAGGACCCCGAGGACCGGCCGGCGAGCGCGCGGGAGGTCCACGAGCGGCTCATGCCGTACCTGTCGGAGACCGCGCCGCTCCCGGGCTTCACCTCACCCGCGCCGAGCCCGGCCCGGATGTACGCCGTGGCGGCCGGCCGTACCGGCACCGGCGGCGCCGCGGTCGCCACGCCCGCGCCCCTGGACGGGGACGGGTTCAGTCGTGGCGACCTCCATCGCGCACGACGCCGTGCGGACTCGCTGGTCCGCGAGTCGCGGTACGCGGAGGCGGCCGCCGTGCTCGCCGAGGCCGTGGTCCCGGCGAGCCGGGCCCTGGGCGCGGACGACAGCGAGGTGCTGGGGCTCGGCGTCCACCTCGCCGACGTTCTCTTCGACGGCGGTGACCACCTGGGCGCCGCGCAGGCGTTCCACCAGCTGGCCGCGCAACTGGGCCCCGGCGACGAGCGGGCCTTCCAGGTCCGGATGCGCGAGGCGACCTGCTTGCTGCACCTCGGCGACACCGAGACGGCCCTGCGGCTGATGCGCGAGCTGCTGACGGGCGAGCTGCGCGTCTCCCCCGAGGACGACCTGCGGACGCTGGAGCTGCGACGGCAGGTCGGCGAGCTGGAGCACGCCGCCGGACAGCACGAGGAGGCCCGGCGGACGCTCACGAGCCTGCTCGGCGACCTGACCGCGCTCTACGGTTCCGGCCACCCGGCCACCGAGCGCGTGCGCGAGATCCTGGCCGGCCTGTAGGCCGTCACCTCACACTGCCGCCGCGCATTGCGATGACAAACACCGTGAAGTGGGGTAAATCGCAGTAAAAGACGGGAGGCGCCTTGACGACGATCGTGCATGCCCATGACGGACGGACGCTCGCAGTCGAGGAGAGAGGTGAACTGGAGGGGACCCCGGTGTTCTTGCTGCACGGCACGCCCGGCAGCAGGCTGGGGCCCTGCCCACGGGCCTCCGTGCTGTACCGGCTCGGGGTCAGGCTCATCACCTACGACCGGCCCGGATACGGCCTGTCCGATCGCAGGATCGGCAGGACGGTGGCGGACGTCGCCGAGGACGTGGCGGCCATCGCCGACGCGCTGGGAATCGGCTGCTTCGCCGTGATCGGGCGTTCCGGAGGCGGCCCGCACGCCCTGGCCTGCGCGGCGCTGCTGCCCGATCGCACCACGCGGGTGGCCGCGCTGGTCCCGCTGGCACCTCCGGGGGCCGAGGGACTGGACTGGTTCCACGGCATGACGGAGTCGAACGTCGCCGAGTACACGGCGGCCCAGACGGGCTACCACGCGATGATGGACCTGCTCTCTCCGGCGGTGGAGCGGATCAGGGAGGATCCGACGCGGCTGGTGCCGGCGCTCGACGACGACCTGCCCGAGCCCGACCGCCATGTCATCGCGGACATCGGGATCCGCACCATGCTGGCCGACAACTTCGCCGAGGCCGTACGGCGCTCGGCGGCGGGCTGGGTGGACGACGCGGTCGCGTTCAGCTCGCCCTGGGGCTTCGAGCCGGAGAGCATCTCCGTACCGACGCTGCTGTGGCACGGCGGAGCGGACGTCTTCTCCCCTGTGGGCCACTCCCGATGGCTGGGCCAGCGGATCCCCGGCGCGAGGGTGGTGATCCAGGAGGGCGCGGCCCATTTCGGTGCGATCCAGGTCCTGCCGGACGTGCTCACCTGGCTGTCGGCGGCCTGACATCAGAACGGCTGGGGTTCGAGGTCCCTGTTGATGCGCCGCCACTCCTTCAGGTGGGCCAGGGTCGGATGGGATTCGCCCAGGACCCTGCCGAGGACGGGCAGCAGGCGATCCCTGATGCGCTCGGCCTGCGCGACCTGTCCCGCCGACCACAGCGTCACGGCGAGGTTGGCCTCGCACGCGAGCGTGTCCGGATGGAGGTCGCCGAGCTTCGCCCGCAGGGCCTCCAGAGTGCGCCGTTCCAGCCGCTCGGCTTCGTCGCGCCGTCCCTCCTCTCCGAGGCAGTTCGCCAGGTTGATCGCCGCGGAGAGTGTGAACGGGTGGGCCGGGCCCAGGTTGGCGCCCAGCCCGTCGTGGGTCGCGACGGCGACGGCGGTCGCACGATCCAGCTGTCCGGACCCCCGCAGGTAGATCGCCAGGTTGTTCATCGCGATCAAAGTGCCCGGGTGGTTGTCGCCCAGGGTCTGCCGGTAGATGTGCACGATCCTGCCGGCCAGCTCGTGGGCCCCGGCCTTGTCGCCGAGCGCCGACATGCAGCAGGCGAGCTCCAAGGTCGCGGCCAGCGCGTCGGGAGTGCCTGCGTAACGCTGCCGGTAACGCTCTTCGGTCTCCTTCGCCAGCTCCCACGCCTCCTGTTGCTCGCCGGCTCTGCGGAGCGACACCGCCAAGCTCTTGGCCGCCCTGAGGGTGTCGACGAACGCCTCGCCGAGCGACTCCCGGTAGTGCTGAAGGGTGGTGCGCAACAGGTCCACCGACTCCCGGTAGAGGCCGATCTCGCGCAGGTCGCGGGCGAGGTGGGCGGCGGAGAACAACGTGTAGGGGTGGTTCACCCCGAGCACCCTGGTCCGCCGCTGCAGGGTGTCCTGGTCGAGGTCGCGGGCGCTGACGGCGTCGCCGACCAGCCGGTAGCACAGCGCCAGGTTGTTCGCGGAGGCGAGAGTGCGCGGATGGTCCTCACCGAACAGCGTCTTCCACCGCTGGTAGGTGACCCGGTCCATCTCCAGCGAGCTCTCGTACTCCCCGAGCCCCCGCAGGTCGGCGGCGAGGCCGCCCGCCGTCAGCAGCGTGTGCGGGTGCCTGTCCCCGACCACCTGGAGCTGCTGCTCGCGAACCCACATGTCGAGGTCCCTGGCCTCCTCGTACTTCCCCTGCGAACGTTTCACGTTGGCCACGTTGAACAGCAGGTGGAGGCGCTGCCTGTCGTGCTGCCCGAACTCCTCCTCCCAGAAGTTCGCGAGCCGCTCGCCGAGGGCCAGAGCGCTGTCGAAGTCGCCGCGTTTCCACAGGTATCGCACGCGGTCGGTGAGGAGCTGCCGGGTCTCCTCCTCGGTGCACTCCGTGGCACGGGACGGCTGCAGATGCTGCCAGATCAGGTCGTAGCGGATCCAGTTCTCCGGGTCGTCCACGTCGCCCTGCCGGGGGCGCGCGCCGACGAGGATGCGGTGCACCGCGTGGCAGGCCTTCTCCTGCTCCTCCTGCGGCATCTGGCTGCGGATCACCGACTGCACCAGACGGTGCACCTGGATCGTGTTGTTGCCCTGGTCCACCTTCGCGAGGGCGAACCTGCCGATCTCCTGGATGACGCGGCCGAGCACGAGCTTCTCGCGCAGCGTGTCGTCGTACGGCAGCAGCGACTCCACCATCTCGTCGCTGTAGAGGAGCTGCATCGAGATGGGCTCGGGGGCGAAGAAGGCACACAGCTGGAGCAGCCGCACCGACGCGGGGGAGCTCTCCTGGAGCTGGGTCAGGGAGAGGTTCCACGTCACGGCCACGGGGTGCGGGTAGTCCGCCGGCTGGTTCAGGGACGAGAGCACGCGCGCCGCCTCGGTGTCGAGCTGCTCCAGCAGCGTCGCCGCGGGGAGGCCGGTTTCGGCGAGCCAGGCCGCGGCCTGTTCGACCGCGAGCGGCAGGTTGCCCAGGGCCTCCGCCACCCGGCGGGCTTCCTCGGAGGCCAGTCCCGGCACCCGGCGGCCGAGGTGTTCCAGGCTCTCCTCCTGGCTGAAGACGTCGACCTCCAGTGGTGCCGCCACCGTCGACCACGCCTGGTTGCGCGAAGTGATCAGGACGTGCCCCGACGAACCGCCAGGAAAGAAGTCCCTCAGGTCCTCGGGATCTCCCGCGTTGTCGAAGATCAGGAGCCAGCGGCCGTACGGCCGGCCCAGGCGTAGCGCCTCGCGCACGGCGGAGACCACCTCGGCGATGTTGTCGGCCACCGGGATGCGCAGCTGCCGCGCCAGCTCCTCGAAGGCCGAGTTGATCCGCTCGGGATCCTCCGAGGAGATCCACCAGACGAGGTCGTAGTCGGCGCGGAAGCGGTGAGCGTACTCCAGCGCCACCTGGGTCTTGCCGACACCCCCGAGGCCGTACAGCGCCTGCGGCAGCACGACCGCCGAGCTGCCGCCGACGAGCTGGTCGCGTAGCCGGTCGAGCACCAGCCCGCGCCCGGTGAAGGCGGCGTTGCGGGCCGGGACGTTCCACACGGCGGGCTCACTCCCCGGAAAGCGGGCGCCGAGCCCTCCGGTGTCGAGCGCAGGCCCGTCCTCGGCGCGGCCGAAAGCCCGCAGCACGGTCGCGGCCGCGGCGTGCTCGGAGATCCGGGTGAGGTCGGCGAGCGCCCGGTCGCCGAACGGTGAGGGGAACCGCGACTCCGAGACACGCAGGGGGATGACCTCTCCGCGGCCTGATGCCTCCGGACCGGTCAGCCGCTGCCACACCTCCTCCCCGCGGGACGCGCGGATGTAGGCGCCCGAGAGCACGACGACCGTCCGCAGCCCCTCGCCGCCGAACTCCAGCGCCTCGTCGGTGTCGACGCCGCGCAGCTTCACCCGGTAGCCGTACCGGTCGAGCAGGGCGGCGATCCAGTCGGCCCACATCCGGTCCTCGGAGGCGTAGCTGAGGTACACATCGGCCTGGTGAGCGGGGTGCCGGCGAGTGAACGCGTCCAGGTGGCGAAGACGCAACGACTCTTCCATCTGTGGGAAGGACGTGACCTCGCCTTCAGTGATCACAGCGGTCAGGCGCTCGAACGCGGCCAGCATCGAGGTCGGCCGGTTCGGCTCGTCGCCGAAGGTCGCCAGGATCTCCTCGAAGGCGTAGAAGGGCGTGTAGGGGATCTCCACCGCGCCCCAGTACTGGTCGGCCTCCTCCTGGCTCATGCCGCGGGGGAACTTGTCGAACCGCCGCTTGGCCAGGCTCCGGCCCGCGTCGCACTTCTCCTTCTCGCCCATCTCCACGCGCATCGGCACGGGCAGGACGCGGATGTTGCGGTCCCCGTAGCGGTCGTCGATGTGCCGCGCCACCGACGAGGTGCCCTCGATGCCCTGGTCCGAGAGGGTGAAGCAGGCGACGAGCACATCGGGCAGCTGCACGGTGCAGATCTCCGCGATGTCGCTCAGGCCGGTGCGGCTGTCGATGAGCGTGTAGTCGTAGCAGGCCTTCATGTCGTCGCGCAGCGCGTCGAAGAACTGCCCGCCGCCCTGTCGCTCGTAGAAGGTGTCCCAGTCGAAACCGGAGACGAGAGAGGAGTAGTCGCGGTTCTGCCGGCCCGCTGAGAGGAAGTCGAGCGTGCCCTCACCGGGGAAGTCGAAGTCGAGGGAGACGGCGTGCGGTTCGACTCGGGCGTACTGCCGGTGCCAGTCGCGCGGCCTCGCCGCCTGCTTCATCGCCGCCCACTGATAGGTGGTGATGAGGTCGATGACTCCGGAGGTGGTGGTCACCACGCCGCTGTCGAGAAAGGGGCGGAAGAACTTGTGCAGGCCGGGCGACTCCAGGTCCCAGTCGACGACGAGCACGCGCTTGCCGCCGCTCGCGAGAACCCATGCCGTGTTCGCCAGCGCCATCGTCCGCCCCGTACCGCCCTTGTACGAGTAGAAGGTGACGATCCGGCCCTCGCTCATGTCGTTACTCCTCCGGCCCGATAAGCCTGGGTCTGTCGACTCTCGCGCCCTCCGGCGGGTAGGCGGGGGCGTGCTTGAAGTACTGCTGTGTCGCCTTGTGCAACGCGTCGGGCAGCAAACTCCGGAAAGCCTCCAGGCTCGGCACCTCGGGTGAGGCCGCGGGCTCCGACAGCTTGTGCCCGAGCGCCTCCCTCAGACAGCCCTTGAGCCGGGGCTCGTGCTCCACGGTCTCCGGGTCGTCCCGGTTCCACGGCACCATCACGGTGATCCACTGCCGCCCCGGCCGGTTCACCCCGCGCAGCGCCTCCTGACAGTCGGCCTGGGAGGTCGCCCAGGGATCGACCAGCATCACACCCGGCGCGTTCGGTGCTTCGGCCTCCAGCGTCCGGCCGTGGTCCTCCAGCGTGCCCACGTCCGGGAGGAAGCCGCGGGAACGGGCGACCTCGGCGGCGCAGTCGGCCAGGGGCCGCATGCCGTTGCGGCTGCGGTACGGGTCCCACTCGTACGCGGTGCGCCCGTAGTGGTACGGATCCCGGCCGTCCGGAAGATGCCGCAGGTCGGGGGCGACGACGGTGACGGTCACCGGCCGCTCCGGCGTATGGTCGGCGAACGCGCTCGGCACGGTGGTGTAGTCGCGGATCTTGCCGTACGGCATGGGTGAGGTCTCGGCCACCTCGATGATCCGCTGCGCGAGCCCCAGCGTCGCCGTCTGGTACTGGCTCCGATACTTGCTGAGCTTCATGATCCCGTAGAAGCCCTCCTCGGCGTAGCGGGTGCCGAGGTCCGTGTGGTTGAACTGGATGGCCTGGGCCGCTCGGGGGAGAGTCATCGTGCGCATCGGGGCCCAGATGGCGGGCACGATCGCCGCAGGTCCGGTGTGCCCGGGAACCCGTTCAAGGAAGGCGGCCCACTCCTTCCCGCAGTGCTCGCTCTCGAAGTATCGAGGCGAATACAGGGGGACGAAAACCCGGCAACTGGATAGGCGCTCGGAGAGCATTTGGGGCCAGTTGTCCCCGGTGCGTAATTCTCTGTCCATATATCCGGCCGCGCCGGGGGGCACTCTGGTCAGGTGCATGATGTGCTCGCAAAGCACCTTGAACAGCTTCTCCACCCATTGGTTGGGATCGCCGCCGTCCGCCGGATCGTACGGGGGAACGTGCGCGTAACTGAGGAAGAAGTACGGCCCCGGGGGTTGAGCGGGCGTGTGTGGATTCGCCATTCGCCTCCTTCCCGGATTTCACTATAGGAACGAGGCCTATGTCAGGAAAGTGCCGCTGCCGGGAAATGCCGGGACGACGGGTCAGCGCCGCAGGGCCGCGGACTCCGCCCGGTAGCGCTCCGCCAGCTCGGCCGCGGCCGCGGCCGAGCTGGCGGAGACCGGCTCGTCCAGCCACGGCTCCAGCGTCCGGCGTATGCCGGAGACGAAGCGCGTGCCCAGAGGCGTGAGGCCCCCCGAGCCGTCGAGGTCGCCGATCGCCCGGGCCGTCTGCTCCCGCCACAGCGCGAACTGCACCTCGCCGGGGCCGTCCTCGGAGCGGTGCCGCCGCACCCGCCAGAAGTCCGCGACCGCCAGATGCGCGTACACCCCCTGCAGCAGTGCCTCGAGAGGCCGCGGGCTCTCCCGCCGCCAGGGCGCGTAGTAGAGCCCGGTGTGCGTGGGATCGCACAGGTCGACCAGGTCGAGCACGGCGCCCAGCTTCACATGCTGGAACTCGTGGATCAGCAGCAGCGCGAGGGTGGCCGGATCGGCGGGAGGCGCGACGGCCACGGCCCCGAACGCGTTGCGGGCCGCCGAACTGGCGCTGCCGCCCCCTGCGGGCGGGTCGAGCGGCACCAGCGTGGTCAGCCCGGCACGCAGCCCGGAGGCGTACGCGGGATGGTCCGACTGGATGAGGGCCCATGCCTCGGCGAACATGCGCTGCCACGCGGCCGCCTCATCCTCGGAGAGCCGCCCGGCCGCCGGGTGGCCGTGGCAGTGCCGATGGGGATCGGTGTCCTCAAGCACGACGGACAGACCCTCCGCGGTCAGGCGTCGCAGGGGGTGCCAGACCGCGCCGGGCAGGTCCTCCAGCGAGAACCGCCCCCCCTCGGTGACCAGCCGGGCCGTGGCGGCCGAGCCCGCCTCGAACGCTCCCAGGGTGGGAAGGTGGAACACGCCGTCCACCGCCGTGATCGCGATTTCGGCGACGGTGCCCGCCCGGACGGCCGCGGCCCCGGCGATGTTGGCGAGGTAGCCGGCGTCGCCGTCCTGGCGCAGGCACCGCACCGCCCACTCCCGCACGTACGGATGGTCGAGCACGGCGTCGACGGCGTCCCGGTGCTCGGCGTCGAGGCGGGTGAGCCACTCCCACCCCGCGGTCGCGGACCCGTGCGCGTTGACGCCGGCCAGCAGCGCCCGGCGCATCGTGCGCTGCGCCGCGGCCAGACAGCGGACGTCCTCCTCGTCGCCATAGCCCGCCGAGAGGGCGTCCATGGTGGCGGCGGGCACCGAGTGCGTGGGCATGGCGGTTCTCCGCCGGATGTGCGTGATGAGCTTGAACAGGTCGGCGCTGTAGACGCTGGGGTTCGCGAAGCCGGACCCGGTCCGGTATCGGTGCGCGTACAGGCCGCCGCCGCAACTGTTCACTACCGGACAGGCCCGGCAGGTCGCGCACAGTCCGCCGAGGCCCTGCTGCCGGGCGAGCACGCCGGTGTGCCGCGCGACGGTGTCGAGGTCATGGTGGAACACTTCGAGCCCCGTGGCCGGCGCGCCCTCGTAGGCGACCTTGAGCGAGTCGGCCTGCTCGTAGGTCCCGTCGGTCTCGATGACGACCAGGTCGGCAGGTTCGAGTCCGAGCGACTCGGTGAGGCTCGGGGCGCCGCGGCTGGTGCGCAGGATCGACTCGAACATGCGCACGGGCACAACGCGGCCCTCGGCGGACCAGATTTCGAAGATCTCGATCAGCCAGTCCGCGTAGGCCGTCGGAGTCGGCCGCGAGGGAGGGGAGTCCCACGTCGCATGGGGGAGCAGGAAATCGACGCGCGGCGGCTCCAGGGCGGCAAGCGCCCGGTAGACGGCCCCGGGGTCGTTGGCGACGTCGATCGTGCACAGCAACCCCGCATACAGCCGAGGACGGCGCCGTAGCCGCTCCACGGCCCGGATGACGCGATCGTAGCTGCTGCGGCCGTCGGCGTAGCGCCGGTGCCGGTCGTTGGCGGCCCGGTCGCCGTCCAGTGAGACCCCGACCTTGACGTCGTGTTCCTCGAACAGGTCGAGGAAACGCTCGTCGAGCAGCACGCCGTTGGTGTGGACCCGCAGGTCCAGCGTGCACAGCCCCCCGAGGCGGCCGCGCAGTTCGGCGATGAGGCGCCCGAGCCGGCCGTGGCCGGCCAGCAGGGGCTCGCCACCGTGCAGCACGACGTGCGCCTGGGCGAGCCCGTGGCTCTTGACGTGCTCGGCGATGCGGGTGACGGCCCACGTCGCGGTCTCGTCCGCCATGACGGCAGGCCGGCTCCGCCATGACTGGTCGGCGTGCTCGTACACGTAGCAGTGGTCGCAGGCCAGGTCGCACCGGCTGTGCACCTTGAGCACGAACTGCCGGAACGGCACCGAGGGACGATTCACCGCGAGGAAGGTCAGATCGACGAGTTGAAGCGCGCGACGGGCACGCGTTCGACCGGGGTCTCCGGAAGGACCCTCCGGATAATGCCCTCGCGGTCGATGTCGGAGACGTGGGAGAGTGGAATGTCTCGAAGGTCCGTCACATTTGATGGGACCTCGGACTGCTTCTCATCGGTAATGTTCATTAGCCCCACCAATGCGAACGTGCAATCGAATAACGATGCAAGGAACGGTAGGCGGCTAACGCTACCGCACCCGCCACCCTGGCGCTCCTTCTTAAGGGTCAGGACTGCGGGCTGATTCGGTTGGCCGGTACCAAAAATCCCCTAATTGCCACTAATGTACTAATCGCTCGACAAGGCATGGGACGCCGACCACAGCATGTGCTCGCGGGCTATCGCCTCTTCCGCCTCGTCGACGAAATGGGCCCATTCCGCTTCCGTGGACGGCCAGTCCGCGCGGACGACGATATGTCCGAGTTCCAGCGCCGCGACGGCGTAGGCGCTCGCGATCTGCTGGTGCTGACGCGTCTGCAACCAGGCCACGCCTGCGGCGGCGACCCCGCCCAGCATGCCGGGCAGGTCGATGTCCGGGCCGTCTCCGCCCAGTGCGGCCTTCACGGCGGCGGTGACCAGTCCCAGCGCCTCCGCCGCGGCCACCAGGAGCAGCCATCTGGCGGCCCGGCGCTGGTTGTCGAGGGCCTTGGCGGTGTACCAGGCGCGCTGTTCGTTGAGCCGGCCGGTGACGTAGTGGCGCCGGCGTTCCTCCAGAGGCAGCGCCCTGACCGCGCGCATGCCCTCGGTGACCTGCGAGTCGCCGTCGAACACCGAGACCGGGCCGATGGTGTGCAGGTCGGAGGTGATCTCGCTGAAGCGGCGCAGCAGGAGCCCGTCGGCCGTGTGGCCGCGCTCCTCGTCCGGCACGCGGGGTTCGCCGTCCGGTGCGCCGTCGGCGGCACGCCGGCCGGTGAAGGCGCCGAGGCCGAACGGCTCGCCGCCCACCAGGTAGCGCCACGCCAGCGTCTTGGCGGACTCCGCGGCGGCCCGCGCCTCGTACCAGCGCCGGTCGGGGCGGGCGGTCAGCAGGTAGACCTCGGTGACGAGGGCCACCCCCATCGCCCCCGCAGCGATCGTCGCCGTCAGGTCCAGTCGCCCGACGACGAGACTGAACGATCCACAGACGGCGGCCGTGACCAGGGACGACAGGCGGACGGAGGTTGCTGTCAGCAGCCTGCGCTGGTTGGTGACGGCGGTGCGGTCGACGGCGCGGTACAGGGCGGGGAACTCTGACTCCGGTAGCACCTCCACCTTTCGAGGTGAGCCGATGCCTCAGACCGTGTCAACCCTCGTCGCTCCCGAGGGCCAGATGACACGCACAGGCACGCGCCGGCGCGCCGCCGCCGTGACCGCTTCCGCCGTCCCCCCCGACCCCCGCGCCGGAAGCCCGTCCCACACGGCGACGAGCAGATCGGCCGTCTCGATCAACAGGTCGTTCGCGGCTGCGTACGCCTCGGGGGAAGCGCGCTCGAACGGCAGCCTGCGGATCTCGCTCGCCCCGGCCAGCAACGCGCGGAAGGCGCCCTCGCCGTACTCGCGGGCGGGCACGACGGCCTCCAGAACGCCGCCGAGGTCGAGGACCGCGGCGGCGAAGATCTGGTCCGCCCCGAGGGCGAGGCACGAGATGCCGACCACGTGGGGGGCGTACTCCCGCAGGAACCTCCGGACCTCCGCGTCCACGAGCGACTCGGTCTCGGGATCGAGGTCCCGGTGCCCCGTGACGGCGATCCGGACGGGAGGCCGGAGGGTCCTGTCGCTGCTCACGAGGGAAGACTACGCACCCAGGCGTACGGGAAGGCGGGCAAGACGCCAGGAGAACGGGAGAAACTGCCGGTCGAGATCCTCCGGCGCGACGGCCAGTTCGAGCCGGGGGTGGCGGCGCAGCAGCGCGCCGAAGGCCACCTCGCCCTCCTGCCGGGCCAGCGCCGCGCCCAGACAGTAGTGCAGGCCGTGACCGAAGCCGACGTGGACCTCCTTGTGCCCGTCGGGCTCGCGGGCGATGTCCAGACGGTGGGGGTCGTCGAAGCGCCGGGGGTCGTAGTTGGCGGAGACCAGCACCGCCATCACCGGCTCGCCCCGGCGCACGGTCATGCCGTCCATCTCGACGTCCTCGGCGGCGTACCGGATCCGGGTGCCCTGGACGGGCCCGCACCAGCGCATCAGCTCGTGCACGGCGCGCGGCAGAAGTCCCGGGTCGGCCCGCAGCGCGGCGAGCTGGTCCGGGTGGGTCAGCAGGGCGGCGGTGCCGTTGCCGATCAGGTGGGCGGTGGTCTCGTGCCCGGCGAGGACGAGCGTGAGGACCATGGTGACCATCTCGGTGTCGGTCAGCCGGTCGCCGTCCTCGTCATGGGCGCGGATCAGACCGGTCAGCAGGTCGCCGGCCGGTTCGGACCGGCGGCGGGCGATGAGCTCGCGGATGTAGGTCACCATGTGCCGCAGCGGCTCGGCCATCGCTCCCGGTTCGAGCGAGACCAGGTTCCTGCCCCACTCCCGCCACAGCGGGCGGTCCTCCTCGGGGATGCCGACCAGCTCGCAGATGACGGTGATCGGCAGGGGATAGGCGAAGTGCTCGATCAGGTCGGCGACGCCGTCCTCGGCGTGGCCGGGAAGCCGGTCGAGGAGGTCTTCGGCGATCTCCTCGACCCGGGGCCGCAGCTCCGCCACCCGGCGGGCGGTGAAGGCGCGCGAGACCAGCCTGCGCAGCCGGAGGTGGTCGTCGCCGTCGGAGTCGAGGACGCTGTCCAGGATGTACGCGGCGTACTCGCGAGGGATGCCGCGGGCCTCGATGAGCTGCTGGCGGATGTTGTGCACGTCCGCTCCCGGCACGTTGGCCGGGTTGTTGACGAACCGGCGGTCGCTCAGCACGGTCTTGACGTCGTCGTACCGCGTGACGAGCCAGACCGGGGAGTCCAGGCCGGGGAAGGAGCCGCGCACCATCGGGGCCTGCTCCCGCAGGTGCGAGTAGCCCCCGAACGGATCGCGCACCAGGTCCGCGTCGAACAGGTTGACGGGTCCCGCCGTGCTGGAAGTGCTCATGCCTACCTCCACGTGTCAGGTGCGTCTGTGCCGGTGGATCTCCCGTGCGGTCGATACAGCAGAGTTCAGCCGGTCCAGCAGGCGCTGGTAGATCTCGTTCACCCGCGGCGCCGCCGCCCGGACGCTCTCGGGCCGCCCCGGGAGCTCGAAGGCCGACCGGACGACATGGGCGATCATGTCCGCGTTGTCCGCCAGGGCGGGCATGGTGGACGGCGACAGAGGCTCGATCGTGACGAAGCCGGTCAGGATCGACTCGTACGCGTGGACCTGGAGGGCCGGGGACTGCTCGGTGCGGACCAAACCGTGCTCGCGCAGCACCTCGACGTGCGCCCGGAGCGTGCGGTCGCGCACGTCGAGCAGGTCCGGCAGGTTCTCGGCGGCGCTCCTGCTCAGCGTGCCGAGGGTGTCACCGTCGCCGAGGAGCGTCGCGCGGAAGATCGGCTCCTCGTGCATCCACAGGTACGTGGACCTGGCCACGCTGCTGAGCAGGACCGCGGAGGGGTCGGCGCGGACCCCGGCGGCGAACCGCTCGATGATCCGGGCCTCGGCCCGTATCAGCACCGCGAGGAAGAGCAGGTCCTTCGTGCTGAAGTGCAGGTAGACGGTGCCCTTGCCGACGCCCGCCCGCCGGGCCACGTCCTCGACCGTGATGCGCGGATATCCCCAGGCCACCAGGAGTTCGCCCGCGGCGTCCAGGATGCGTTCGGCCCGCCGCTCGCGCTCCCGCCAGGTGGGGGCCGGGCCCGCCGGCCGGGAGTCGAGGTCCGTCACCGCGCCCCCTCCCAGTGGTCGTGACCGGGATGACGATTCCGGTCACACAGTCGAACGTACGCCGCGGGACGCGGCCGGGCAAGACGGAGGTCAGGCAGGCCGGTAGCGGGCTTTGATGTGGACGCGTTCGCCCTGGGGGCCGAGGATGCTCAGGAACTCCACCGGCCGCGCGTCGGCGTTGCCGAACCAGTGGGGGAGGTGGGTGTCGAACTCGGCGACCTCGCCGGCGGTGAGGACGAGATCCTGGTTGCCGAGCACGAGACGCAGCCGCCCGTTGAGGACGTACAGCCAGTGGTACCCCTCGTGTGAGCGCGGATCTGGTGCGCCGTCGGCCAGGCCGGCGGGGAGGATCTGCTTGAACGCCTGAAGCCCGCCGGATTCGCGGGTCAGCGGGATGACGGTCATGCCGTTGTGGGTGAACGGCCGAGGACGGACCCGGGGGTCGCCGCCTGCCGGGTCTCCGACGAGTTCGTCGAGCGGCATCTGATAGGCCCTGGCCAGGGGCAGCAGCAGTTCCAGGCCCGGCTTGCGCTGCCCGGACTCCAGACGCGACAGGGTGCTGACCGGAATGCCGGTGGTCTCCGACAGGGCGGTCAGGGTGGCTCCGCGGCGGCGTCGCAACTCGCGCAGCCGTGGTCCGACCGCGGCCAGCACGGCGTCGACGTCTTCGCTCATCCGTTCACTGTGCCCGCGCTTTGCGGTTTTCGCAAAGAACTTTGCCGGTTCGTCCAGCGACGGGCAGGTTGGCGGAGGCCCGCTTACTGCGAAGGTGAGGACGATGGACGCTCGGTCCTGGGATGAGATGTATCGCGACCGCGACCAGGTTTTCAGCGGCGCACCCAACGGAGTGCTCGTCACCGAGGTCGCCGGCTTGCCGCCGGGGCGGGCTCTCGACGTCGGATGCGGCGAGGGCGCCGACGCGCTCTGGCTGGCCCGGCGCGGCTGGCAGGTCACAGCCGTCGACGTCTCCCGGACCGCCCTGCGCCGGGCCGCCGCCGCGGCGGCGGACGTCGCGGGCGGCGTGGCATGGGAATGCGCCGACCTGATCGCCGTGCCGCCCCCGGCTCGCGCGTTCGACCTGGTCTCCGCGCAGTATTTCCCGCTCCCACGCCGGCCGGACCACGCCGCGCTGCGCGGCCTGCTGGACGCCGTCGCCCCCGGCGGCACCCTGCTCTTCGCCACCCACGATCTCTCCGGTCTGTCCCCGCGCCCCGGTTTCGACCCCGGCGACTACTACCAGCCCGGGGACATCGCCGGGCTCCTCGACCACGACTGGACCGTCCTGATCAACGAAACCCGCCCGCGGACCACTCCCACGCCCGCGGGCACACACCACACCCATGACAGCGTCCTGCGAGCGCGACGCCTGTCAGGCCTCCAGGGAGGCCAGCAGTGACTCCAGGTCGCGCATGAGCCGCTCGGTGCGGGCCGGGCCGTACGCCGCGAGGATCGCCCGCTGGTGCTCGGCGATGCCCGCCTCCAGGCGGGCGAGCAGGTCGCGGCCTCGGTCGGCGAGGAAGACCGCGACCTTGCGGCGGTCGGCCGGGTCGTGCCCCCGGTAGACCACCGCGCGTTCCACCAGCCTGTCCACCGCCTTGGTCAGCGTGGGGTGGGGCATCAGCGCGGCCTCGGCCAGGTCGCCCATCGAGTGCCCGCGCCCGTCCGCGAGCGCCTGCAGGATGCGCCACTGCTCGACGGTCACGTCCTCGGCGGCGAGCGCGGCGGCCAGTCCGCGGTTGACGCTGCGCTCGGCCCGGCTCAGCAGGTAGGCGAGTGACGACCCGAGGCCGGTCACCTGTTCGGTCAGGGGATACTCGTGCACGTGGCCGATCCTGTCACAGTCGTCATCGACCCTCTCGAGGCTCATCTGCTGCCCGCGGACACGCTCCGCGTCGCGCTGGTGGTGCCGGTCTCCGGCGTGCTCGGCCTGCTCGGGCCGGGAGCGATCAACTGCGCCGTGCTCGCCGCCCGGGAGGTCAACGCCGCCGGGGGAGTGCTGGGCAGGCCGGTCGAACTCGTTCTCGTGGACGGGGGCCGCGGCCCGGCCGCGGTCGCCGGGGAGGTGCGGGGGCTGGTGCGCTCCGGGGCGGTGCAGGCGGTGGTCGGCACCCACGCCAGCGACGTGCGCGTCGCGGTCGAACGGGCGCTGGGCGGCGCGGCCCCCTTCGTCTACACCCCGCCGTACGAGGGCGGCGTCCGCCGTCCGGGCGTCTACCACCTCGGCGAGCCCGCCTCGCTGCAGGTCGGGCCGGGGATCGACTGGCTGGTCGAGCACCGGCGGGCCCGGCGCTGGTTCCTGCTCGGCAACGACTACGTCTGGCCGCGCCTGGTGCACGCCTCGGCCCGCGGGCACCTGCGCGCCCGGTCCGCGACGGTCGTGGGGGAGCGGCTCGTCCCGCCCGGGACCACCGCGATGGACCTGCTGATCGAGCAACTGGCCGCCGTGCGGCCGGACGCCGTCCTGCTCACCCTCATCGGCAGCGACCTGATCGCGTTCAACCGGGCCTTCGCCGCGAGCGGCCTCGGCTGCGCGCGGCTGTGCGGCGCGCTGGAGGAGCACGGCCTGCTCGCGACCGGGGGAGACACGACCGGCGATCTGTACGCCGCCATGGGCTACTTCGGCGGCATCGCCACCGACGCCAACCTCGGCCTGGCCGAGCGCTACACCGCGATGTTCGGCCCCGAGGCGCCGCTGCTGAACGGGCACGGGCACGGCGGTTACGAGGGCGTGCTGATGCTGGCCGCCCTGGCGCGGCGCGCGGGCACGCTTGCGGTGCCGGCCGTCGAGGCGGTCGCCGACGGCACGACGGTCGTCTCCGGGCGCGGCCGGCTCACGCTGGCCGGTGGCCGGGTGCGCCAGCGGGTGTACGTCGCGCGGGCCGACGGGCTGGACTTCGAGGTCGTCACGTCGGTGTAGCGAGCGTAAAACTTCCAACAGAAACCTTTTCGTTTTCAAGGATTGCCCCTATCGTACGGCTCTGCCCCCGTGCTTCACGGACCCGTGCTTCAAGGAGCCGATCCATGTCCTCCCCTCAACCAGAGGCGCCCGGTGTCGAGCGCTTCGGCTATCAACAGGAGCTGCGGCGCTCGCTGAGCTTCGCCGACCTGCTCATCTACGGTCTGATCTTCATGGTGCCGATCGCGCCGTTCGGCATCTTCGGCAGCGTCTTCCAGTCGTCCGGCGGGATGGTGGCGCTCGCCTACGTGATCGGCATGGTCGCGATGGCGTTCACCGCCCTGTCGTACGCCCAGATGGCCCGCGCGTTCCCGATGGCGGGCTCGGTCTACACGTACGCGGGCCGGGGCATCGCCGCCCCGGTCGGTTTCCTCGCGGGCTGGGTGATCCTGCTCGACTACGTGCTGGTGCCGGCGCTGCTGTACCTCGTGGCGAGCGCCGCCATGACGTCGTTCGTGCCCGGAGTGCCGATCTGGGTGTGGCTGATCGCCTTCATCGTGCTCAACACGGTGGTCAACTACCTCGGCATCGAGATGACCGCCAGGATGAACAAGATCATGCTGGTCGCCGAGCTGATCGTGCTGGCGATCTTCCTGGTCGTCGGGATCGTCGCGCTGGCGCAGGGCAAGGGCCACGGCAACGCCCTCAGCCCGCTTTTCGACTCTTCGACGTTCTCCTGGCCGCTGGCGTTCGGCGCCGTGTCCGTGGCGGTGCTGTCGTTCCTGGGGTTCGACGGCATCTCGATGCTCGCCGAGGAGAGCCGCGAGAGCACCCGGCGGCTCGGCCGCTCGATGGTCTTCGCCCTCGCCCTGGCCGGCGCGCTGTTCGTCGTGCAGACCTGGGTGGCGGCGCTGCTCGCCCCCAACCGTGCCGACCTGCTCACCAACGGCGATCCCGGGGGCACCGCGTTCTACGACACCGCCGAGTACGCCGGAGGCCACTGGCTGAGCGTGCTGACGGCCGTCGCCACCGCCGTGGCCTGGGGTTTCGCCAACTCCCTCGTCGCCCAGGCGGCCACCTCCCGCCTGCTGTTCGCGATGGCCCGCGACCGCCAGCTCCCGAAGTTCCTCGGCAAGGTGCACCCCAAGCACAAGGTGCCGGTCAACGCCACGTTCCTGGTGGCCGGGGTGTCGCTGGTCCTCGGCCTGTTCATGAGCACGCGCAAGGACGGCATCACGCTGCTCGGCTCGCTGGTCAACTTCGGCGCGATGACCGCGTTCCTCGCCCTGCACGTGTCGGTCGTCGTCCACTACGTCGTACGCCACCGCAGCCGTGACTGGTGGCGGCACCTCGTGGCCCCCGCGATCGGCTTCCTGATCCTGCTCTACGTCGTGATCAACGCCAAGGTCGCCGCCCAGGTGCTCGGGTTCGTCTGGCTGGCCATCGGCATCGTGATCCTCGTCGGCTCCTCCCTGATGGGCCGGCGCCCCACCCTGTCCGCCGTCACCCCGGAGGCCAACGAGTGAACGTCGTGTCCTACCGTCCCGGTCCCGACGACCTGTGCTACACCTTCGGCGGCCGCCCCGCCGTCGAGTCCGTCGCCCCCGGCGCGGTGCTGGAGCTGTACACCGAGGACTGCTTCGGCGGCCGGGTGCGCGGCACCGCCGACCTGCCGTCGCAGGTCTGCGAGTTCCCGTATCTGAATCCGGTCACCGGCCCGTTCCACGTCGAGGGGGCCGAGCCCGGCGACACCCTGGCCCTCCACTTCGTCTCCATCGAGCCCGCCCGCGACTGGGCGGTCTCCACGACGTTCCCCCACTTCGGCGCGCTGACCGGCACGCACACCACCGCGACGCTCCAGCCGCCGCTGGAGGAGGCCGTGTGGATGTACGAGGTAGACGCCGAGCGGCGGACCGTGCGCTACCGGGCGCGGCGCGGCGGCTTCGCCGTCGAGATGCCGCTCGACCCGATGCACGGGACCGTGGGCGTCGCCCCGGCCGCCGCCGAGGCGCGGATGACCATCACCCCGGACGCCCACGGCGGCAACATGGACACCCCCGAGCTGCGCGCCGGGGTCACCGCCTACCTGGGCGTCAACGTGCCGGGCGCGCTGTTCGCGATCGGTGACGGCCACTGCCGCCAGGGTCACGGCGAGGTCTGCGGCACCGCCGTCGAGGCGGCGATGAACACGGTCGTCGCCGTCGAGCTCATCAAGGGCGTCGCCACGCCCTGGCCCCGGCTCGAGGACGACCGCCACATCATGTCGACCGGTTCGGCCCGGCCGCTGGAGGACGCCTACCGCATCAGCCAGCACGACCTCGTCACCTGGGCGGCCACCCTCACCGGGCTCGACGAGCTGGACGCCTACCAGCTCGTCAGCCAGGGCGGGGAGGCCCCGGTCGGCAACGTCTGCGACACCAACTACACGATGGTGGCCAAGCTGCCCAAGGCGTACCTGGGCGACCCGGACGTGTACGGGTCCGCGCACGCCCGCCTGCGCGCCCTCGGCGAGGAGTACCTCAGCCGTTGAGTGCTCAGAGCCAGCCGTTGTGGCGGGCGACCCGGACGGCCTCCATGCGGTTGCGGGTGCCGGTCTTGGTGATGCACGCCGACAGGTGGTTGCGTACGGTGCTTTCCGACAGGTAGAGGCGTTGTGAGATGTCGGCGGCGGTGGAGCCGTCGGCGGCGGCGGCGAGCACCTCCCGCTCGCGCGGCGTCAGCGGGTTCGGCCCGGCGCTCAGGGCCGCCGTGGCCAGGGCGGGGTCGACCACGACCTCGCCCGCGAGCACGCGCCTGATCGCCTGGGCCAGTTCGCCGACGGGCCGGTCCTTGACCACGAAGCCGCGCGCGCCCGCGTCCAGCGCCCGGCGCAGGTAACCGGGCCGCCCGAACGTCGTGACGATGACCACCACGCACTCCGGGAGGGCGGCCCGCAGGTCCGCGGTCGCGTCGAGCCCGCTGCCGCCGGGCATCTCGATGTCGAGCAGGGCCACGTCGGGCCTGGCCCGCAGCGCGGCGGGAACGACCTCGCCCGCCGACGCGACCTGCGCGACCACCTCGAAGTCGTCCTCCAGGTCGAGCAGCACGGTGAGCGCGTCGCGCATCATCGTCTGGTCCTCGGCGATCAGCACCCGGGTCACGGGCCGTCCTCCCGGTCGTCGTCGTCCACGCCCGCGTGCGGGATCTCGGCCGTGAGGACGAATCCCCGCGGCAGGCGGGCGGCGGTCAGCCGCCCGCCCGCGGCGGCCAGGCGCTCGCGCAGCCCGCGCAGGCCGCTGCCGTCCTCCTCGCCGACGGCACCGCCGGCCCCGTCGTCGCTGATCTCGACCAGCACCGGGTCGCGGTCGCGGCGCAGCGTGATGACGCAGCGCCGGGCGCCGGAGTGCCGCACGACGTTCGTGACCCCCTCCCGGACGACCCAGCTCAGCAGCATGTCGGTCTCCCGCGTCAGCGCGGGCCCCGACTCCTTCACCACGCAGTCGACGCCGGCCGTGGCCAGGGCCGCCCGGGCGCTGTCGAGTTCGAAGGCGAGGCTCGCGTCCCGGTAGCCGGTGACCGCCTCGCGCACCTCGGTCAGTGCCTGCCGCCCGATGGCCTCGATGTCCGCCGCGTGCCGCACGGCCGCGTCCGTGTCGCGCGGGGCCAGCCGGCGTACGGCCTCGGCCTTGACGACCACCATCGAGAGCGTGTGGCCGAGCAGGTCGTGCAGGTCGCGCGAGAAACGCAGGCGCTCGGCCGAGACGGCGGCGACGGCCAGTTTCTCCCGGGTCCGGCCGAGCTCCTCGATCACCTCGCTCATCCGGCGGAAGCCGTACGTGGTGATCCCGGCGAACAGGGTGGTCAGGGCGGTGCCCCACAGGGCGTCGCCGACCGACCTGCCGCCCACGGGGACGATCGCGGCGAGCGCGGCCGTGACGGCGACGAGCGGGGGCGCCGCGCGGACCGGGAGCACGATCGCCACGGCCACGGCGAGCAGGGAGAACAGCGTCTGCCATCCGTCCGTTCTGTAGACCAGGGCCGCCGTGAGCGTGATCGCCGCGAGCAGCGCGACGAACGCCACCGGCAGGGGTCGTACGCCAGGGCCGGAGCGGGCGCCGGTCACCACGGCTCCCGCGAACGAGACCCCCGCCGCGGCCACCAGGGTCCAGGCGGGCCAGGCCGGCACGGCCGACGCCGCGGCGGCGGCCGGCGCCAGCAGCAGGAGGACGGTCAGCCCCAGCGCCGACGCGAGCAGCCGGGCCGGAAGCCACGACGGCAGACGCCGCCGGACACGGCCCGGCCGGGCGGCACCGGGCTCGCACCCGTCCGCCCGCGCCCGCTCCGCCGCCCCTGCCATGGCCGTCATTATCGTCGGCTTCCGGCCGGGGCGGGCAGGGTGGGATGTCGCCTTCGCGGCAGTACGAATGGCCCAGCGTCTACTGCGCTTCTCCGACCAGCATCAGGTGCTGGGCCCGCACCTTCAGGGACCCGCCGTCGCCCGCCCACGTGAGCTGATAGATGTACTTGCCCGCCCGGGGCGGAGTGTCGGTGAAGGCGAACGAGCCGTCAGCCGCGGCGGTCACCTCCGGCAGGAACGTGGAGACGATCCGGTCGTCGATCCTGATGGCGCGCTTCACCGTCAGCGAGGCTCCTGGCGCGATGCTCTCCGCCCCGGTGTCCAGCTTTCCGGTGACCCGGATCTCCTCCCCGACGACCGCCTCGGCCGGCCCGGACAGGGTGATCGACGACTCGTGCTTCGCCAGCGTGACCGACGCCCAGTCCGAGATGCTGCCCCGGTAGTTCGAATCACCCTCCCACAACGCCTTGTAGCTGAACCAACCGCCGGCAGGGGGGATGTCGGAGACGGTGAACGTGCCGTCATCCGCGGTGGTCACGCTGGGGAGCGTCGTCTGGCCGCCCTCGTAGCTCCGGGTCACCACGATCGGCTGGGTGCCCGGTGTGGCACCGTCGGGCAGCGTCAGCCTGCCTGTCAGGGTGAGCGGTTCGTACGCGGTGCCGGTGGACGGAGGAGTCAAGGTCAGGGTGGTGGACGGGAGGAAGACGTTGTCCAGCCGCCACAGGTAGAGCCTTCCGGTAGTCATCTCCACCGTCAGGCTGACGACGTCGTTGCTGCCGGTGAAGGCGACGCTCGTCGTTACCTCTGTGTAGAACGGCGTGTTGTAGGTGTGGGTCCTCTCCGCGGTCGCCGTGTCGTACAACGCAATGGTGGAGCCGGGGCTGGCGGATCCGCCGGCCAGGTGTTCGCCGTCCGGGCTGACCGCGACGGCTTTGGCGAATGCGCCTGGCGCCGGCTCCCCGGCGAACGTGCGGATCTTGGTCAGGCTGGTGGTGTCCCACCCTTCGTACCGGTCCTCCACCGGCGCGATGACCATGGAGCCGTCCGGCGTGATGGCGAGGTCCCTCAGGTAGCCGTAGTGGGACGTGGCGCTGTCGATGGTGCCGCGCAGGGTGGCGGGGGTGGTGCTCACGTCGTACACCATCAGGTCGGCTTTGCCGGCCCCCGGCATACCCACCACCAGCGTGCTCCCGCCCGCGGCGATGTGCGGGGTGTCGTAGTAGACGCCCTCGGCGATCACGACCGGCTCGGGCGCCGCCGCCGACAGGTCGAGCCCGAGGACGCCGCCCTTCTCGCCCCGGCCGCACCAGTACGCGACCCACAAGTGGTCGCCGGCGAGCGACGGCTGTCCGAGGCAGGAGTAGGCGGACAGGTCCATCCTCCGGAGGACGGTGAAGTCGGCGGTGTCGATTTCGACGACCGCGGTCGGATTTCTCAATGTCGCGTACAAGCGGGTGCCGTCCGGCGTGATGGCGAGGTACCCTGTCTCGGACAGGTCGATCGGGGCGTCGGTGAGTGTGCCGCGGGCGTCCGCGATCCTGATGCGGCCCTCCGCGGACAGGTACACCCTGTCGCTATCGGCGGCCATGCTTACGCTGCTGAAGGGCAGTACCGCAACGGAGTCGGCGGCGGACGCGGCGGGGGCCGTGGCGGTGAGCAGACCGGCGGCCACAAGCAGGGCGGCGCAGAGCGCGGTCAGCCGTCGGTGACGGAAAAATCTCTGGCGCAAGTCGTTGATCACGATCACGATGTAGCCACACGCGCGCAACGTCCGTCAAGAGATTATCGAATGCACGTTCGATATCTGGCGTGCGGTCCGCTCGGCAGGGTCCTCGGTCCCACGCGGCCGGGACCTCCGCACCTGGAGAGGCGTACGGCGCCCGCAGCAGCCTGACGTGGGGGGTGCCTGCGATGAGACGCTGCAACGAGGAGGTCGCCGGGCTGCTGCAGGAGTACGCCGACCTGATCGCGATCACCGGGGGCGACGCGTTCAAGGTCAGGGTCTACGAGAAGGCGGCCCGGTCGGTCGGCGGGTACGGCCGGGAGATCGACGGCATGGACGCGGCGGCCCTGCGGGCGATCCCGAACGTCGGCGCGTCGATCGCGGCGAAAATCGACGAATACCTGCGGACCGGGTCGATCCACCAGCTGGAGGAGCTGCGGACGAAGATCCCCGCCGGGGTCCGCCTGCTGACCACGATTCCCACGCTGGGGCCGAAGAAGGCCATGGTCCTGTATCACGAGCGGGGCGTCGACTCGATCGAGAAGCTGGAGGACGCCATCCACGCCGGGGTCCTGGAGGGGCTGCACGGATTCGGGGCGAAGACCGAGGAGAACCTGCTTCACGGCATCGAGGTGATGCGCAAGACGGGCAGCCGGGTGCACATCGGCATCGCGATGGCGGTCGCCGAGGAGATCGTCCCCGCCCTGTCGGCCGTGCCGGGCTGTGAGCGGTGCGCGTACGCCGGGTCGTTGCGGCGGATGAAGGACACGATCGGCGACGTCGACGTCCTGGCCACGGCCGACGACTCGGCCGCCCTGATGGCGGCCTTCACCACGCTGCCGTACGTCACGGAGGTGATCGCGCACGGCGAGACGAAGAGCTCGGTCCGCACGGCCGCGGGGCTCCAGGTCGACCTGCGGGTGGTGCCGAGGGACTCCTGGGGGGCGGCGCTGCAGTACTTCACCGGCTCGAAGGCGCACAACATCCGCACCCGGGAGATCGCCGTGCACCGGAAGCTGAAGCTGTCGGAGTACGGTGTGTTCGACGTGGCCACCGGCGAGAAGATCACCTCGGCGGACGAGGCGGAGGTGTACGGCATGCTCGGCCTGCCGTGGATCGAGCCGACGCTGCGCGAGGACACCGGGGAGATCGAGGCCGCGCTGGGCGAGGGGCTGCCCAGGGTGGTGACCTTGGCCGACATCCGCGGCGATCTGCACACGCACACCGACCTGACCGACGGGCTCGCGCCGCTGGAGGAGATGGTCGAGGCGGCCGCGGCGCGCGGCTACGACTACTACGCGGTGACCGACCACGCGCCCAACCTCTACATGCAGCGGATGACCGACGAGAAGGCGCTGGACCAGCGCGAGCGGCTCCGCCGCCTCGGCGCCGCCCGCCTCGGCATGACGCTGCTGCACGGGTGCGAGCTCAACATCGACCCGGAGGGCGAGGTCGACTGGCCGCCGGAGTTCCTGGCCGGGTTCGACCTGTGCGTGGCCTCGGTGCACTCGCACTTCACCCAGTCGCCCGAGGAGATGACCCGGCGGCTGATCCGGGCCTGCGAGAACCCGTACGTGAAGATCATCGGTCATCCGACGGCGCGGGTCGTCGGCAGGCGGGAGCCGGTGGACGCCGACTGGCCGAGGGTGTTCGACGCCTGTGTCCGCACGGGGACGGCGCTGGAGATCGACTCCTTCCCCGACCGGCTCGACCTGCCCTCGGGCCTCGTCCGGCGGGCCGCCGACCGGGGCGTGCTGTTCTCGATCGACAGCGACGCGCACGCCGTGCCGCACCTCGACGTCATGCGATACGGCGTCGGCACCGCGCAGCGCGGCTGGCTCACCCCCGACCGGGTAATCAACACGTGGCCACTCGACCGGCTGCGGGAGTTCCTCCGCCCGGGATGAAGGGGGTTTCATGCTGACGATCGGCCGGCGGCCGCTGCCCGTGGTGGGCCGCGCCCGGATGTACGTGTGCGGGATCACGCCCTACGACACGACCCATCTCGGTCATGCCAGGACGTTCGTGTGGGCCGACGTGGCGGCGCGGGTGCTGCGGCACGCCGGCGTGCCCGTCGAGGTGTGCCGCAACGTCACCGACGTGGACGACGTGCTGACCTCGGCGGCGCGCCGGGCCGGCAGCCCGTACGACAGCTTCGCCGCCGTGCAGCAGTTCTACTTCGACCGGGACATGGCCGCGTTGCACGTGCACCCGGTGACGTACGAGCCGCGGGCGCACACCTACGTGCCGCAGGTCGTCGCGCTCGCCCGCGCCCTGCTGGAGCTGGGCCACGCGTACGAGCGGGACGGCGCCGTGTACTTCCGGGGCTCGGGCGTGCGCGAGCGGGCCGGACTCGGCGCCGGGGAGGCGGCCCGCCTGCTGGCGGAGTTCGGCGACGATCCGGATGACCCGCGCAGGGACGACCCGGCGGACGTCGCGATCTGGCGGCCGTCGGCGAGGGGAGAGCCGGGCTGGCCGAGTGAGTGGGGCGACGGCCGGCCGGGCTGGCACGCCGAGTGCGCCGCCATGGCGCTGACGACGTACGGGCCGGCCCTCGACCTGCACGCGGGCGGCAGTGACCTGCGCTTCCCGCACCACGCGTACGAGGCCGCGATGGCCGAGGCGGTGACCGGGGTGCGGCCGTTCGCCCGCGCCTGGCTGCACGTGGGGGTGGTCCGCGTGGACGGCGCCAAGATGGCCAAGTCGGCGGGCAACCTCGTCTTCACCGCCGACCTGCTGCGGCACCACCCCGTCGGCGCGGTGCGCCTGCTGCTGCTCGATCACCCGTGGGCGGCCGACTGGGACTACCGCCCCGGCGGCCTGGAGGAGGCCGCGGCCCGGCTGGAGCGGCTGCATGCGGCGGCCGGACGGCCCGCGGCCTCGGCGACGGGGGAGCGGGCGGCGGTGCGCGCGCTGCTGGACGACCTGGACGCCGCGACCGCCCTGGCGATCGCCGAGGAGGAGGGCGGGCAGGCCGCCCGCACGGTCATCGCGGTGCTCGCCCTCGGCTGAGAGCGGCTGAGAGATCAGGCGGCGGCGGCCCGGGCGTCGTACTCGTCGAGCACGGCCACCACGTCCCGCCCGGCCGCGGCCAGGAACGAGGCGGCGATGGACGCCCGGTAGCCCGTCGCGCAGTGCGTCCACACCTCGCCGCCCGGCACCTCGTCCAGCCGCGCGGGCAGTTCGTGCAGCGGGATGTGGACCGCGGCGGGGACGTGCGACTCGCGCCACTCCACCTCGCGGCGCACGTCCAGGACCACGATCGGGCGGTGGCGGCGCACGGCGGCCAGGTCGGCGAACGTGGCCGTCGGCATGGACGCGGGCTTGTCGTCGCCGGCCCACTCGGCGGGCCCTCCGGTGGCCGCCGCGGCCGGCCGGTCGATGCCGATCCGCGCCAGTTCGCGCTGGGCCCGCGCGATGTCCCCGGACGTCTCCCCGAGCAGGGTCACCGGCGTTCGCGGTGTTCCCGACGAGCTCCAGGGTATGAGCCAGCCCAGATAGACGGCGAGGTTCCCGTCCAGCCCGAAGTTGAGCGTCCCCGCCAGGTGGCCCGCCGCGAACGCCGTGCGGGACCGCAGGTCCACCACCCACTCGCCGGCCCGGAGGCGGCGGCCCAGTTCGGCGGCGTCCGCGCGGCGCGGCGCGGACAGGTCGGGCGCGTCCGGTCCGGCCTGGTTGAGCGGCGCCATGTGCGCGTAGTACGCCGGGTAGACGTCCAGCCCGGCCAGCAGCGACTCCACGTACTCGTCCTCGCTCCGGGTCAGGACCGGGTTGCCCCGCCGCTCCCGGCCGATCGTCGACTCGGTGACCTCCGACGGGGTGGCCGAGCAGAAGCTGCCGAACCCATGGGTGGGGAGGACGTCCGTCTCGGCCGGAAGTTCGCGGGCCAGCCGGTGCGCGGAGGCGTACTGGGCGCGCGCCAGCGTGCCGGTGTGCTCGGGGCCGAGCAGGTCGGGCCGCCCGGTCGTGCCGAGCAGCAGCGAGCCTCCGGTGAAGACCGCGGGCGGCCGGTCCGGGGACTCCAGCACATACGACAGGTGGGTGAAGGTGTGGCCGGGGGTGGCGACGGCGCGCAAACGCGTGCGCGGGCCGACCTCGAGCACGTCCCCGTCCTCGACGGGGCTCCGGTCGAACGCCACGGGATCGGCCGCGTTGACGTGGTAGTCCGCGCCGGTGGCCGAGGCGAGGGCGGGCCCGCCGGTCACGTAGTCGTTGTGCACGTGGGTCTCGAAGACGTGGCGGATTTCGACGCCGCGCCGCTCGGCCAGGCGGAGCAGCCGGTCGATGTCCCGCTGCGGGTCCACCACGAAGGCGACCTCCCCGTCGGCGACGAGGTAGCTGCGGTCGCCCAGCGAGGGGGTCTCGACAGGGATGATTTCGATCATTCAGGTCCCTCCTCGGCTCGTGAGGCATCCGTACCCGGGGAGAAGATCTTCACCTCCTCCCGGGTCGGCGGGACCGCGCCGGCGCGGGTGCAGACGATCGCGGCGGCGGCGCAGCCGTGCCGCAGCGCCTCCGCCACGCGCTCCGTGCTCAGTGGAGCGCCGTCGAGCGCGTCGAGGTAGGCGGCGGTGAAGGTGTCGCCCGCGCCGACCGTGTCCACGACCTCGACCGCCGGGGCCGGGCAGGTGATCACCTCGTCGTCCAGGACGGCCGTCGCGCCGTCGCCGCCCCGGGTGACCACCACGAGCCGCTCCTTCGCCCGTGCCCACCGCCGGGCGACCTCGGTGTACGGCTCACCGGGGTAGAGCCAGTCGAGGTCCTCGGCGCTCACCTTGACCAGACGCGCGAGCCGTACGCACTCCTCGACGTGGGCCAGGGCGCGTGCCCGGTCGCCGATGAGGGACGGCCGGATGTTCGGGTCGTAGGACACCGTGATCCCCGCCTCGGCGGCGGCCCGCATCACCTCCCGCACGTGCGCGGCGCCCGGCCCGGCGAGCACGGCCAGGGAGCCGGTGTGCAGGCAGGTCACCCCGTCGAGCGTGACCGGGGCGGAGAAGCGCCAGTCGAAGCGGAAGTCGTAGGAGGCCGAGCCGCCCGCGCCGACCCGGGCGAAGGCCAGGCCGGTCGCCGCCGCCGGGGCGAGGTCGGCGGTCCCGATCCCGTGGCGGGTCAGGTGGTCGCGGAGCAGGCCGCCGAAGAAGTCGTCGCCGGTCTCCCCGGCGAACCGCACCGTGCGGCCCAGGGCGGCCAGCGCCACCGCGACGTTGAGCGGGCTGCCGCCGGGCACGGCGGTGAAGGTCCACGACCCCGGCGTGCCGATCAGGTCGACCAGGCTCTCGCCGACCACCAGGAACGTCATGCGGCATCCTCACCCGGGTCCTCCGCCAGCACCCGCTGGGCGACGGCGAACGCGGCGTTGGCGGCGGGCACTCCGCAGTAGATCGCGGTCTGCAGCAGCACCTCCTTGATCTCGTCGGTCGTGAGGCCGTTGCGCCGCGCGGCCCGCACGTGCATGGCCAGCTCCTCCAGCTGCCCGCGCGCCACCAGGGCGGTGAGCGTGACGCAGCTGCGGGTGCGGCGGTCCAGCCCCGGCCGGGTCCAGATCTCACCCCAGGCATACCGGGTGATCAGGTCCTGGAAGTCCGCGGTGAACTCGGTGGTTCGCGCCTGCGCCCGGTCCACGTGCGCGTCGCCCAGCACCTCGCGGCGCACCCGCATGCCGTCCTCGTAGCTCATGCCGTCCTCCAGCGGGTGGTCAGATGCCGGGTGATCGCCTCGTTCACGGCGTCCGGGCGTTCGGCGGTGGCCAGGTGGGCGGCCCTCGGCACGACCAGCAGCTCGGCCTCCGGGATGCCCCGGGCGAGGACCTCGGCGTGCGCGGGCGGGGTCGCGGGGTCATCGGCTCCGGCGATCACCAGCGCGGGCGCGCGGACGTCGCCGAGCCGGTCGCGGACGTCGAAGACCGCAAGGGCCTCGCAGCACGCGGCGTACCCCTCGGGGTCGGCGTCACGGAGCATGTCCAGGTAGCGCTCGGCGTCGGGGAAGCCCGCCGTGAACCACCGTCTCCTCGTCGCCTCGGCCAGGGGTTTCGTGCCCTCGGCGCGGACCAGTGCGGCGCGTTCGTGCCAGCTGTCCGCCGTGCCGAACCGGGCGGAGGTGCAGCACAGGACCAGGCTCGCGACGCGGGCCGGCGCGCGCAGCGCCAGCGTGGTCCCGACGGCCCCGCCCAGCGACACCCCGGCGTACGCCACGGTTTCCACGGCGTGCCGGTCGAGCAGCGCCAGCACCCCGGCGGCGAGGTCGTCCACGGTCATACCACGCGTGAAGCCGGATGCGGACGGCGATCCGCCGTGGCCGGGCAGGTCGTAGCGGAGCACCCGCCAGGAGCGGGTGAGCGCGGGAAGCTGCGGCTCCCACAGGTCGAGCGTCGTGCCCAGCGAGGGCCCGAGCACGACGACCGGTGCGTCCGGCGGTCCGTCGAGGCGGTGGTGCAGGATCATGATGCCTTTCCCTCATGGTGCTGCAGGGCCCGGTCCACGAGAGCGGACGCGGACCCGACGCCGGGGTCCTCCCCGTGTTCGGCCAGCACGGCGAGCAGATGATCGAGATTGTGCCGCATGCGCTCGGGGAAGACCTCCAGCCCCTCGGCCAGCTCGGCGGCCGTCTCGGCCGCGCCGCCGGCCAGGCGCAGGCACTCGCGCAGCGGCTGCCACTCGGCGTGCCAGCTCCCCGCGGGCCGCTCGTGCTCGGCCATTTGTGAGGCGAGCAGGATCTGCGTGAGCGCGGGCGCCTGCAGCGCCGCCGATCTGATCATCGTGGCGAGCACCGGGTTGCGCTTGTGCGCCATCGCCGACGAGCCGCCCCGGCCCGGCGCGGCGGGCTCGGCGACCTCGCCCACCTCGCTCTGCGCCAGCAGGATCACGTCGGCGGCGAGCTTGCCCAGCGCGCCCGTCACGGCGGCGAGCGCGCAGGCCAGGTCGGTCACGGGCGTGCGCAGCGTGTGCCAGGGCAGCACCGGCTCGGCCAGCCCGGTCTCGGCCGCGAACAGCGGCAGCAGGTCGAGGGCCCGCTCGCCGTACCCGGCCATGGTGCCGGCCGCGCCGCCGAGCTGGACCGGCAACCGGACCGCCGCGAGCCGGTCGTGCGCGTCCCGGCACCCGGTCAGCCACCCGGCGGCCTTCAGCCCGAACGTGGTGGGCACGGCCTGCTGCCCGAGCGTACGGCCCGCCATCGGGGTGTCCCGGTGCTCGGCGGCCAGCCGGGCCAGCGCGGCGAGCACCCGGTCGAGGTCGCGCAGGATCGTCTCGCGGGCCCGCGCGGCCACCAGCATCGCCGCCGTGTCGAGGATGTCCTGGCTGGTGGCGCCGTGGTGCACCCAGGACCCCGCCTCGCCTGCGGCGGCCCGCAGGTCCTTGACCAGCGGCACGACGGGGTTGCCCGCGTCCCTGGCGCGGCGGGCGAGGTCGGCGGCGTCGTAGCGGTCCTCCCCGCTCGACAAGGCCCCGGCCGCCTCGGCGATCGCGGCGGCGGCCCGCTCAGGGACGACGCCGAGGCGGGCCTGCGCCCGCGCGAGGCGCACCTCCGCCTCCAGCATCGCCCGCAGCCAGGCGTCGTCGGCCGTGACCGCCTCCACCTCCGTGCCCGCCCACACCGGGGAGAGCAGCCCGCGATCAGAACCCGCGTCAGAAATCAAGGAAGACCGTCTCCTCCTCGCCCTGCAGCCGTACGTCGAACCGGTAGACGTCCTGCCCCTCCGGGCGGGCCAGCAACGTCGCGCGGCGGACGGGGTCGAGGGAGTCGAGCAGGGGGTCGGGCGCGTCGGCGAGGTAGACACGGGTCCGCACCGGCTTGAGCAGGCCCCGCGCGAAGACCAGCAGCGCGGCGTACGGCCGGGACGGCGGCGTGAGGCGGAACCGGTAGGAGCCGTCGGGCGCGGTGCCACACCGCCCGAAGCCGGAGACCCCAGTGCCCCCGGAGACACCGGTGCCCCCGCGGCCCAGGGCGGCCCGATCGCCGGTTTCTCCGGTCCAGATCTCCAGCAGGGCGTCGGGCACCGGCTCGCCGGCTCCGTCGAGGACCCGGCCAGTGATCGTCACGGCCCCCGGATGGCCCTCGGGGACGAGTTCCCAGTCGCCCGCGTACGGCAGGGCGAATCCGAAGAACGGGCCGACGGTCTGGGAAGGGGTGGTCACGCGTCCTCCATCGGGGTGCGGCCGAGCACCACGTCCCACCGGTAGCCGAGCGCCCACTCCGGCTCGGTGATGTCCAGGTCGAACGTGGAGACGAGCCGCTCGCGGGCGGCCGGGTCGGGAATGGACTGGAAGATCGGGTCGAAGGCGAACAGCGGGTCGCCGGGGAAGTACATCTGCGTCACCAGGCGCTGGGTGAACGCCCTGCCGAAGATCGAGAAGTGGATGTGCGCGGGCCGCCAGGCGTTCGGGTGGTTGCGCCAGGGATAGGCCCCGGGCTTGATCGTGACGAACCGGTAGCGGCCCTCGTCGTCGGTCAGGCACCGGCCCGCGCCCGTGAAGTTGGGGTCGAGCGGCGCCGGGTGCCGGTCGCGCTGGTGGGCGTACCGACCGGCGGAGTTGGCCTGCCAGATCTCCACCAGCGTGTTCGGCACCGGCCGGCCCGACGCGTCGAGGATCCGCCCGGTGACGATGATGCGCTCGCCGAGCGGCTCGCCCGCGTGGCCCGCGGTCAGGTCGGCGTCGAGCGGGTCCACCTCGTCGCGGCCGAAGACCGGGCCGGTCAGCTCGGCCGCCTCCGGGTCCTCCTTCATCTCCAGCGGCGGCCGGGACGGCGCCCGCAGCACCGTGCTGGCGTAGTCCGGGTAGAGGTAGGGCGGGTGCGTCACGATGTCTCCCCTTCGTATGGCAGGCCCACGTAGTTCTCCGCCAGCGTCGTCCCGGCCGCCTCTGAGGACGTCACGTAGTCGAGGTAGGAGGTCTGCAGCCGTCGGGCGTAGGCGTCGTCGGACTCGAACGTGTGCAGCAGCGTCGTCATCCACCACGAGAAGTGCTGCGCCCGCCACACCCGGGGCAGGCAGGCCCGCGAGTAGCCGTCCAGCGCCTCCGTCGAGCCGTCGGCGAAGAAGCGGGCGAGCGCCTCGGTCAGCACCCGCACGTCGGCCACCGCCAGGTTGAGCCCCTTCGCGCCGGTCGGCGGCACGATGTGGGCCGCGTCCCCGGCCAGGAACAGCCGGCCGTGCTGCATGGGCTCGGCCACGAAGCCGCGCATCGGCGTGATCCCTTTTTCGACGATGTCGCCGGTCGCGAGGGTGAAGCCGGGCACGGTCTCCAGCCGGGCCCGCAGCTCGGCCCAGATGCGCTCGTCGGGCCACGCGGCGAGGTCCTCGTCGGGCGCCACCTGGAGGTAGAAGCGGCTGATCTCGGGGGAGCGCATGCTGTGCAGCGCGAAGCCGCGCTCGGTCCGCGCGTAGATCAGCTCTTCCGACGACGGCTTCACCCGGGCCAGGATGCCGAGCCAGGCGAAGGGGTAGTCGCGGTGATACTCGGTCAGCACGCCCTCGGGGATCGACGCCCGGGACACGCCGTGGAAGCCGTCGCACCCCGCGATCACGTCGCAGTCCAGCCGCTCGCCCCCGAAGGTGAGGTACGGCCGGTCGGTGTCGATGTCGTGCAGGGCCACGTCGTCCACCTCGAAGCGGACGTCGCCGCCGGCCGCAAGCCGGGCGGCGATCAGGTCCTTGACCACCTCCTGCTGGCCGTACACGGTTATGGACCGGCCGGGCACCAGCCGCTCGAAGGCGATCCGGTGGCCCGCTCCGCCGTACCGCAGCTCGATGCCGTGGTGGGGCAGGCCCTCCCGCTTCAGACGCTCGCCCACGCCCGCCTCGACGAGCGTGTCCACCGTGCCCTGTTCGAGCACCCCCGCCCGCACCCGCCGCTCGACGTACTCCCTGCTGCGGCGTTCGAGCACGACGGACTCGATCCCGCGCAGATGGAGCAGATGGGAGAGCAGCAGGCCGGCCGGTCCGGCCCCGATGATCCCGACCTGAGTTCGCATGGCTCAAGCATCGGGAGCATCCGCCGTCCCGCGTAGGCTTTGCTTCTACTGAGTGGAAGAAGGAGTCACATGGCCGGCGGCGCGCGCGATCTGGGGCGTTCCGTGACGTCCCGGGTGCTGGCCATCCTCGGCGCCTTCGACGCCCACCACCCGCGGCTCACGCTGACGGAGATCGCCGGGCGGACCGGCATGGCGCTGAGCACCGTCCACCGGCTCGTCGCGGAGCTGGAGGAGTGGCGCGCCCTGCGCCGCGGCGCCGACGGGCGCTACCAGATCGGCCGCCGCCTGTGGGAGCTGGGACAACTCGCCCCCGACCCGCTGCAGGAGGTGGCGCACCCCTGGCTGCAGGAGCTGTTCGGCGGCACCGGCGAGAACGTCCACCTGGCGGTGCGCGACGGGGTCGAGGTGCTCTACGTGGACAAGGTGTACGGCAAGCGGGCCGTGCCGATCGCGTCGCGGACCGGCTCGCGCCTGCCCATGCACCCGACCGGCGTCGGCAAGGCGCTGCTCGCCTTCGAGCCGGGCTGGTTCGTCACGTCCTATCTGTCCCGTCCGCTGGAGCGGCCGACTCCGCACACCATCACCGAGCCGGGCCGGCTGGCCCGCGAGCTGGCCCAGGTGCGCGCCCAGGGGTACGCCACGACCCACGAGGAGATGACGCTCGGCTCCTGCTCGGCGGCCGCGCCGGTGCTGGTCGGGGACCGGCCCGTCGCCGCCGTCGGCATCGTGGTGTCCTCGCGGCGGGTGCGCGAGCTGCCCCGCCTGGTCGATCCGCTGCTGGCGGTCGCGGCCCGCATCGCCGGCGACTACCGGGCGGCCGTGGCCGGTCCTCCGAAATCGATCAACGTTCGTTAAGATCGGCGGCGAACGTGAGAAAAGGGGATCGCGGGTGAGCCGGGATGAGGAAGCGCTGAAGGCCATCGACTTCTCCACGCCGAGTGTGGCGCGGATCTACGACTGGTGGCTGGGCGGCAAGGACAACTTCGCGGTGGACAGGGCCGCCGCCGAGAAACTGCTCGAACTGGTCGGCTCCGACGGCCGCCTGGTGATCAGGCAGAACCGTGAGTTCCTCGGCCGCGCCGTCCGCTTCCTCGGCGAGTCGGGCATCCGGCAGTTCCTCGACCTCGGCACCGGCATCCCCACGCAGGGCAACGTCCACGAGGTCGCCCACGAGGTCGATCCCGAGGCGACCGTCGTCTACGTCGACAACGACCCCGTCGTCGCCGCGCACGGCCGGGCGCTGCTCACCGGCAGCGGCCGTACGGGCGTGGTGCACGCCGACATGCGCGACCCGGACAAGATCGTCGAAAGCCCGATCACGAAGGAGCTGATCGACTTCAGCAAGCCGGTGGCCGTGCTGTTCGTCGCGGTGCTGCACTTCGTGGACGACGACGACGCCGAGCGGGTGGTGTCCTACTTCCGCGAGCGCATGGCCCCCGGCAGCTACCTCGTCATCTCCCACGGCACCCAGGGCCGCCTGAGCGAGGACACGATCACCGAGGCCCGGGCCGTGTACGACAAGTCCACGGCCGCGCTCCGCGACCGCACACCCGAGCACATCGCCCGGTTCTTCACGGGGTTCGAGCTGGTCGAGCCGGGGCTTGTCGATGTGGCCGACTGGCGCAACGACAGCGACTTCATCGAGCACAGCAAGGGCGGCTACGTCCTCGGCGGCGTCGGCCGGCTCCGCTGAGTCTCCCCCCGACGGGAGTACTGTAGGCGGGAGGGGCGAACGGGCGAGGGGGACGCCGTGGACGCCGTCGTGATCGAGTCTCTGGAACCCCTGGTCGCCGAGCTGCGGTCCCGGGGCTACGCCGTCGTGGGCCCGGTCGTGCGCGAGCGCGTCATCCGCTTCGAGGAGATCGCCTCGGCCGACCGGCTCGCCAGGGGCTGGACCGACGTCCAGGAGCCAGGCCGCTACCGCCTCGCAGAAGGCGCCGACGAGATGATCTTCTCGTTCGCGGCGAGCCCCGACTCCGCCAAGCGGTACACCCAGCCGCCCCGCCAGACGCTGTTCCGCATGCGCGGCGAACAGATCGAGGAGGCGGAGGAGGACGCCCCGCGGGTCGCCCTGCTCGGCGTGCGGGCCTGTGACCTGGCCGCGATCGCCGTGCAGGACCGGGTCTTCCTCGGCGGCAGGCACCCCGATCCCGCGTACCTGCGGCGGCGGCGGGCCCTGCTGCTGGTGGCGGTCAACTGCGCCGTGCCGGGCGGCACCTGCTTCTGCGTCTCCATGCACACAGGACCCCGGGCCACCACCGGGTTCGACCTCGCACTCACCGAGCTGGCCGCGCCGCACCGGTTCGTGGTGGAGACCGGCAGCGAGCAGGGCGAACGGATCGTCGCGGCGCTGCCGCACCGGCCCGCCTCGGCCGAGGACCTGGCGGCTTCCGCCGAGGTGTCCCGCGACGCCGCCGAGCACATGGGCCGCCACGTGGAGACCGAGGGCATCCAGGAGCGGCTGTCGGCGCACGACTCGCCCCGCTGGGCGCAGGTCGGCGCCCGCTGCCTCACCTGCACCAACTGCACGATGGTCTGCCCCACCTGCTTCTGCACCACGGTCGAGGACGCCACGTCGTTCACCGACGGCGCGGCCGAGCGGATCGAGCGCTGGGACTCCTGCTTCACGCTGGACTTCTCGGAGGTCAACGGGACGCCCGCGCGCGGCTCGAACGCCGGCCGCTACCGTCAGTGGCTCACCCACAAGTTCTCGACCTGGATCGACCAGTTCGGCATGTCGGGCTGCGTCGGCTGCGGGCGCTGCATCACCTGGTGTCCCGTCGGCATCGACGTCACCGAGGAGCTGGCGAACCTGCCATGATCGGCGGTCCGCACCCGATGACGCCGGCGCCGTACCGCGCGCGTTCCCGCCGTCCTGACCGGGTCGACACCGTGACGCTGACACTGGAGCCGCTGCGCGGAGAATGCCCGCCGTTCCACCCCGGCCAGTTCACCATGCTGTACGCCCCCGGCGTGGGGGAGATCGCCGTCTCGATCAGCGGGAGGGCCCGCTCCGGCGGCTACACGCAGACGATCAGGGCCGTGGGCGCGGTCAGCGCCGCCCTGTGCGGCAAGCGGCCCGGCGACGTCGTCGGCGTGCGCGGGCCGTACGGCCAGGGCTGGGGCCTGCGCGCCGCGGCGGGCCTCGACGTGGTGGTGGCCGCGGGCGGGCTGGGCCTCGCCCCGCTGCGGCCGCTCGTGCGGGCGCTGCTGCGCGACCGGCTCGGGTATGGCCGGATCAGCGTGATCGCCGGCAGCCGGGCGCCCGCCATGCTGATGTTTCCGCGGGACCTGGCCCGCTGGGCCCGGCAGGGCGCGGACGTCGGGGTGATCGTGGACCACCCCGACCACACCTGGCGGGGGCCGGTCGGGCTGGTCACCCGGCTGATCGACCGGATCGTTTTCGAGCCACGCCGCACGTACGCCTTCGTGTGCGGGCCTGAGGTGATGATGCGGGAGACGGCGGCGGAGCTGGTGCGGCGCGGCGTCGCCCCCGGCCGGGTGGAGCTGTCGCTGGAGCGGAACATGAAGTGCGCGGTGGCCCGCTGCGGCCACTGCCAGTTCGGCCCGCTGTTCGTGTGCGAGGACGGGCCGGTGCTGCGGTACGACCGTGCGGCGCCGATGCTCGCCGTCCCGGAGCTGTGAGGGGGGCGCGGCGGTGGACAGGGCGCCCCGGCTGGCCGTGTGGAAGTTCGCCTCGTGCGACGGGTGTCAGCTCACGTTCCTCGACTGCGAGGACGAGTTGCTCTCCGTGGCGGCCCGCGTGGAGATCGCCTACTTCCTCGAGGCGTCCAGCGCCCCCGGGCCGGGCCCGTACGACCTGTCGCTCGTGGAGGGGTCGATCACCACCCCGGAGGACCTGGAGCGCATCAGGCACGTACGGCGCGTGTCGGAACGGCTGGTCACGATCGGCGCGTGCGCCACCGCCGGGGGCATCCAGGCGCTGCGCGACTTCGCCGACGTCAAGGAGTTCGCCTCGGTCGTCTACGCCCGGCCCGACTACATCGCCACCCTGGACCGTTCGACGCCCATCGCCGCCCATGTGCCGGTCGACTTCGAGCTGCGCGGCTGCCCGCCGGACAAGCATCAACTGCTCGAAGTGATCTCGGCGTTCCTCGCCGGGCGGCGGCCGGTCGTGCCCGCGCACAGCGTGTGTGTCGAGTGCAAGGCCAGGGGCAACGCCTGCGTGATGGTCGCGCACGGCACCCCCTGCCTGGGACCGGTCACCCAGGCGGGCTGCGGGGCGCTGTGCCCGGCGTTCAACCGGGGCTGCTACGGCTGTTTCGGCCCGATGGAGAGCCCCAACCACGCCTCGCTGAACCACTGGATGCGCGATCTCGGGATGAGCACCCCCGAGCTGGTGCGGATCTACCGGACCTACCACGCCACCGCCGAGCCGTTCCGGAGGGCGGCGGAAGAGGCGCAGGAGTCCGGGAAGGTGGAGGAGTGACGCACAAGACGGTGCGGATCGGTGCCCTGACCCGGGTCGAGGGCGAGGGCGCGCTCGTGGTGCACGCCCGCGACGGCCGGATCACCGGCCTGGAGCTGCGGATCTACGAGCCGCCCCGGTTCTTCGAGGCGATGCTGCGGGGCCGGGGCCACACAGAACCGCCGGACATCACCGCCCGCATCTGCGGCATCTGTCCTGTGGCGTACCAGATGAGCGCCTGCCAGGCGATCGAGGCGGCCTGCGGGGCGGAGATCACCGGGCCGTTGCGCGACCTACGGCTGCTGCTGTACTACGGCGAGTGGATCGAGTCGCACACGCTGCACGTCTACCTGCTGCACGCGCCCGACTTCCTCGGCTACGACAGCGGCGTCGCGATGGCCGCCGACCGCCGCGACCTGGTGGAGCGCGGGCTCGAACTGAAGAAGGCGGGCAACGAGCTGATCACCGCGATCGGCGGGCGGCCCATCCACCCCGTCAACGTCAAAGTGGGCGGCTTCTACCGGGCGCCGACACGGCACGAGCTCGCCCCCGTCGCCGGACGGCTGCGCCGCGCCCGCGACCACGCCCTCGCCACCGTCGCCTGGGTCGCCGGATTCGACTTCCCCGACGTCGAGCACGACTACCGGTTCCTCGCGCTGCGCCACCCCGGCGAGTACGCCATCCTGTCCGGCACGGTCGTCACCGGCGACGGATACGGCCCGGTCTCCGGCTTCGAGGTGGCACGGTGGCCGGAGCACGTGATCGAGGAACAGGTGCCCCACTCCACCGCGCTGCACGCCCGGCTCGACGGCGAGACCGGTTACCTCACCGGCCCCCTGGCCCGCTACGCGCTCAACTCGGCGCGGCTGTCCCCGCTCGCCCGGGAGGCGGCCGCCGCCGCGGGTCTCGGCCCCGTCTGCCGCAACCCCTACCGTGGCATCGTCGTGCGGGCCGTGGAGATCGTGCACGCGTGCGACGAGGCACTGCGCCTCCTCGACGGGTACGCCGAGCCGGAGCGGCCGTGCGTGCCGGTCGAGCCCCGGCCGGGCGTCGGCCACGGCGCGTCGGAGGCCCCGCGAGGCACGCTCTACCACCGCTACCGGCTCGACGACGGCGGACTGGTCGCCGAGGCCGACATCGTGCCGCCCACCGCGCAGAACCAGGCGCGCATCGAGGCGGACCTGCGCGCCCTGCTGGCCCCGCGCCTCACCCTGCCCGAGGACGAGCTGGCCCTCCTGTGCGAGAAGGCGATACGCAACCACGACCCCTGCATCTCCTGCTCGGCCCACTTCCTCGACTTCCGGGTGAACCGTGACTCCTGGGTGAACCGTGGGTGAGAGCGTGGTCATCGGCCTCGGGAGCGATCTGCGCGGGGACGACGCGGCGGGTCTGGAGGTCGCCCGGCTGCTGCGGGGCACGCTGCCGCCGTCCGTCGCGGTCGTGGAGAGCTCCGGAGACCCGGCGGCGCTGGTGGAGGCATGGTCCGGCGCCGCTCTCGCGATCGTGGTCGACGCCGTCTCGTCCGGCGCTCCGCCCGGCACCGTGCACAGGTCCCTGCACACGCCCGTTCACCCGCCCGTGCGGGCCGGGTCTCACTCTCTCGGGCTGGCCGACGCCGTCGAGTTGGGACGCGCCCTCGGCCGCCTGCCGGACGAGCTGGTCGTCGCCGGCATCGAGGGCGGCGACTTCAGCCTTGGGGTTCCGATGACCCCGCCGGTCCTGGCCGCGGTCCGCCGTACGGCCGATGAGCTGCGGGAACGGCTGTCTCGGGGACGGCCTGGCGGACCTCGAACGTGACCTGCGGCGGCACCCGCAGCGTGGTGCAGACGGCGCAGTGCTCCAGGACCGACAGGAGCGAGGCGCGCAGCCCCGCGGGCAGGCCGGGGGCGTCCACCGACAGCTCGATGGAGTCGATCCGCCCCGGACAGACTCCCAGGCCGTACCGCGCGGTCACGCCCACCCCGGCGGGCAGCTGACGGTGGCGCAGGTAACGTTCCGCGCAGCAGGCGACGCCGGCGGCCACGCTGCCCACGAACAGCTCGGCCGGAGTGGGGCCGGTGTCGCTCCCGCCGACGTCCGCGGGCTGGTCGGCGCGGATCACGTGGCGCCCGATCCGGACGTCGAACCGGTCGGCTCCGTGCCAGGCGACCCGGATGACACCGTCACGCGGCTCATCACTCATGGCGCACCCCCGCGTCCGATTCGGCTCTATCCGAGTATGTCCGTGGCAGGCCGCGGGTGGGCGCATACGGACCGTAAGAAGCCGGTCGCGACCTGGCAAAGAGCAGGAGCCGGGAGTGCCCCGGTTTGCGACACTCCAACTGTGGGGGCCGACGGGGGAGCGGACCATGATCCCGCAGACGCACCTGGACGGGCTGCTGGCCGAGCTGCATACGAGGTTGCAGGCGGTCCTGTCGACGCGTGACCGGGTCCACGCGTTGCTTGAGGCGGTCGTCTCGGTGGGCGGGGACCTCGATCTGGAGACCGTGCTGCGCCGGATCGTCGAGACCGCCGCCACGCTGGTCGACGCCAGATACGGTGCACTCGGCGTGATCGGGGAGGACGACACCCTCGCCCGCTTCATCCCGGTGGGGCTGAGCGAGCAGGAGATCGCCGGCATCGAGCACTGGCCGCACGGCCTGGGCCTGCTCGGGCTGCTGATCAAGGAACCCCGGCCGCTGCGGCTGGCCCGCATCCGCGACCATCCCGAGTCGTACGGCTTCCCGCCCGGCCACCCCCCGATGGCAGGCTTCCTCGGCGTGCCCGTACGCGTCCGGGGTGAGCTGTTCGGCAACCTCTACCTGACCGACAAGCGCGGGGGAGGGGAGTTCGACGAGGACGACGAGGCGATCGTCGTGGCCCTCGCCAGCGCCGCCGGGGTGGCGATCGAGAACGCCCGCCTGTACGAGGACACCCGCCGCAGGGAGACCTGGCTGCAGGCGTCGGCCGAGATCACGAGAAGCCTGCTGTCCGGCGCCGAGACGCCGCGGGTGCTGACGCTGATCGCCCGCCGTGCGCGGCAGATGGCCGGCGCCGACGTGGTGGCGATCCTGCTGCCGGAGGACGGCGGCCGGACGCTGCGGGTCGCGATCGCGGACGGCGTTCCCGGTTCGGTCCGGGGGCGCCGGCTGCCCGTCGAGGGCTCGCTGGCCGGGCAGGCGTTCGTCCGCGCGGAGCCCCGCGTGGTCACCGACCTGGGCGACACCGACCTCCTCACGGCGGTCGGAGAGACGGGAGCGGTGTGCGCCGTGCCGCTGGGGGCCCCGGGGGCGGTGCGCGGCGTGCTGTCGCTGGGCAGGCGGCCCGGCCGCGTCCCGTTCAGCGGGCCGGAGGTGTGCATGGTCCACTCCTTCGCCGGGCACGCGGCCGTCGCGCTCGAACTGGACGAGGCGCGCAGGGACGCGGAGCGGCTCGGCCTGCTGGAGGACCGCGACCGCATCGCCAAGGACCTGCACGACGTGGTCATCCAGCGGCTGTTCGCGGTCGCGATGACGCTGACGGGCGCCGCGCGGCTGGTGGAGCACCCGGAGGCGGCCGCGCGGCTGCGGACCGCGATCGACGAACTCGACGGCACGATCCGGCAGATCCGCTCCACGATCTTCGCCCTGCGGGCCCCGGCCGGCGCCCCCGGGCTGCGTGCCCGGCTCGTCGAGCTGGTCGAGGGCGCGCGGGGGCCCCTTGGCTTCATGCCGTCCCTGCGCATGGACGGGCAGCTCGACACCCGGGTGCCCGCGCCGGTCCGGGAGCACCTGCTGGCCGTGGCGCGGGAGGCGATCTCCAACGTGGTGCGGCATGCCCACGCCACCCGCGCCACCGTCACCGTGTGCCTGGACAAGGACCGGCTGACCCTGCTCGTGGAGGACGACGGGGTCGGCATCCCGGCGCGGGGACGCCGTAGCGGCCTGCGCAACCTGTGCGACCGCGCGGAGAGCCTGGGCGGCACGTGCGCCGCCGAGGCCCGCGCCGCAGGGGGAACCCGCCTGTGCTGGAGCGTCCCGCTGTCGGCGGCACCGCCGACGGCGTGAGACGCCGTGAGGAGGCATCACGCCATGACCGAGCCGATCAGTGATTCCGTCGTCGATCCCGTCGTCGATCCGGTCGTCGTCGGCACCGACGGGTCCACCGGGGCGACCAGGGCGGTCGAGTGGGCGGCCGACCACGCCGGCCTGCGGGGCCTGCCCCTGCGGGTGGTCCACGCCGCCGAGCGCCTGCCGTACGACGTCCCGCGCTATCCGGTCCCCGACAGCTACGACAGGATGGCACCCTCCGGGTGGCAGATCCTCGACCACGCCGAGCGGGCCGCCCGGGACCGGCGTCCCGGCCTCGACGTGACGACGGAGCTGGTCGAGGGGCGTCCCGGCCGCGTCCTGCGCGAGCAGGCCGCCCGCGCCGCCGAAGTGGTGATGGGCAGCCACGGCGCCGGCGGTTTTCCCGGCATGCTGCTCGGGTCGGTGGGCAACCAGGTCGCCGGTCACGTCGCCGTGCCGGTCGTCGTCGTACGGCCGGCGCCCCCGGAGGCGGGGGCGGAGATCGCGGTGGGGTTCGACTGCTCGGAGGCGTCCGGGCCCGCCCTGGCGTACGCGTTCGAGGAGGCGCGGCTGCGCGGTCACCGGGTGCGGATCGTCTGCGCCTGGGAGCCGCCGGTGCCGTACGGGCCCGCGATCGCCATGGATCTGGACGAGATGCGGCAGGCCGCGGAGGACTACGCGCGCGGCGAGCTGCAGCCGTGGCAGGGCGGGTACGCCGACGTCAAGATCGAGCTGGACATGGTCCGCGCCCATCCGGTCTCCGCGCTCCTCGACGCGTCGTCCCGGGCCGCCCTGCTCGTCGTCGGCTCCCACGGCCGCAACGCCTTCACCGCGGCCGTGCTCGGCTCGGTGAGCCGCGCCGTGCTCGCCCACGCGCACTGCCCCGTGGCCGTGGTGAGGGGAGAACCGCGGCGGTGAGTCACCGGATGAGGCGGGCCGGCCGCACGCCAGGGACGGTCCGCGCCAGCAGGTCGGCCACGTGCCCGGGGCCCTGGCCCTCGGGGCCGAGCAGGTCGATCTCGCCGTCGCGCACGGTCACCTCCCAGGACGTCTCGGAGGGGTAGCGCTCGCGCAGGGCGGCCAGGACGGCCTCGCGCAGTTCGTCGTCCGACCTGGCCAGCAGCGCCATGAGGTCGCGGCGGCTGACCATGCCGACGACCCGCTCGTCGCGCAGCACGGGCACGCTCTTGATCCTTTTGGCGATCATCAGGTCCGTCAGCACCCGCGCGTCCGTGGTCTCCTCGACCGTGCTCACCTGGCGAGACATGACGTCTCCCACGGTGCGGGGCGCCGCATCGCCCGGCGCGAACGCGCCGCACAGCAGGTCGATCTCGCTGACCATCCCGACCAGTTCGCCGTGCTCCCCGAGCACGGGGGCGGCCGTGATGCCGTGGTCGTACAGCGTCCGGATCGCCCGCCGCACGGAGTCGTCGCGGCGCAATGTGATCGCCGGGCTGCTCATGACCTCACCGGCCAGCATGGCCCACCTCCCGCGTCCGTCGCCGTCGTGGTCGTCGCACGGTCATTCCACCGCCACCCGGGCCGTACGGGCAGGTGCCGGAGGTCCCCGGCCGTCGGGTCTTTGGGCCCGTGCGGCGCATGCGCCCGGGTGGTCGGATGGAACTGGCACAGTGCACGTGCGCAGTGCGGGGCGCGCCGCCCGCGGGGAGGAACGATGACCGTAGAAGCCATGACCGCCGCCGACGTGATGAGCAGGGTGCTCGTGACCGTGAAGCCGGACGAGTCTCCGCTCATGGCCTGGGAACTCATGCGCCGCGGGTCGATGCATCACCTGCCCGTGGTGGATGCGAATTCCCACATCATCGGCGTGCTCACGCGAGAGGACATCGCGGCCCACTGGTCGGGCGGACCGGCGGAGCAGTCGAGCAGCCAGGTGCGGCAGTTGTTGTCCGGGCGCAGGTGCCCGCACGTGCCGCCCGACACGTCGCTCCCCGCCGTGGCGGACGTCATGCTGGAGTCCGGGGTGGACGTCGTCCCGGTCATCGGGGCCTCCGGCACCCTGCAGGGTCTCGTCACCGTGACCGACGTGCTCGTGGCGGTCGCAGGCAGGCGGGGGGCCTCGCCCCGGCACGAGGAGGTGTCGGCCGGGATGTTCCGCCTTGAGCCGGTGCTGCCGCCCAAGCCCTCCCGCACCGCCGAGGACCAGCGGCAGGGACCGTGACCCCGGTCGTGACTCTTCGCGGACCGTGTGCAGAATAAGGGCATGTTCCGCGCGGTGGTGATCATCAAGTGAGTGCCCGTATCGACCATGCCGTCACGTCGGGCACCTTCAGCCTGGACGGCCAGACCTTCGACGTCGACAACAACGTGTGGGTGCTCGGCGACGACGCCGAGTGCGTGGTGTTCGACGCGCCCCACGACGTCAAGGCGATCACGGACGTGGTCGCGGGCCGGCGCGTCCTGGCCATCCTCGCCACCCACGCCCACGACGACCACGTGCGGGTCGCACCGGAACTGTCGGAGGCCACCGGGGCGCCCGTCCTGCTGCACCCGGCCGACCTGCCGGTCTGGCGGCTCACCCATCCCGATCGCGAGCCCGGCGGCACGCTGTCCGACGGACAGGTCATCGAGGTCGCCGGAACACGCCTCGAAGTGCTCCACACTCCCGGGCACGCTCCCGGCGCCTGCTGCTTCCACGCGCCCGACCTCGGCGTCGTGTTCACCGGCGACACCCTGTTCCAGGGCGGTCCGGGCGCCACCGGCCGCTCGTTCTCCGACTTCGGGGTGATCATCGACTCGATCCGCGACCGCCTGCTGGTCCTGCCGTCCGAGACCGTCGTCCACACCGGTCACGGCGACAGCACGACGATCGGCGCGGAGTCGCCGCACCTCGGCGAGTGGATCCGCCGGGGCCACTGACGCCGGGCCACTGACACCGGGGCCTCGCGCGAGGTCTTGACGATCAAACGCTCCGCGGTCGACACTCACGAGACCGACTCACCCGCCCCCGACCCCGCCGGGGGCGGCGTAGGTTTCCTGATGTTAGCGCTAACAATGCCGGTGGTCCCGGGTCGCCGGCCGGGAGAGACGATGTACAGCCGCACCACCCCCCCACCACGCCTCCCTCGCCTCCCTCGCCTCGCCCTCGCGGCCGTCGCCGCGCTGTCCATGGTGGCGGGCCCGCTCATGGCCCCGGCGCACGCGGACGGCCCGGCGGAGCCGTCCGGCCTGCTGCTGCGGTACACGTTCGACGAGACGGGCGGCAGCGTCGTCCACGACGCCTCGGGTCACGGCAACGACGGCAGCTACGAGCGGACGCCCGCCTTCGGCCAGGGCGTCGAGGGAGGCTCGTTCAAGATGGCCGGAGGGTCGTCCTCGTCCACGACCGCGCCGTACGTGAAGATCCCGAACGGCGTGCTGAAGGGCCGCGGCAGCGTCACCGTCGCCACGTACGTGAAGTGGAACGCCTCGACGACGGTGAACCAGTGGCTGTACGGCCTCGGCCCGGACAGCGGCAAATACCTGTTCACCTCGCCGTACAACGGCAGCAAGATCCTCTACTCGGGGATCACGGCGGGCAGCTGGCAGGCCGAGTCGAAGCTGTCCGGGGGGTCGGCCCTGCCGGGCGGCGCCTGGAAGCACGTCGCGGTGACCGTCGACGGCGACAGCAGGACGGCCGTCATGTATCTCGACGGCATCGAGGTGGCACGGGCGGCCGACGTGCCCGTCAAGCCCGCGGACCTGTACGACGCGACCAGGAACTACTCGGGATACATCGGGAAGTCGCTCTACTCGGCCGACCCCTACTTCGCCGGTGAGGTGGACGACTTCCGGATCTACGATCACGCGCTGTCGGCGGCCGAGGTGCTCCAGGTCTCCGGCAACACGGCGGCCGTCGGCGCGGCCACGCTGCCCGAGCTCAAGGTCCCGGCGATCGTGGACGGCACGAACGGCAGGGTCGTCCTGCCGGTGAAGGAGGGCACCGACCTCACCCGGCTCGCGCCCGAGTTCACCCTGGTGCCGGGGGCGAGCATCAGCCCGGCCTCCGGCACCGTGCGCGACCTGTCCGAGCCGGTCGCCTACACGGTCACCGGCTCCGACGGCGCCCGGCGCACGTGGACGGTCGAGGCGCGGGTGATGAGGAGCCCGGTGCTCCCCGGCCTGTACGCCGACCCGAACATCACGGTGTTCGGCGACACGTTCTACATGTATCCGACCACCGACGGCTTCGCCGGCTGGAGCGGCACGCAGTTTCACGCGTTCTCGTCCAAGGACCTGGTCCACTGGACCGACCACGGCGTCGTCCTCGACCTCGGCCCCGACGTGACCTGGGCCGACAACAGCGCCTGGGCGCCGACGATCGCCGAGCGGAACGGCACGTACTACTTCTACTTCAGCGGCGGCATGGCCACCGGCAACACCGCCAAGCACCTCGGCGTCGCCGTGTCCGGCTCGCCGACCGGGCCGTTCAGGGACGCCCTGGGCAAGCCGCTGGTGGCGGCGGGGACCTACGGCGGCCAGATGATCGACTCGGACGTGTTCGTCGACGACGGCCAGGCCTACCTCTACTGGGGCAACGGCAACTCCTACCAGGTGCCGCTGAACGACGACATGGTGTCGTTCGACCCCGCCAAGGTGAAGACGTACAAGCCGAGCGGCTACAACGAGGGCTCGTTCGTCTTCAAGCGCGGCGGCATCTACTACTTCATGTGGTCGGAGAACGACACGCGCGACGAGAACTACCAGGTCGCGTACGCCACCGGCGCCTCGCCGCTCGGCCCGTGGACCAAGCAGGGCGTGATCCTGCAGAAGGACCTGTCCCTCGGGATCAAGGGCACCGGCCACCACTCCGTCGTACGGGTGCCCGGCACCGACGACTGGTACATCGCCTATCACCGCTTCGCCATTCCCGGCGGTGACGGCACCCACCGGGAGACCACGATCGACCGGATGGAGTTCGACGAGAACGGCCTGATCAAGAAGGTCGTGCCGACGCTGGAGAGCGTCGATCCGGTGTCGGTGGCGAACGCCGGGCCGGACGCCTCGGGCACCGAGGGGTCCCCGATCCGGCTGACCGGGTCGGCCACCGGCGCGGCCAAGTGGAGCTACGCGCCGGGCGAGGGCGTCGACTCCGGCGCGACCTGCTCCTTCTCGGACCCCGGCGTCACCAAGACCGCCGTCACCTGCACTGACGAGGGGATCTACACGGTCACGCTGACCTCTGGTCGCAGCCGCGGCACCGCGAAGGTGACCGTCGCCAACGCCGCCCCCGAGGCCGGGGACGTCGTCACGCCCGCCGGCCCGGTCGAGGCAGGCACGCGTGTGACCCTCTCGGTCCCGGTCGGCGACCCGGGCGCGAACGACGAACTCACCTGCACGGTGGACTGGAAGGACGGGACGACCTCGCCCGGCGCGGTCGCCGCTGGGACGTGCACGGCTCGGCACACCTATGCGAATCCGGGCGTCCACGAGCCTGTCGTCACCGTCGCCGACGACGACGGCGCGACCACTACGGCGACCGGCCGTCCGGTGGTCGTGTACGACCGGGACGCGGGCTTCGTCACCGGCGGCGGCTGGATCGACTCGCCCGCGGGCGCCTACCGCGCCAACCCCGCGCTGACCGGCACGGCCGCCTTCGGGTTCGTGGTCAAGTACGTGAAGAACACCGCCGTTCCGATCGGGAGCACGACGTTCTCGTTCCAGGCCGGGCGCCTGAGCTTTCAGTCCACGGCGTATGACTGGCTCGTCGTGTCGGGCGGGGAGGTCCGCTACCGGGGCTCCGGTACGGTCGGCGGCACCGGGCGGTACGGCTTCGAGGTCGTCGCCCGCGACGGCGACACCGGCGACGGGGACGGCGTCGACCGCTTCGCCGTCCGGATCTGGGACGAGAAGACCGGCGACGTGATCTACCAGAACGGAGCCGGTGACGCGGCCCACGGCAGCGTCGCCGTCCACGCCGGGTAGACCTGCCGTGTGAACCTACTGCGCGACCCGGACGCCGGTGACGGTGAAGCGCTCGACCTCCGCCACGTGGCCGCCGGTGCTGGCGACGAGGGTCAGCGTCCGGCCCGGGGCCGCGCGGAAGGTCACGGTGGCGGACCAGGGGGCGTCATCCCCTCCGGCCGAGACACAGCAGCGCTCGCCGAGGGGGCCGGCGCTCCCGGTCGCGCGCACCCGCACCCGGATGCTCTCGTCCACTCCGGTGATCCTGCCGCCCACCTTGACGGGCGAGGACACGACGGCGCCGTACCGGGGGGTGGTGAGGGAGAAGGTGGTGTCGTCGGTGCCCACCACCTCCCACGGCGCGTCCGGCCCGGTGCCGAACCTGACCAGGTGGATGACGGCGGCGATGCCGGGCCGTCCGCCGCCCTCACCGCGGATGCCGACGGAGACGCGGGCGTCCGCGCCGGTCACCGTACGCTTGACCACCCGGTCGACGTCGGTGAAGCCCAGGAACCCCTGGGTGAAGGAGAGCGCGGTCCTTTCCGCGTCCAGGTGCCAGGGCTGGTGGCCGCCCGAGCGGTAGCTCTCCTGCCACTCCCGCACCTGCTCCTCGTCGGCGAACGGCCACAGCGGCTGGTAGCGGCCCGCCACGAGGGAACCCGCGGAGGAGGTTGAGGTGGTGGCCGCCGGGCTGCTCTGCCGGACGGTCACCGCGCCGGTCCCTGGGCCGCTCTGCTGGACGGTCTCCGGGCCGCTTCCGCACGCGCCCGCCAGCAGGCCGAGCGCGGCCAGCACGGCGGGCGCCCACCGGGCCCGGCCCGCCCGGCCGTTTGTCACGCCGCCAGTCACGATGCTCGCTCCCGCCCCGAGAGGTTCACTTGACTGAGAGCATGCCCGGCGGGATGTCGGACACTCCCTAGCGGCACTTGCCCCGCAGCCAGGCGCGGTATTCCTTGGGGTAGTTCGTCATGACGCTGCCCGGGGACTGGTTGAGCACGGCCTGCCACTGGGACACGTTGCCCTTCCACGAGGGCGCCGGCTCGGTCCAGTGGACGCTGTCGGTCCACCGGCCGGCCGATCCCTTCAGCAGGGTGGGATGGCGCTTGGCCAGCTCGCTCTGGATCCCGGGGTCGTTGGAGTAGACCATGATCCGCTGCTTTCCCTGGCGTTCCCTGATCGGGTCGGAGATCTCCTTCCACCCCTGCGCGGCGAACTTGGGATTCGTGAGGACGGGCCTGGTCTCGGGCTTGATCTCCAACAGCGCGACCAGTCCCAGGGACCGCGCGCGGTCCAGCCACTGCCGCAGCGAGTAGACGCGCTCGCCCTGGTACGGGCCGCGGATGATGCGGCGGCCGGCCAGGTTCCCCTGGCCGTACGTCCACCAGATGTCGGTGAGTTTCTGCTGCGTGCCGGTGAGCCCGTGAGTGGTGCTGTTGTGCCACATCACGGCCTTGGTCCCCTCCTTGGTGAGCTGGACGTCGGCCTCGACGCCGTCGGCTCCCCAGGACTTCTGGTCGTCGAGCCCCCGCATGGTGTTGGGCTGGCGCATCTGGTCCTTCGCCCAGCCGTTCGCACCCTCGGGATAACCCCCGTGCCCGAACACCAGCGGGCAGCGCGGCAGCGCGCTCACGCCGGACGCCGCGGCGGGCGCGGCGCCCACCGTCGCGCCCGTGGCGAACACGACACCCGCCGCGCACAGAGCAGTCGTGATCCTCATCGTCCAACCCCCGAGATCGCCTGTGTCGTCAGCGCGGCATCGTATTGGCATGGTCATCGGGAGATCAAGAAACGGCCGTACCGCGGTCAGCGGAGCGATCCGAGCGTGAGACCTCCCCTCCAGTAGCGCGCGCCGCCTGCTTGAGCTTCTCCACGACCTGCCGGTACTCGTCCCGGGTCGTGGGGATCGGCGGCGTGTATTCGTCGAAGACGCGGTACAGCACGGCCATCGGGCCGCCGGCCTTGAGCGCCGTCTTGAATTCACTGTACTGGTTCTGTTAGCGGTAACAGCAGGTGTGTCAACAGTCGAGTTTCCGGAGCGAGACCTTGACCGGAGACGATGCGAGCGCTAACAATCGGCGCGCGAGACCCGACGCCCGGTGAAGGAGATCCCCTCGTGCTCCAGGCACAGCTGACCATCGACCCCGCCCACCGGGTGGCCCCCGTTCGGCGCCGCACTTTCGGCACGTTCGTCGAGCACCTCGGCCGCTGCGTCTACACGGGCATCTACGAGCCTGGCCACCCCACCGCCGACGAGGAGGGGTTCCGCGGTGACGTGCTCGCGCTCACCCGCGAGCTCGGCGTGACCACCGTGCGCTACCCCGGCGGCAACTTCGTCTCCGGCTACCGCTGGGAGGACGGCGTCGGCCCGCGCGAGCGGCGCCCTCGGCGGCTCGACCTCGCCTGGCACAGCACCGAGACCAACGAGATCGGGCTCGACGAGTTCGTCCGGTGGAGCCGCCTGGCGGGCCTGGAGCCGATGATGGCGGTCAACCTCGGCACGCGCGGCGTCCAGGAGGCCGTGGACCTGCTCGAATACTGCAACATCCCGTCCGGCACCGCGCTGTCGGACCTGCGGGTCGCCAACGGCGCCAAGGAGCCGCACGACATCCGCATGTGGTGCCTGGGCAACGAGATGGACGGCCCCTGGCAGATCGGGCACAAGACCGCCCGTGAGTACGGCAGGCTCGCCGCCGAGACCGCCCGGGCCATGCGCATGGTCGACCCCGGTCTCGAACTGGTGGCCTGCGGCAGCTCCGGCTCCTCCATGCCGACCTTCGGCACCTGGGAGGCGACCGTCCTGGAGGAGACCTACGACCTGGTCGACCACATCTCCTGCCACGCCTACTACGAGGAGAAGGACGGCGACCTCGGCGGCTTCCTGGCCTGCGCCACCGACATGGAGCACTTCATCTCCACGGTCGTGTCCACCGCCGACCAGGTGGGGGCCAGGCTCGGCTCCCGCAGGAAGATCTCCGTCTCCTTCGACGAGTGGAACGTCTGGTACATGAGCCGCGTCCAGGCGGCGGCGCCCCGGCAGGACTGGCCGGTCGCGCCGCCGCTCCTGGAGGACCACTACCACCTCGCCGACGCCGTGGCCTTCGGCAGCCTGCTCATCACGCTGCTGCGGCACAGCGACCGGGTCGCGGCGGCCTGCCTGGCCCAGCTCGTGAACGTGATCGCGCCCATCATGACCGAGCCCGGCGGCCGGGCCTGGCGGCAGACCACCTTCCACCCGTTCGCGCAGGCGGCGCGGCACGCCAGGGGCGACGTCGTACGGGTCGAGCCCGTCTGCCCGACGTACGGGACGGCCGAGTTCGGCGCGGTGCCCGTGCTCCACGCGGTCGCCACCCAGGACGAGACGGACACGACGTTGTTCGTGGTGAACAGGTCGATGCGCGAACCCGTGGAGCTGGAGCTCGACGCGGGGCCGCTGGGCGCGGGTGGAGGCGCGGTGCGGATCGCCGAGGCGACCACGCTCACCCATGAGGACGTGTACGCCCGCAACACCGCCGACGATCCCGATCGGGTGGTGCCCCGCCCCAACACCGACCACCGGAGCGATCCGCTCCGGATCGTGCTGCCGCCGGTCTCCTGGAACGTGATCAGGCTGTCGAGGGCCTGATCGGCGACCGCCCTCCACTCGTTGGCTGTCCTGCGAGCTTCTACGGGGGTGGGGGCAGTGGTGCGGTTCCGGGTTCTCGGCCCCGTCGAGGTGCGCGGCGACGACGGATACCTCCTCGACCTGGCGGGACAGCGCCCCGCGCCGTCCTGGCCCGGCACCTGGCCGCGCGAGCCCCCCGGTCCCGGCCGCCCACGCCTTCGGGACCGCGCCGTGCACGCCTTCGGGACCGCGCCGTGCACGCCTTCGGGACCGCGCCGTGCACGTAGCTCCGCGCGCCGAACCGCTCGCGTCACGTGTTCACCCGCCGCTCCACGTGGGGGTGTCGTCCTCCTTCCACTGCAGTTCGTCCACGACGTCGACGACGCCGCTGACCCGGCGCGTCATCCGTACGGCGACCCGCGTGGCGCTGTGCCGGTCCATCTCACCGGTGAGCGTCACCACTCCCTGGTGGACGTGGACGCGCACTCTGGAGGTGTCGACCCACAGGCTCCGGCCGAGGATCTCCACGCGCACCTCGCGCTCGATCTCGCGGTCGGCGCGTACGAACGTCTTGAGCAGGTCGTGGCGGCTGACGATGCCCCGCAGCCGGCCCTCGGCGTCCACGACGGGCAGTCGCTTGACCCCGTGCTCGTCCATCAGGCGGGCCGCCGCGACCGTGGTCGTGCCTGCGGTGACCGTGACGGCGGGGGAGGTCATCAGGTCGGCGGCCGTCTCCCCGGCCGCCTTGGTCCGCGCCCCGCCCGCCTGTCCGAGGCGGGCGCGCAATCGCGCGCGAAGCGGCGGCCGGTAGCCCTCGTGGTAGTACTGCTCCCTGAACTCCTCCTTGCGCAGCAGGTCGGCCTCGGACACGACGCCGAGCACACGGCCGTCCCCGTCCACGACGGGGACGGCGCCCACGGCGCGGGCGATCAGCACTTCGGCGATGTCCCTGAACGGCGTGCCGGCGTGGACGGACGCGACGTCCGTGGTCATGACGTCCTGCACCTTCATGTGCATGACGGCCTCCCTTCAGGTCGCGGGGCGCCGCTTTTCCGCTGGGGGAGTGGCCCGATTTCCATCCCATCCCCGAGCCGGGCCCACGGGCAGGGCCGAAGGTCCTGCCGCCGTTCCGTCGTTAAGGGCCGGGCGGGCGGAAGTCCCTCCGCTTGAGGACTTTCGTCTGCTGTGCCGTGGGCAGCGGACACGGTGCGATGGTGGCCGGGAGCACCAACCCCCGCGCGTCCGCGAACCACTTCAGCACAGGAGGAGAAGTACATGGCCGGACAGATCGTCGTCGCCGTCGACGGATCGAAGCCAGCGACGGCGGCGCTGGAGTGGGCGGCGGATGACGCGCGGCGCCGGGGGGCCTCCCTGAGGATCGTCCACGTGCGAGAGCCGTGGGCGCACGAGTACCCGTTCCACGCCGTGGAGGGCTTCACCCAGTCCTACAGCGAGTTCTGCGAGGGCGTGCTCGCGGCGGCCGCCGCTCGCGCCCGCGAGATCGCCCCCGGACTGGAGGTGACCACGGAGCTCGCCGAGGGGACGGTCGTCGAGACCCTGCGCGCCGGGTCTGCCGGCGCCGACGCCCTCGTGGTCGGCAGCCGGGGGGTGGGCGGCTTCTCCGGCCTGGTCCTCGGGTCCGTCGGCCTCGGCCTTGCCGGTCATGCGGAAGTCCCGGTCGTGGTGGTGCGCAAACCGCACCGGGACGATTACCACGAGGTCGTCGTCGGCTTCGACGGGTCACCTCATTCGGAGGCGGCCCTGGAGTTCGCCTTCGAGGAGGCCCGGACGCGGCGTGGGCGGGTGCACGCCGTGTACGCCTGGGAGATGCCGATGTTCTCGCCCTTCGCCCTCGGCTACGGAACGGCGATCGAGGACATATTCGACAACGAGTGCCGGGCGGCGCGGCTGCGGCTCGCGCCGTGGCGCGACAAGCACCCGGACGTCCCGCTCGTCGAGTCGGCGGTCTGCGGCCACCCGGTCCCGGCGCTGGCCGACGCCTCGCTCGTCGCCGACCTCGTGGTCGTCGGGTCCCGGGGACTGGGCGGCGTGCGCGGTGCGCTGATCGGCTCGGTCAGTCACGCCGTGCTGCACCGCGCGCACTGCCCCGTCGCGGTCGTACGGCCCCGCGCCGGCGAGGGCTGAGGGCCCGGGCGGGGCCTTCAGCGATCGATTTCGGGCACGCGCCCGGCGGATCGGCGTTGCTCTACTGAGCATGGGAAAGACGCGGAGCCGGCCGGAGGAGAGCGCAACGGCGACGGTCTCGGTTGTATAACCGCAGCACAGGGCCGATGCATGAATATCCATTGTCTCCGCTATCGGGCGCCTGAAGTCCTGAATCTACAAAGTAAAGGCGCCTGGTCGGTCTTACCTCTGCGGCAGCACGCGAGCCAGGACACCGGCGGCGGCGCGCCCGGTGCCGCGAGCGGCGACCGTGTCAGTGATTGTGGGGCCGGTTCCGCTCGGGACAAGGCCCGGTCGTCGTGGGTGTTGGTGGGTTGTCCGCATAAGTCGGCGCAGGCGTTGGCGCTGACACCTTGCCGGAGGATGTGGACGCCTGTCTGGCTGAGGCTGAGGAGTTGATGTTCGCGCGGGATCGGATCACGTGTGCTCTTACTGATCGGGTGGGGCGGGTGCATCGTGCGGGGCGGGCCAAGGAGCATGGGCATGCCTCGACCCGCAGTCGGTTGCGCACCGTCGGGGGGATGACCGTGGCGGGGGCGGGCCGCCTGCTCACCCTGGGCGTGGAGTTGGCGCGTTTGCCGGGGGTGCGGGAGAGGTTCGCCGCCGGCGCCAGGAGCATCCCCTGGTGCGTCGCCGGGCGTGTCACTAGGGGTGTCACCAGGGTTGTTGCTGGCGACCGGGCAGATGCTGCCCGTCTCCGGCGTGCACCGCCTTGCCCGCACCAGCACTTTGGTGCGGCTGGTGATGGACGCCGACGGGCAGGTGCTCGACATGGGCCGCAAGGTCCGCCTGGCCACCCCCGCCCAACGCCGAGCCGTCTTCGCCCGCTACGCCACCTGCTGGATCGACGGCTGCCCCGTCCCGGCCACCATGTGCCAGATCGACCACGCCGACAACTGGAGCACCGGCGGCCTGACCGACCTGAAGCTGCTGGGACCGGCCTGCCAGTTCCACAACCGCGACCGCTACCGCCACCCCGACCGCTACACCCGACGCAAACTCGGCACCGAGCGCTGGGCCTTCACCTACCACCACCCCACCAAAGCCCGGCGACCACAGACCTACGGCCTGTCTGAAGTTGTGGTCATATGGCGGCGAAACGGGCTGGCCGGGACGACGATCGGGCTGGTAGCTTCCAGTCGACCGCGACACCGTCCGAGGGGGTGAGACCCATGAACGCTGTATCGATGTGGGTGCTCCCCCTTTCGTCACGGTCGGGCGATTGACGTAGGTGTCGCCGGGAGCGCCTCGACAACAAGGCACTCCCGAAAGGCAACACCCTTGCACTCTCTGCAGTTCACCGCCGAGTCGTCGTCGAACGACGTGATCGAACGTGACTTCACCGTGGGCGGCGTCCCCGGCGTCCTTTGGTCGCCAGCCTCGAACGCGGCCGATAGCGCACCCTTGATCCTGATGGCCCACGGCGGCGGCAACCACAAGAAGCACCCGGCGATGTCCGGCCGCGCCCGCCTGCTCGTTACCGGCTGCGGCTTCCACGTCGCCTGCATCGACGCGCCCGGTCACGGCGACAGGCCGCGCACAGCGCACGACGAGGCGGAAATCGCCGAGCTGTTTCGGGCGAGGTCGGCGGGCGAGCCGGAAGGCCCGATCGTCGTTCGCTACAACGAGCACCTGGCCAAGCTCGCCGTGCCCGAGTACCAGGCGACCCTGGACGCACTCCAGGAACTTCCCGAGATCGGCGCCAGCGGGCCGGTCGGCTTCTGGGGCATCAACATGGGCACCGCGATCGGCGTGCCGTTCGTGGCGATCGAACCCAGAATCACGGCCGCGGTCTTCGGTCAGCACTGGCCCGATGTCCTGGTCGAGAAGGCGAAGCGGATCACCATCCCGATCGAGTTCGACCTGCAGTGGGACGACGAGCACATCTCGCGCGAGGAGGGTCTCGCGCTGTTCGACGCCTTCGCCTCGAAGGAGAAGTCATTGCACGTGAACTCAGGCAAGCACAAGGAGCTGCCCCGCTTCGAGGCCGACAGCGCTGTCCGGTTCTTTGCCCGGCACTACGGCCGAGCGGTCACCTCGCCGGCCTGACGTGAGCGGTCGCGGTGTCCGGCGGACCGGCCGGGCGCCACTGCCGCGGGCCCGGGTTGAGGCTGCGCATCCAGATGATGGATCCGCGTAGTTGGAGCCCCGCCATGGAGCTCGCGGACGTCTTGTCGTAGCGTCCGGTCGGGGCCCTAGTGTCTGTTTCCAAGTCTGAAGGGCCCGTGAGAACGGTCAGGAGCCGCCGGTCAACGGAAATCCGCGCCCCCGCGCTCGTTCGAGGGCGATGCGGGTGAGCCAACCGAGGGCGGTGGTGAACAGCGGCGGCCACACGAGGTGTAGGCGACCAGCACCATGAGCGGGATCCATACGCGGTGCACAGCTTGGTAGAGCGCGCCAGGCGGACGAATCCCGACAACCCTGGGATTGAAGATCAGAGCGTGGCCGTCCCTGGATCTTTCGCGCGGCGACGAGACCCTTTCTCGTCGCCGATCGACGATCTCTCGGCTCCCCGGCCGCCCCATGTCACGGGGGCTCGGAGCATCAAAATCTACATCGTAAAGGCGTCTGGAAGATTGTCACCGCTCGACCGCGTCCAGCACAGGCTTGATATCGAGGACAGGAGTGCCGTCGATGGCCTCCAGCGGGTGCACGCGCAGGCCCCGGGCCGGGTCGGACTCCAGGACCGTGACCCGGTGCAGGCCGATCGGGTTGGGGCGGTCCGGGGAGCGGGTCGCGAACACGCCGGTCAACGGGTTGCTCGTCTCCCCGCGCGGGTGGACCCGCAGGGTTTCGCGGTCGGCCTGATGGAACCAGGTGAGGACGAGCACCTCGTCACCCGCCGTCATGCCGTCGAGGGCCTCCGCGACGGCCGGGTCGACCTCCAGCCAGGCGTCCGGCGCACCTTCGCGTCCCTGTCGGGGCGCCTCGGCGCGATCGGTCAGCACGGACCGTACGACGCCGACGGGCCGCACGGTGAACGTGGTGGGCTCACTCATGATCCTTCTCCTTTCGAGGGAATTGGATCACCACGATGTCATCTGGTGCCGACATCTCCGGCCCGTTCCGCGGGAATGCCCACGAAATGGACGTCGAGGCGGGCACGTACGCGTTGGGGCCGAGGTCCGGCCGGCTCCTGGTCCTCACCGGCCGCGCCGGGTTGGGCGCCAAGGCCGGGCACGATCTGACGATCGAGGTCACCCGGTGGCGGGGCGAGGCGGTGGTGACGCCGGACGACCCGGCGGGCTGCCGGGTGACGCTGGAGGCCGAGGTGGCCTCGATGCGGGTCAGGGAGGGCACGGGCGGGGTCAAGCCGCTCACCGACTCCGACCGCGTCGAGATCGAGAAGAACATGCGCGACAAGGTCCTCAAGGCGGATCAGCACCCTCTGGTCATGTTCCGGTCGACCCGGGTCGAGGGCGATCCCGAGGCGTTCCACGTCGAGGGCGACCTGACGATCGCGGGCGTCACACGGCCGGTCACGGTGGACGGCGCGATCGCGGACGGGCGGGCGCGCGGCCGGGCGACCGTCGTGCAGTCCCAGTGGGGCATTCGCCCCTACTCCGCGTTCTTCGGCGCGCTCAAACTGCGCGACGAGGTCGAGGTCATCTTCGACGTACGGCTGGGGGAGGGGCGGGGCTGACATGTGTGCTGCGTGGGGCACCATGGATGCGTGACTGTGGTGCGCGACGCGGGGACCGCCGAGCGGTGGGGCATGCTGGCCGATCTCCTGGCCGACGGCGAGGTGGTGATCCTCAGCGGGGCCGGCCTGTCGACCGAATCCGGGATCCCGGACTACCGAGGGGAGACCGGCCGCAGGCGCAAAGCCGAGCCGATGACCTACCACACCTTCGTGAGCAACGCCGCCGCCCGCAGGCGCTACTGGGCGCGCAGCCACCTGGGGTGGCGTCACATCGTGGACGCAGCGCCCAACGCCGGGCACCGCGCGGTCGCCGAACTGCAACGCCGTGGTCTGGTCGCCGGGATCATCACCCAGAACGTGGACGGCCTGCACCAGGCGGCGGGCGCGCACGGGGTCGTCGAACTGCACGGCAGCCTGCACCGGGTGCGTTGCCTCGCCTGCGGCCACCGCACCTCGCGGCACGCGCTCGACCGGCGCCTGCGCGCGGCCAATCCCGGCTGGCAGGCCCGCTCGGAGATGATCAACCCGGACGGTGACGCCGTCCTGGCCGTGGACGAGATCGAGACGTTCCGCACGGTGGACTGTGAGGGCTGCGGCGGCGTGCTCAAGCCCGACGTGGTGTTCTTCGGCGAGAACGTGCCGCCGTCACGGGTCGAGGAGTGCTACGCGCTGACCGAGCGGGCCGGTCTGCTGCTTGTGCTGGGGTCCTCACTGACCGTCATGTCCGGATACCGGTTCGTCCGGCGCGCCGCCGCCCGCTCGATCCCCGTCGCGATCATCAACCAGGGGCCGACCCGGGGCGACGGCGAGGCGCTGATGACCTTCGACGCCCCGCTCGGCGCGACCCTCACCGCGCTTGTGGACAGCATTCCCTAAACGTGCACGTGCGCCGGGTCGTCCGGATGGTGGTGCGGGTGCTGGGCGGCGCCCACCCGGTGCTCGTGGCCCGGCAGCGGCACCCGGTAGAGGCAGGTGTCGCAGTTCATGCGGATGTCGCCGCGCAGCGCCTCGTGGTAGCGCTCCAGCACCAGGCCGGCCAGGGCGGGCGCGGGTCCGATGACGTCGGCGCAGCGCACCTCGACCTCCGGATGCGCCGCGGCCCACGCACGCGCCTGCTCGGCCGTGCGGTCCGGTAGCACGCCGCTGAACAGGAAGTAGGGCAGGACGACGATCCGGCGGGCGCCGAGCAGCCGGGCCCGGTCCAGCGCGGCGGGCACGCCGGGGGCGGCCAGGCTGATGAACGCGGGCTCGACGGCGGCCAGGCCGCGTCCCTCCCACAGCAGCCGGGCCACCTTGACGTGCTCGGCGTTCGCGTCGGGGTCGGAGGAGCCGCGGCCGACGAGCACGACGGTCGTCTCCGGGCGCTCGGACGGGTCGAGCACCGCGTCCAGCCGCTCGTCGAGCAGTTGGAGCAGGGTGGGGTGCGGCCCGAGCGGCCTGCCGTACGCGTAGCCGAGGCCGGGGTGGCGCAGCGCCTCCCGGTGCAGCGCCGCGGGCACGTCGCCCTTGGCGTGCCCGGCCGCGACCAGCACGAGCGGGACCACGCCGAGCCTGGTGTGCCCGGCCCCGGTCAGCGTCGCCACCGCCTCACGCAGGGGCGGGCGGGACAGTTCGATGAACCCGCCGGCGACCGCGACGGGGGTCCGGGCGGCCACCTCCTCGACCAGAAGGTGGAAGTCGCGGACTCCGGCCGCGTCCCGCGTGCCGTGGCCGACGAGGAGCAGCGCCGGCGAGCCGGTCATGATGATGCCTCCTTGTTTTCCGGAGCGCCGTAAAGCAGCGCGTTGACGGCGGCGGCGGCGACCGCCGAGCCGCCCTTCTCGCCGCGGTTGCTGACCGCGGGCAGTCCCGACGCGCGCAGGGCCGCCTTGCTCTCCGCGGCGCCGACGAATCCGACCGGCAAACCGACGACGAGCGCGGGACGGACGCCGAGGCGCAGGATCTCCTCGAGTGCGGTGGGGGCGTTGCCCACGACCCACACCGCCCCCGGGCCCACCTCGTCGTACGCCAGGCGGACGGCGGCGGCGCTGCGGGTCAGGCCGTCCCGCGCGACGGCCCGGCGGACGTGGCAGACGGGAGTGACGGCGGTGATGCCCGCCGCGACCATCTCGACGTCGGTGACCACGGGGGTGCCCGCGCGCAGGGCGTCCGCGGCCCGACGCAGGTCCTCCTCCGCCGAGACCACCAGGTCGGTCAGGTAGTCGAGGTCGGCGCTCGCGTGGATCACCCGCTCGGTCACGGCCCGGGTCAGCGGCGGCAGCCCGGAGGTGTCCGCCCGGGAGCGCAGGATCTCGTACGACCGGGCCTCGATGGGATGGACCGCCCTTCTCACTCGGCGTACCTCCTGCCGAGCCCGGACAGCCGCCACACGACGGCGGCGCCCGCCCAGACGGCGGCGAACGCGCCGACGATGGCGTAGCCGAGCACCTCGAAGTGCTCGGAAAGCGACCCGTACGCCGCGAGCGGCCCGCCGAGAAGCCCGGCGAGATAGACGCTCGCGATGAAGGCGGCCACGACGACGGTCATCCCGGTCGTCGCCGCGTTGTAGTACAGCCGCCGGGCGGGGCTGCGGTGCGCCCAGGAGTAGGCGCGCGACATCAGCAGGCTGTCGGCGGTGTCGCAGGCGGTCATCCCGGCCGCGAACAGCAGGGGCAGCGTCAGCACGGCGAGGGCGGGCAGTCCGCCCTGCGCCGCCGTCCCGGCCGACAGCGCGAGCAGCGTGACCTCGCTGGCGGTCTCCAGGCCGAGCCCGAACAGGATGCCGACCGGGTACATGTGCCACGACGACCGGATCAGCCCGCGCGCCCTGTGCCCGAGCACCCGGTTGAGCAGGCCGCGGTTGAGCAGCAGCACCTCCAGCTCGTCCCGGTCGAGCGTGCCGCGCGCCATCCGCCGCCACAGGCCGATCACCCCGGCCAGGACAAGGGCGTTGAGCACGGCGACGAGCAGCAGGAACGACATGGCGACCACCTGGGACACCACGCCGCCGACGTGCCGGAACTCCTCGACGCCCTCCCCGGAGACCGTCGCTCCCGCGGCGGCCGCGACGACCATGGCGAGCACCAAGACGACCGTCGAGTGGCCCAGGGCGAAGAAGAAGCCGACGCCGACCGGGCGGCGGCCCCGCTGCATCATCAGCCGGGTCGTGTCGTCGATGGCGGCGATGTGGTCGGCGTCGAAGGCATGGCGGATGCCGAGGCTGTAGGCGAGCGTCCCGGCGCCCGCGAACGCCCCGGCCCCGGCCAGGCCGTCGGCGTAGTACAGGTAGAGGGCCCAGCCCGCGATGTGCAGGGCGGCGACGACGGCGACGATGCCGCCGATCCTGGCCCGTTCACGGGGCGTCCAGGCTCCGTACGTGTCGACACTCACGCCCGCACCTCCACTACGGCGTCGACGGGGCACACTTCGGCGCACTCGCCGCAGCGCGTGCACCGTTGGTCGAGCACGATGAGCGAAACCCGGGGTCCGGGCCGGATGGCGTGCTCGGGACAGGTCAGCAGGCAGGCGCCGCAGCCGGCGCAGGCCGAGGTCACTACGTAGGCGGTCACGTGGGCGAGGGCTGCCACGCGTACCCCCTCGGCGTCACGAAGCGGCCCGCCACGACCCTGCTGGACGTGGCGCCGACGATCACCAGGCTGCGCATGGTCACGGCGGACACGTCGAGCCCGCCGAGCGTGGTCAGCGCGATGCTCTCCCCGGGCCGGCTGGCGTCGGTCACCACGCCGACCGGGGTGCCGGGCCCGCGCCGCTCGGCGAGGATCTCCAGCGCCCGGGGAAGCTGCCAGTCGCGGCCGCGCGAGCGGGGGTTGTAGAAGGCCACCACGAGATCGGCGTCGGCCGCCGCCCGCACCCGCCGGTCGATCGCCTCCCACGGCGTGTGCAGGTCGGACAGGCTGATCGCGCAGTGGTCGTGGCCGAGCGGCGCGCCGAGCAGCGCACCGGCGGCGAGCATGGCCGTCACCCCCGGCACGCCGACCACGTCGAAGGTGTCGTCGGCGAACTCCAGAGCGGGCGCGGCCATCGCGTAGACGCCCGCGTCGCCGCTGCCGACGAGCGCGACCGCGTGGCCTTCGCGGGCCAGCCGTACGGCGGTGCGGGCGCGTTCCTCCTCCGCTCCGAGGCCCGACTCGATGACCCGCGTGCCGGGGCGCAGCAGGTCGCGGATCTGGTCGACGTACTGGTCGAGGCCGACCAGACAGCCGCAGCGGCGCACCTCGGCGACGGCGCGCGGGGTCATCAGGTCGCGGGAGCCGGGGCCGAGGCCGACGATCGCGAGCCTGCCGCGGGGCCGCAGCCGGGCGACGGCCGCGGTCGCCATGGCCGACCTGCGCTTGGGCACGAGAAGCTCGCCGCCGTCCGCGAGCGCGGCGGCCTCGGCCACGCTGGGGGTGCCGACCGCCCGGCGGACGACCTCGCTGGGGTGCGGCACCTCGACCCCGGCGAGCCGTTCGGCGGGGTGGGTGACGAGCGGCACGCCGAGCGCGCGGGCGGCCGCCACGATCCCGCCCTCGTCCGCCTTCACATCGGCGGTGGCCAGGCGGACGACCGAGCGGGGCGACAGCCCGGCCTCGGCCAGCGCGTCACGGATCAGCGCGAGGATCTCCTCGGCGGCGGCGCCCCGGCTCGCGCCGACGCCGACGACGAGGCTCGGCGGCCGGACGACGACGGCCGGGCGCGGCAGGTCCACGATCCGGTCCGTCACCACCACACAAGGGGGACGCGGCGTGTCGGACGCGGTGACGGGCAGCGGCGGCAGCGGCCAGGTGGCGTCGGCGGTGAGCGTCACCTCCTCGCCGTCGAGCATGGCCCGGGTCACGGCCGCCACGTCGCCCTCGACCGGTAGACCGAGCGCGTCGAGGGCGCCCGTCCCGGTGACGTCGGTCGCGGTGGTGACGACCGGTGTCGCGCCGAGCGCGCCGGCGACCTCGTGGGCGAGCCGGTTGGCGCCGCCGTCGTGGCCGCCGGTCAGGGCCACCGCGAAGCGGCCCGCCTCGTCCACGCAGACCACCCCCGGGTCGTCGTGCTTGTCCCGCAGCAGCGGCGCGAGCAGCCGTACGGCCGCGCCGACCGCGAGGAAGCACACGATGCGGTCGCACTCGCGCCAGGCCCGCACCAGGTCGGCCACCGGATACCACCTGGTGGCCGGCCACGCCTGCTCCAGACGCGCGGCGGCGGCCCGGCCGGCCTTGGTCGCGGTCACCAGACCTGTCACGCTCATCGATGCCCCCATACGAGGAAGACGGGATTGGCCGCGGCCAGCCGGGTGGCGCCGCCGGGCAGATCGGCGAACCTGCTCGCCGCCAGGGAAACCCCGCCCACGTCGTACGCCGCGGCGCGCAGCGTGTCGCGTACGGCGGGCACCCGGTCGACGGCGGCGAGCGCGGCGACGACGGTCCGCGCGCCGAGACGGACGACATGGCTCACCACGCCGGCGCCGCCCCCGCCCACGAACACGGAGTCCGGCCCGGGAAGCCCGGCGAGGCACCCGGGGGCCTCGCCGTGCACCACGCGCACCTCGACGCCGTACGCCGCGGCGTTGCGGCGCGTCCGGTCGCACTGGCCGGGGTCGCGGTCGACGGCGACGACGGCGGCGCCGAACCGGGCGGCCTCGACCGCCACGGAGCCGCTGCCGCAGCCCAGGTCCCAGACCAGGTCGCCCAGGCCGGGACCGAGGTGCGCGAGGGCGAGCGCCCGCACCTCCGCCTTGGTGATCATGCCGTCGCGGTGCTCGAAGCACTCCTCTGGCAGGCCCCACCGCTCCGGGGCCTGCCGGGGCGGCGCGGCCCAGCCGCGCGGAGACGGGCCGTCGACCAGCGACAGCACCACGTTCGGGTCGGCCCACCCCCGCCCGGCGGCCTCCTCGGGCGTGCACTCGGTGATCCGCTGGTCGGCGGAGCCGAGGCGTTCCGCGACCAGAAGCCGGCGTGGCCAGCCGCGCAGCGCCGCGCCGATCTCGGCCGGCCCCGCGCCGGGGGCGGTGAGCACGGCGACCTTCGCCAGCGCCCGGCAGGCGTTGACGGCCCGCCGCGGGTCGCGCCCGTGCGCGCTCACCACGACGGCGTCGTCCCAGTTCAGCCCGGCCAGGCCGAAGGCCGCCGCGACCGAGGAGACGGCCGGCGCGACCTCGACGTCCAGGTCGTGCTCGCGCAGCAGGCGGACGAGGCCGAAGAACCCGGGGTCTCCCGAGGCGAGCACCGTGGCGGTGCCGTCGTGGGCCTTCAGGGCCCGCACGCCCGCCGTCACGTCTCCCAGCACCACGCGCTCGGCCCGCTCGGGGACGGGAAGCGTGTCCAGGTGGCGGGCGGCGCCCACGACCAGCGTCGACTCGGCGAGCCGCGCGGCCGCCCAGGGGGCGAGTGGGCGTCCGTCGACGCCGATGACCGTCACCATCCGGCGGCCTTCCCACTGGAGGCGACCGGGGCGTGGCCGTCCGGATCGACCATGATCACCGAGGCGGTGAGCGCGCCGTCGCAGAACCGCTCCAGCACGTCCTTGACCCGCGCGCACAGCACGCGTCCGGCGGGTTCGAGCAGCCCGGCGGCCTCCCACAGCTCGTACGCGTGCCGGGCGGTGTTGGCCTCGGCGACCCGCCCGGCCAGGGCCTCGTCGCCGCCGGCCTCGCGGGTCACCCGGGCCAGCAGGTCCTTGTCGATCTTCGAGCGGGTGTAGTGGGTCATGAGCACGCCCGCCGCGAGCTTGGTCAGCTTCCCGGCCATGCCGACGAACAGCACGTCGGTCAGCCCCGCGTCGGCGGCCCGGCGCAGCGCGGCCCCGGTGAAGTCGCCGACCTCGACGAAGCACACGGCGGGCAGGTCGGGCCGCAGCCGCATGGCGGCCCTGTCGGTACGCCCGCCCGTGGACAGCACGAGCGTGCGCTCGCCCTGCGCCGCCATCACGTCGATCGCCTGGACGACTGAGGAGCGCCACGACTCGGTGGAGAACGGCCGCACGATCCCGGTCGTGCCGAGGATCGAGATGCCGCCGAGGATGCCGAGCCTGGCGTTGGTGGTCTTGCGGGCCATCCGCTCGCCCTCGGGCACGCTGATGATCACGCGGACGCCGCGCCGTCCCAGGTCCACCACCTCGCCGACGGCCTGGGTGATCTGCGCCCGGGGGACCGGGTTGATGGCCGGGCCGCCGACCTCCAAGCCGAGGCCCGGCCGGGTGACCACGCCCACGCCGACGCCGCCGTCCAGTTCGATCCCGGCCTCCGGCCGCCAGGACACGGTCGCGGTCAGGTGCGCGCCGTGGGTCACGTCGGGGTCGTCGCCCGCGTCCTTGACGACGACGGCGGTGGCCTTGGCGTCCGCCACCTCGTAGGAGTCGACCGGCAGCGTCACCCGGCCGCCGCCCGGCAGCGGCGTGTCCACCGTGGACGGGGTGTCGCCGTGCGCGAGCGCGATGCTGGCGGCCTTGGCGGCGGCGGCGCCGCAGGTGCCCGTCGTCCATCCGGTGCGCAGCGCCCGCTTGCGCACCCGCATCGTGCGCGGCAGGTCCGGCTCGCGCAGCTCCGGGCCCTCGCTCACCGGGATCCCTTCAGCTCGCGGCGGGCAGCGGGGTCGGAGCGGCGATGCCCGTGGAAATGGCCCGGGTGGTAGAGATGCGAGCGCGTCCCGTGGGCCTCCAGCGCGGGCCCGACCAGCACCAGCGTGTGCTTCCACAGCCGGTGGGCGCGCACCGACGCCGCCAGTTCGTCCAGGCGGCAGCGCAGCACCAGCTCGTCCTCCCACGTGACCCGGTAGCCGACCACGCAGGGCGTCTCGGGCGGGTATCCGCCCGCCAGCAGCTCCTCCTGCAACCGGCCCGCGCGGGCCGCCGACAGGAACAGCGCCATCGTCGTGCCGTGCGCCGCGAACTCCCGCACGGTCTCGCCCTCGGGCATCGGCGTCTTGCCGCCCTCCAGCCGGGTGAGCACGACCGACTGCGCGATCTCGGGCACGGTCAGCTCCCGCCGTACGGCGGCGGCGACGGCCGTGAAGCTGGAGACTCCCGGTATGACCTCGGTCTCCAGCCCGAGCGCGGCGCACCGGTCGAGCTGTTCCTGGACCGCCCCCCACAGGGCCGGGTCGCCGGAGTGCACGCGGGCCACGCCCAGGCCGTCGCGGGCCGCCTCCTCATACAGGGCGACGACCTCCTCCAGGGGCGCCGCGGCGGAGTCGACCACCCGGGCGTCGCCGCGGGCGTGGTCGAGCACGCCGGGATGGACCAAGCTGGAGGCCCAGATCACGACGTCGGCCTCGGCGATGGCCGCCGCGCCGCGCAGCGTGAGCAGGTCGGGCGCGCCCGGCCCCGCCCCCACGAAGGTCACCTTGCCGCTGCTCACAGCCTGCCTCCCCGGCCCGTACGCTCGCGGGTCACCAGCAGCGCGGACAGGTACGGCCCGGCCTCGGCCGGGTCGAGCCCGGCGGCGGGCCGCACATCCTCCCCCGGCAGCCCGAGCGACGCCCCGTACACCGCGCCGGCGAGGCGGCCGGAGTCGCGGACGGCGGCCAGCACCTGGGGCAGCATGCGTCCTCCCTTGTAGGCGACGACGGTGTCGTGGACGTCGAGCGCCCTGTGCAGGGCGTCCAGCCCCGCCGTCAACGGCATCAGCGCGAGCGACTCGCGGCCCTCGACCAGGACGGTCCCGCTGCTCGCGGCGAGCGCCTGCATGGCGGTGACGCCCGGAACCGTGCGGACCTCCACCTCCGGCACCAGCCCCCGCACGGTCTCGGCAAGGTAGGTGAAGGTGCTGTAGACGTTGGGGTCGCCGATGGTCGCGAACGCGACCGTCCGCGCGCCGGCGTCATAGGCGGCGGCGACGGACGCGCCCGCCGCGTCCCACGCGTCGTCGCGGCGCGGCCCGCTGCCCGGCGGGTCGCTCAGCGCGAACACCAGCCGGGTCACCTCGCGGCCGGTATGGGCGCGGACGATGCGCTCGGCGCGGCCCTCCTCGCCGGTGTCGGCCACCGGCACCACCACGACGTCGGCCTCGCGCAGCACGCGCACGGCCTTCACCGTCACCAGGTCGGGGTCGCCGGGGCCGACGCCCACCCCGGTCAGCACGGGCCTCACGCGGCAGCCGCCTTCACGAGGTCGCGAGCCAGGCGCGGCGCTCCCGCCCAGTGCGGGTGGAGGTAGGAGGCGTGCACCCCGCCCCGGACGAACCCCTCCCGCCTCGGCAGCACGTACGCCGGGGACTCCCCGGCGGGCGGGGAGCAGGCCGTGCGGTGGAACTCGTGGGCGCGCACGACGGTGCCGTCGGGCCGTACGGCCTCGCGGTAGCCGAGCGTCAGCTTCCCGGTCATCCGCGCCTCCACCGGCAGCACGCCGCACATCGGCGCGCCGTCGAGCGAGGCGGCCAGGTAGAGCAGGCCCGCGCACTCGGCCGCGATCGGCAGGCCACGGGTGGCCAGCCCGGCGACCTGCTCCCGCAGCGGCGTGTTGGCGGCCAGGTCGGCGGCGTGGACCTCGGGGAAGCCGCCGCCGATCACCAGCCCGCGGGTCCCGGACGGCAGCGCCTCGTCGCGCAGCGGATCGACATGGGCCACCTCGGCCCCCGCGGCGGTCAGGAGTTCGGCCGTCTCGGCGTAGGAGAACGTGAACGCCGCGCCGGCGGCCACCGCGACCACGGGCCTGCCGGGGAAGGGTTCTCCGACGGCGTCGGCGGCCGACCAGGGCGTGGCGGAGAGCGGAGACGCGGCCGACGCCAGGCGCAGCACGAGACCGAGGTCGCAGTGGCGCTCCACCAACGTCCCGAGGGCGGCCACGGCCCGCCGCGCCTGCGGGTGGCGCTCGGCGGCGGGCACCAGGCCGAGGTGCCGCGACGGCACGTGGACGGCCGCGTCGCGCGGCAGGGCCCCGGCCACCGGAATGCCCAGGGGGCGCAGCGCTTCCCGGAGGATCTCCTCGTGGCGGGCCGAGCCCACCCGGTTGAGCACCACCCCGGCGATCCGTACGGACCGGTCGAAGGTGGCGAAGCCGTGCACGAGGGCCGCGACGGACGCGGCCTGGGACGACGCGTCCACCACGAGCAGCACCGGCGCGTCCAGCAGCCGGGCGACGTGCGCGGTGGACGCCTCGGACGTGGGACCACGCCCATCGAACAGGCCCATGACGCCCTCGACCACGGCGATGTCCGCGCCGCGCGCACTGTGCGCGAACAGCGGGGCGATCAGGTCCTCCCCGACGAGGAACGGGTCGAGGTTGCGGCCGGGGCGTCCGGTGGCGAGCGCGTGGTAGCCGGGGTCGATGTAGTCGGGGCCCGCCTTGTGCGGCGAGACGGCCAGGCCGCGCGCGGTCAGCGCCGCCATCAGCCCGGTGGCCACGGTGGTCTTGCCCGCGCCCGAGGCGGGGGCGGCCACGACCAGGCGAGGGATCGTCACCATTCGAGCGTCACCATTCGATGCCCCTCTGGCCCTTCTGCCCCGCGTCCATCGGGTGCTTGATTTTGGTCATCTCCACGACGAGGTCGGCGGCCTCGACCAGGCGGGGATCGGCGTCCCGGCCGGTGATCACCACGTGCTGGCGGCCGGGCCGGGCGCGCAGGGTCTCGACCACGTCGTCCACGTCGACCCAGCCCCACTTCATGGGATAGGTGAACTCGTCCAGGACGTACAGGCCGTAGGCCTCGGCGGCGAGGTCGCGCTTGATCTGCGCCCAGCCCTCGCGGGCGTCGGCGGCGTGGTCGGCCTCGGTGCCGGGGCGCTGGATCCACGACCAGCCCTCGCCCATCTTGTGCCAGGTCACCGGGCCGCCCTCGCCGGTCTGCTCGTGGAGCCTGCCGAGGGCGCGCAGCGCGGCCTCCTCGCCGACCCGCCACTTGGCGCTCTTGACGAACTGGAACACCCCGACGGGCCAGCCCTGGTTCCAGGCGCGCAGCGCCAGGCCGAAGGCGGCCGTCGACTTCCCCTTCATCTCCCCGGTGTGGACGATGACCAGCGGGCGGTTGCGCCGCTCGCGCGTGGTCAGCCCGTCGTCCGGCACGCTCGCCGGCCTGCCCTGCGGCATCTACGCCACCTTCCTGACGTCACGCACGACCGCGGCCAGGTGATCGGCCGCCAGCTCTTCGATCCGGATCGGGGTCCCGCCGAGGGCGGCGGCGAGCCGTCCGGCCAGGCCGAGCCGTACGGGGCCGTGCTCGCAGTCGACGACCACGCTCGCGACCCCGGCGAGGCGGGCGGCCGCGGCCACGGGATCGGGGCCGGAGGTGTGCCGCCCGTCGGTGACGACCACGAGCAGCGGGCGGCGGCGGGGGTCGCGCAGCCGCTCGGCGGCCAGCACCCGCTCAGCCCGGCGCAGCCCGGCGGCCAGCGGGGTGCGCCCGCCGGTGGCGAGCCGGGCCAGCCGGTCGGAGGCCAGTTCGACGCTGGAGGTCGGCGGCAGCGCGACCGTCGCGTCCTCGCCCCGGAAGGTCACCAGCCCGACCTTGTCGCGGCGCTGGTAGGCGTCAAGCAGCAGGGACAGCACGGCGCCCTTCACCGCCCGCATCCGCGCCCGCGCGGCCATCGAACCGCTCGCGTCCACGCAGAACAGCACGAGGTTCGACTCGCGCCCCTCGCGTATGGCCTCGCGCAGGTCCTCGCGGCGCAGCACCAGGCCGGAGCCGGAGCGGCCGCGCCCGCGCTGGTGCGGTGCGGCGGCGGCCAGCGTCGCCGTCAGGTGGAGCCGGCGCAGCCGCCCGTCCGGTCTGCGGGCGCCGGCGGTGCGCCCGGACTCGCCCGTCGTGCGTCCGCGCCGTCCGGCGGGCCCGCCCCGGCCGACCGCCTCCGGCGCGAGGAGCCGGGTCCGGTAGGGGGCTGTCGGAGACACGGGCGCTCGGCCTCCGGTCCCGCCGCCCTCGTTGGGTGGCGCGTCCGCCGGGTCTGCGCCGGAGGCACCCCCACCACCCGGTCCATCGTCATCGGGGCCGTCGTCGTCCGGCCCGCCGTCATCGGATCCGCCGTCCGCTTCCGACAGCGCCTGTTCCAGCCGTTCCTCGTCGAGGCCGTGGCCGGGGTCGTCGAACGGGTCGCGGCGGCGCCGGTGGGGGAGCGCCAGGCGGGCGGCCGTCCGGACGTCGCCGGAGGTGACCTCGTCCCGGCCCTCCCAGGCGGCCAGGGCGACGGCCGTACGCGCCATCACGAGGTCGGCCCGCATCCCCTCGACGTCGAAGGCCGCGCACACCGCCGTGATCCCCCGCAGCGCGGCGTCGGGAAGCGCCACCCCGGGCAGCCGCTCGCGCGCCGCCGCGATCCGCCGGGCGAGGTCGCGCTCGCCGCCGGTGTACGCGGCGGCGAAGCCGCCCGGGTCGGCGTCGAAGGCGAGGCGGCGGCGCACCACCTCCGCCCGCTCGGCCGGGTCTCGGGACGCGCGCACCTCGACGGCCAGGCCGAAGCGGTCGAGCAGCTGCGGGCGGAGCTCGCCCTCCTCGGGGTTCATCGTGCCGACCAGCAGGAAGCGGGCGGCGTGGCGGACCGACACGCCCTCGCGCTCCACGTGAGCCACGCCCATCGCCGCCGCGTCGAGCAGCAGGTCCACCAGGTGGTCGTGGAGCAGGTTGACCTCGTCCACGTACAGCACGCCCCGATGGGCCGCCGCCAGCAGGCCCGGCTCGAACGCCTTGACGCCCTCGGTCAGCGCCCGCTCCAGGTCGAGCGACCCGGCCACGCGGTCCTCCGACGCGCCCACCGGCAGTTCGACCAGCCGGGCCGGGCGCGTCTGCGGGGAAAGCCCGCCCTCGTGCGGGCCGTCGGGACACGACGGGTCGGGCGCGGCGGGGTCGCAGGAGAACCGGCAGCCCGCGACCACCGCCACCCGCGGCAGCAGGGCCGCGAGCGACCGCACCACGGTCGACTTCGCCGTGCCCTTCTCGCCCCGCACGAGCACGCCGCCGATCGCGGGCGACACCGCGTTGAGCAGCAGCGCCAGCTTGAGGTCGTCGTGCCCGACGACCGCGCTGAACGGATACCGGGTGATCACTTGCCCGCCTCCAGGTCGCCTTCCGTCTCCAGGTAGGCCGCGCGCAGCCCGTCGAGCGTCTCCGGCCGCGGGCTCGCCCACAGCCCCCGCTCGGCCGCCTCCAGCAGCCGTTCCGCGATGCCGCGCAGCGCCCAGGGGTTGGACGCGCGCATGAACTCCCGCACCTCGGGGTCGAAGACGTAGGAGGAGGCGAGCGACTCGTACATCCATTCGTCCACCACCCCGGCGGTGGCGTCGAACCCGAACAGGTAGTCGACCGTGGCCGCCATCTCGAACGCGCCCTTGTAGCCGTGCCGCCGCATCGCCGCGATCCAGCGCGGGTTGACCACCCGCGACCGGAACACCCGCCGCGTCTCCTCGCCCAGCGTCCGGGTGCGCACCGCGTCGGGGACGTGCGAGTCGCCCACGTACGCCGCGGGGGACCTGCCGGTCAGGTGGCGGACCATGGCCACCATCCCGCCGTGATACTGGAAGTAGTCGTCGGAGTCGGCGATGTCGTGCTCGCGGTTGTCCTGGTTCTTGGCCGCCACGTCGATGCGCCGGAACGCCGCCTCCATGTCCGAGCGGGCCTCCCGGCCGTCGAGGCCCCTGCCGTACGCGTAGCCGCCCCACACCGCGTACACCTCGGCGAGGTCGGCGTCGTCGCGCCAGTTGCGGGCGTCGATGAGCGGCAGCAGGCCCGCGCCGTACGCGCCGGGCTTGGAGCCGAAGACACGGCTGGTGGCGCGGCGCTCGTCGCCGTGCCGGGCGAGGTCGGCGCGCACGTGCGCGCGCAGCGGGTTGACCTCGGCGGGCTCGTCCAGCGCCGCGACCGTGCGGACGGCCTCGTCGAGCAGCGCCACGACGTGGGGGAACGCGTCACGGAAGAAGCCGCTGATGCGCACCACCACGTCCACCCGGGGGCGGCCCAGCTCCTCGGCCGGCACGACCTCGAAGCCGGTCACCCGGCGGGAGGCGTCGTCCCACTCGGGCCGCACGCCGAGCAGCGCCATGATCTCGGCGATGTCGTCGCCCTGGGTGCGCATCGCGCTGGTGCCCCAGACCGTGAGCCCGACCGTGCGCGGCCACTCCCCGGTGTCGGCGCGGTAGCGCTCGACCAGCGAGGCCGCGAGCGCCGAGCCGGTCTCCCAGGCCAGCCGCGACGGGATGGCCTTGGGATCCACGGAGTAGAAGTTGCGCCCGGTCGGCAGCACGTTGACCAGCCCGCGCGTGGGCGACCCGGACGGCCCGGCCGGGACGTAGCCGCCGTCGAGCGCGTGCAGCACGTGTGCCACCTCGTCCGTCGTCCGGTCGAGCCGGGGCACGACCTCGGTCGCGGCGAAGCGCAGCACCCGGGCGACCTCTGGCAGGTCCGTGACCGCGCCGGCCGCCGCGGGGTCCCAGCCGTGGTCCTCCATGGCCTGGACCAGCCGCCGAGCCTCGGCCTCGAACGCGTCCACCTCGGCCGTACCGGGGAGGCTCGTGCCGTCGTCGTGGAGCCCCAGGGCCTCGCGCAGGCCGGGCAGGGCCCCGGCGGCCCCGGCCCAGACCTGGCGGGCGCGCAGCACGGCGAGCACCAGGTTGACTCGGGCCTCCCCGGTGTGGACTTGGCCCAGCACGTGGAGGCCGTCGCGGATCTGCGCGTCCTTGATCTCGCAGAGGTAGCCGTCCACGTGCAGCAGGAAGTCGTCGAACTCCGCATCCCGCGGCCGCTCGTCCACGTGCAGGTCGTGGTGGAGCTGGGCGGCCTGAACGAGGGTCCAGATCCGCGCCCGTACGGCCGGCAGCTTGGCCGGGTCGAGGGCGGCGACCGTGGCGTGCTCGTCCAGCAACTGCTCGAGCCGGGCGAGGTCGCCGTAGGAGTCGGCCCTGGCCATCGGCGGGATCAGGTGGTCCACGACGGTCGCGTGCGCCCGGCGCTTGGCCTGGGTGCCCTCGCCGGGGTCGTTGACGATGAACGGGTAGACCAGCGGCAGCGCGCCGAGCGCGGCGTCGGGCGCGCAGGACGCCGACAGCCCGAGCCCCTTGCCCGGCAGCCACTCCAGCGTGCCGTGCTTGCCGAGGTGGACGACCGCGTGCGCGCCGAACTCGCGGGCCAGCCACCAGTACGCCGCGAGGTAGTGGTGGCTCGGCGGCAGGTCGGGGTCGTGATAGATGGCGACCGGGTTCTCGCCGAACCCCCGGGGCGGCTGGATGGCGAGCATGACGTTGCCGAACCGCAGCGCGGCGAGCACGATGTCGGTCCCGTCGACGTAGAGCGCGCCCGGCGGCGGCCCCCAGTGCCCGGTCACCGCCTCGCGCAGGTCGGCGGGCAGCCCGGCGAACCACTCCTGGTAGGCGCGCAGCGGCACGCGGGCCGGGGCGGCCTCGATCTGTTCCTCGGTGAGCCACTCCACGTCGTGCCCGCCGGCTGCGATCAGGGCGTGGATCAGCGCGTCGCCGTCGTCCGGCGCGTCGCCCACGTCGTAGCCGGCCGCGCGCAGGGCACGCAGCAGGACGACGGCGGAGGCGGGGGTGTCGAGCCCGACGGCGTTGCCGACCCGGGAGTGCCGGGTGGGATAGGACGACAGCACGATCGCCAGGCGCTTGCGGGCGTTGGGCACGTGGCGCAGCCGGGCGTGCGCGACCGCGAGCGCGGCCACGCGGGCGCAGCGCTCGGGGTCGGCGACGTAGACCGGCACGCCGTCGGGCCCGTCCTCCTTGAACGAGAACGGCACGGTGACGAGGCGGCCGTCGAACTCGGGCACCGCGACCTGCATCGCGGCGTCCATCGGGGACAGCCCGGCGTCGGAGTCCGCCCACACGGCGCGGGAGGTGGTCAGGCACAGGGCCTGCAGCACCGGCACGTCGAGGGAGGCCAGTGCCCCGGCGTCCCAGGCGTCCTCGTCGCCCCCGGCGCTCGCGGCGGCGGCGACCGCCCCGCCCGCGGCCAGCACGGTGACGACGAGAGCGTCCACCGGCCGGAGAAGTCCGAGCAGGTCGTCACCGGCCCCGCGCAGCGACCCGCAGAAGACCGGCAGCACGTCGGCGCCCGCCGCCTCGACCGCGTCGCACAGCGCGTCGAGGAACGCCGTGTTGCCCGACAGCTCGTGCGCCCGGTAGTAGACCACCCCGACCAGCGGGCGGCCCTCCCGGCGGACCCGGCCGGGCCGCACGCCGAACTCGGGGGTGGGCCGGGGCGGCGCGAAGCCCTCGCCGGTCAGCAGGAGCGTGTCGGACAGGAAGCGGCGCAGCTCCGTCAGGTTGTCCGGGCCGCCCTCGGCGAGATAGGCGAGCGCCTGCGCGGCGACCCCCGACGGCACGGTGGACAGGGCCATCAGCGCGGCGTCCGGGGCCTGCTCGCCGCCGAGCACGACCGTGGGCCGCCCGGCCGCCAGCACGGCGTCGAGTCCCTCGGGCCACGAGCGCCTGCCCCCGAGCAGCCGGACGACGACGGCGTCCACGCCGTCCACCAGGGCGGGCACGTCCTCGGCGGCCGTACGCGCGGGGTTGGCGACCCGCCAGCCCGCCCCGCTGCGGGTCGCGGCGAGCAGCTCGGTGTCGGCGGTGGACAGCAGCAGTATCGTCATGGGCGCGCCTCCCGCAAGGTGATCTCGGCAGTGGGCAGGCCGGGGGGCGCGCCGCGCTCGATCAGCCGCCACACCGCCTCGGTGTCCAGGTGCTCCTCCACCAGGCCGCCCAGGGCGTCGAGGCGGGACTCCCGGTGCGCGGCGAACGTGCCGGTCCCCGGCAGCCAGGCCCGGCCGGCGGCGGCGGCGACCTCGGCGAGGAAGGCCCGGCGGAAACCGTCGCGCTCGAACAGGCCGTGCCAGGTCGTGCCCCACACCGGCCCCACCCGGCAGCCGTCGAGGAAGGGCTCGCCGCCCTCGGCGGTGACCCGGCCGTGGTGGATCTGGTAGCCCGCGACCGCGTGGCCGCGCCACTCGCCCTCCGCGAGCGCGAGCACCTTGTCCGGCGCGTACGCCGTGCGGGCCGGCAGCAGCCCCAGACCGGGCACCCGGCCCGCGCGGCTCTCCACGTCGTCGTCGATGACCGTGCCGAGCATCTGGTAGCCGCCGCAGATCCCGAGCACCGGGCGCCCGTCGGCGGCGCGGCGGCGCAGCGCCTCGTCCAGGCCCCGCTCACGCAGCCAGGCGAGGTCGCCGACGGTGGCGCGGGTGCCGGGCAGCACGACGAGGTCGGCGTCGGCGAGTTCGGCGGGGGTGGTGACCAGGCGCACGCTCACCCCCGCCTCGGCGGCCAGCGCGTCGGCGTCGGTCACGTTGGACATGCGCGGCAGCCGCACCAGCGCCACGCGCAGCACGTCACGTCCGACCGGCGGGGTGAGCAAACCGGGACGGCTGTCGAGGTCGAGGGAGTCCTCCACGTCGAGCCACAGGCCGGAGCGCCACGGCAGCACGCCGAGGCACGGCCGCCCGGTCGCCTTCGTCAGCCAGTCGAGGCCCGGCCGCAGCAGCGCGAGGTCGCCGCGGAACTTGTTGACCACGAACCCGGCGATGTGCCGCTGGTCGTGCCGGTCCAGCACGGCGAGGGTGCCGGCGAAGTGCGCGAGCACGCCGCCCCTGTCGATGTCGCCGACGACGAGCGCGGGCAGGCCGGCCGCTCGGGCGAGGCCCATGTTGGCGATGTCGCGGTCGCGCAGGTTGACCTCGGCGGGGCTGCCGGCGCCCTCGCAGATCACCACGTCGTAGCGGCGGCGCAGGCCGTCCAACGCGTCGAGGGCGACGTCGAGCAGGCGCATCTTGTGGTCGCGGTAGGACAGGGCGTCCACGTCGGCGTGCGCGCGGCCGAGCACGACCACGTGGGAGTGCCGCTCCCCGGCGGGTTTGATCAGCACCGGGTTCATCGCGGCCTCGGGCTCGACCCGGGCCGCCGCGGCCTGCATCGCCTGGGCCCGTCCGATCTCGCCGCCGTCGGCGGTGACCATCGAGTTGAGCGCCATGTTCTGCGCCTTGAACGGCGCGACCCGTACGCCGCGCCGGGCCAGCCATCGGCACAGGCCGGCCACCAGCACGCTCTTTCCCGCGTCGGAGGTCGTGCCCGCCACGAGCAGGCCGCCGCCGGGCGCCACGTCAGGAGGTGGAGCGCGATACCGGCAGTGAGGCGCGTCTGCGCAGGCCTGTCCGGGCCATGGCATGTCCCCCCTGGGGGTGTCCGCGCCCCCGGTAGAAGGTCCGACGGCCGGAGTATCCTGGCTCCCGGATCGGCGCTCGCCTCAGCCTTCCCGCCCGTGCTGGGCAGTGGCGTGGGTGAGGGTCGCTCCCCGGTGACAGTGGCGGGACCGCGCCGGATTCACACCGGCTTCCTCCGCGTCCGTCGCTTGCGGTGGTCAACATACACCTTTGTGCCGGATGTCCCGCAAGTGTGGTCTGTCTGATATAGCGGAAACGCTACGTGTGCTTCGGTTACCTGCGCGTGAGTGTGGCGATCATGTAGAACGGCTCGTTCTTCGTCACCGCGTTCTCGCCGTGCCCGTTGTAGTCGAAGGTCATCGTCCCGTTGTCGTGGACGGTGAGGTAGATCGTGCCGTTGCGCACGCAGTTGCCCCGCATCGACACCCGCTTCAGCCGCACCGTCGTCCCGCTGACCACCTGGAGCCTGGACCTGCCCGTGCAGTGGTAGTCGACGAACCGCTCGGTGACGGTGTCGCCGCCCTTCGGCACGGTCAGCACGAGCGTGTCGTACGCGCCGGGGTCGTAGTCCACCCTGCCGCGCCAGACGCCGGCGAAGCGTGCGGAGAAGCGCAGCGGCACCCGCGTGGCGGGCGCCGGAGTGGACGTCCGTGTGGGCGTGGTGGTGGGCGCCGGAGTGGGCGAGGGGGTCGGCGCGACGGTGGCCGCCGCGTGCCGCGTGTCACCGTCGGCGACGCCTTCGGACGGCGGCACGGACAGCAGCACGGCCCCGGTCGCCGCGGCCGCGAGGGTGACCGCGGCCCCCGCGAGCAGCCCCCGGCGGCGGCCGGAGCCCCGCCGCGAGGGGACGGTGTCCGGCTCCGGATAGATGGGATGCGGTGCGGCGGTGAGCACGGCCGGGACGTCCCCGGCGGTCCCCTCCGGCACCGCGGCGAGCAGCCGCATCGTGATGTCGAGGATGTCCGGGCGCTGCGCGGGGTCCTTGCGCAGGGCCAGCGCGACGATGGAGCGCAACGGCTCTTCCAGGTCGCCGAGGTCGGGCTCCTTCGTGAGCACGCGGTTCAGCACGGCGGGCAGCGCGTCGTCGCCGAACGGCGGCCTGCCGGTGGCGGCGAACACCATCACGCAGCCCCACGCGAACACGTCCCAGGCCGGCGTGGGCGGCTCGCCGGCGATCTGCTCGGGCGCCATGTAGGCGGGCGTGCCGACGATACCGCCGCTCGCCGTGGTCGCGCCGAGATGGCGGGCGACCCCGAAGTCGACGACCCTCGGACCGTCGGGACCCAGCAGCACGTTGGCGGGCTTGAAATCGCGGTGGACGATCCCGGCCTGGTGCACGGCGGCGAGCGCGGTCGCGGTCGCCACGGCCAGCCGGTGCAGGGCGGGCCCGGACCGCCGTCCCGCCCGCTGCAGCGTGGGGCCCTCCACGTACTCGCTCACCACGTAGGGCCGTGGGCCGTCCAGGTCGAAGTCGAGCACTCGAGCCACGCAGAACGGCGCGACCCGCCGCGCGGCGGCGATCTCCCGCGCGAAGCGGCGGCGCGCGTCCTCGTCCCCCGACCAGCCCTCATGCAGCAGCTTGACCGCCACGGGCGTGCCCTCGGCCGTACGGCCGAGGTAGACCACTCCCTGGCCGCCCGCGCCGAGGCGGCCCTCCAGCCGGCAGCCGCCGATCTCGGCCGGATCTCCCGTGAGTAACGGCCCCACCGCAGGCATGCAGCCCTCCTCGGCCCGGTTTCCCCTCACCTTAGATGAACGGAACGCTGGTGCTTCTCGATCATGCTTGTCATGATGCCGTGATGAACGTGGTGAGGCCCGGATGGTGAGGCCTGGATGGTGAGGATGGTGCGCGTGCGGCTGCCGCTGGTGGTCCGGCGTGCGCTGGCCGAGCCTCTGCTGCTGGCCGCCGCGTTCGGCTCCATCCTGCTCGCGACCACGGCGATCTCGGCTCTCCTGCTGCACGCGGGGTCGGCGACCCAGGCCGGCGTGCGGCGGGCCCTGGACACGGCTCCGCTCGCCGCCACCGCCACCGTCGTCACCTCCTCGGTCACGGCCGGGGACTTCGCCGAGATCGACCGGGCCGTCCGCGTGGGGATCGCCCACGCCCACCGGGAGGTGCCCGTACGGGTCGCCGTGCGCGTCGAGTCCGCCTCCTACGCGTGGAAGGGACAGGACCGCGGTGATCAGCCCGTCCTGACCCGGTTCGCCACGTACGAAGGACTGGACGGCCAGACGGACCTGGTGAGCGGGCGCTGGCCCGCCGAGACGAAGACGGCGATGGTGGAGGTGGCGTTGTCCGAGCCGGCCGCGCGGGCGATCGGCGTGTCCACCGGCGACGAGTTCACCGTCGTCGGACGCCTGGACGGCGAACCGGCCCGTGTGCGCGTCGCCGGCGTCTTCCGGCTGCGCGACCCCGACGACCCGCGCTGGAAGGGGGAGGAACTGCTGCGCTACGGCACGCAAACCGGCGACTTCACCTCCCGCGGACCCCTGGTCGTGCCGGCCGGCGCCTTCCTCGGCCGGTTCGCGACCGGTCTGTCGGCCCGCTGGCTCGCCGAACCCGACCTGCGCCGGCTTTCCCCCGACCGGCTCCGGCCGTTCTCGGCGTCGGTCGCCGGGGCCTCCGCCGCCGTGCGGGCCGGCTGTCCCCGGTGCACGGTCACCGAGACGCTCTCCGGCACGCTGCTGCGGCTCGATCGCGGGGCCCTGGTCGCCCGCTCGACCATGCTGGTGCCGGTGCTGCAACTGCTGGTGCTGGGCGCGTACGCGCTGGCGCTGACCGCGCGGCTGCTCGCCGAGCACCGCCGGATGGAGACGGCCCTGCTGCGGTCGAGGGGCGGCGGATCGCCGCGGCTCGCCGCCATGGCGGCCGGGGAGTCGCTGCTGATCGCGCTGCCCTGCGCGCCCGCGGCGCCGTTCCTCGCGCCCCTTCTCCTGCGGCTGGTGAGCGCGTTCCCCTGGATCGAGGCCACCGGCGTGGAACCGCCCCGCACGCCCGACGGAGCCACGTTCGCGGTCGCGGCGGCGGTCGCGCTCGCCTGCGCCGCCATGCTGGCCGCCCCGCCCCTGCTCGCCGCCCGCCGCACGTACGTCGAGGAGCAGGCGGCGCGCGGGCGCGCCGACCGGCCGGGCCTGGTCCAGCGGGCCGGGGCCGACCTGGCGCTGCTCGTCCTGGCGGCGCTCGCCGTCTGGCGCCTGCGCGGCCAGGACGCGGCGGAGACGACGCGCCTCGGCGGCGAGCTCGGGCTCGACCCGCTCGTCGGGGCGGGCCCGGCGCTCGCCCTGCTCTGCGGCGGGATGGCCGCCCTGCGGCTGGTGCCCGCCGTCGCCAGGGTCGCCGAGCGGGCGACGCGGCGGCGCCCCGGGTTCGGGCCGGCCCTGGCCGCCCGGCAGGTGAGCCGGCGTCCGGCCCGCTACTCGGGTCCGGCGCTGCTGCTGACGATGGCGATGGCGATCGGCGTGCTGTCTTTGACCACCGCCGCGACCTGGCGCGGCGCCCAGGAGGACCGGGCCCGGCATCTCGCCGGCGCCGGCCTGCGCGTCCCGGCCCTCCCGGGGGACGACGCGCGAACCTTCACCACGCTGCCGGGAGTCACGGCGGCCGTGCCCGCGCACCGCGCCACGGTCGTCGCGGACGGCGCGGACGCCACCCTGATCGCCGCGGACGCGGCGCACCTGGGCCGCGTCCTGCTGCTGCGCCCCGACCTGTCGGAGCTGTCGCCGGCCACCCTGGCGTCCCGGATCGCCGGGTCCGCCGGACAGCCGCTTCCGGTCGTGGTGACCCCCGGCCTTTCGGACGCCGTACGGATCACGGCCGGCACGGCGACGATACCGATCACAGTGGTGGGTGTCGTCGCGGCGATGCCCGGCACGCCGGAGGGCACCCCGGCCCTGCTCGCCGACCTTGCGGCGCTGCGGGCGGCGGGCGCGAAGGGCGCGCAGTGGCCGGTGACGGAGTGGTGGCTGGCCGCCGACGGGCACGACACCGCGCGGGCCGCCGCCGTACGAGCCGCCCTACTGGCCGCCTCCGGGCGAGGCCGCGGGGACGTCGTCGACGTGGCCGCGCTCACCGCCGGCTTCAGGGACGACCCCACGGCGGCCGGTCTGCAGGGTGCGCTGCTGCTCGGCTTCGCGGCGGCGCTGGCGTTCGCCGTGCTGGGATTCTTGGTCAACGCGGCGGTCGCGGCGCGCGAGCGCAGGGGTGAGTTCGCCGTGCTCGGCGCGCTCGGCGTGAGCTCCCGGCAGACGTTCGGCCTGCTGGCGGCCGAGCAGTCGTTCGTCATCGGGCTGTCGCTGGCGGGTGGAGTGGCGCTCGCCGTGGCCGTCTCCGCCGCGGTGGTGCCGCCGATGGTGACCGCCGGATACGCGACCGCGGGCGGGCTGCCCGTGGTGCTCCACGTTCCGTGGCCTCAGGTGGCGGCGCTGGCCGCCGCGGTCCTCGCGGTGCTCCTCGTGATCGTCGCCGGGCTCGCGCGGTCGCTGCACCGCCGCGAGCCGGCCGCCGCGCTGCGTGCGGGGGAAGCGTCGTGATCCGGCTTCTGGGTGTGCACAAAGGTGTGGCGGCGCTGCTGGCCGCGCTGGTGTTCGGCGCCGCCCTGGTCGTCTCGGCCCTGCCCCGGATGGTCGAGTCCTCCCTCGACGCGGGGGCCAGGTCGGTCATCGGCTCCGCCCCGCCCGCCACGGCGTCGCTGGGGGTCCAGTTCACCCGGCGCTTCGACCTGACGCCGATGCGGACGACGGCCGAGGTGGCCCAGGCGGACACCGCCTGGCGCGCGTTGTTCCCCCCGGCGCTGCGGGAGGTCGCCGACCCCGCCCCGCACTTCGACGTCACAGCCCCGCCGATGCTGATCAACGAGCAGACACACCGGTATCTCACGTTGAAGTGGGTGTCCGGGGCGGACCGGCGGGTGCGGTACGTCGAGGGCGGCCCCCCGGGCCCCGGCTCGGGCACGGGTCTCGAGGTGGCCGTCCCCGCCGTCGCCGCCACGGAGATGTCGATCAAGACGGGCGACACGCTCCGCCTCGGCGCGGTGAACGCGAAGGTCACCGGCCTGTTCGAGCCGGTGCGTCCCGCCGACCGGTTCTGGGCCGTCGAGCCGGAACTCACCTACGTCATCCACCAGCGCGTGCCGCTCGCCACGGAGGACGACCTGATCGTCACCGCGCTCACCGACGGCGACAGCCTCGCGGGCGCCGACCTGCCGATGGTCTACCGATGGGTCGTCACTCCGGCACCGGACCGGATCACCGCGGGAAACGCGGAGGACGTGCTGGCCGCCACGGAGGAGTTCGGCCGCCGCCTGGGCAGGCAGGACCTCGAACTCGTCCTGTCGACCGGGTTCGACCGCATCCTGAAGGAGTACCTGGACCGGCTGGCCCTCACCCGCGCGCTGATCACGGTGTTCCTGAGCGGGCTGGCCGTCGTGTGCCTGGGCACCACGGCCCTGGCCGTGCTGCTGCTCGTCCGGCGGGTGCACGGCGACCTGCTGCTGATGCGCGCCCGCGGCGCGTCCCTGGCCCAGGTCGTGCTCGCCTGCGGGGGAGCGGTCGCGCTCGCGGCGGTGCCGGCGGCGGTGGCGGGCCAGGTGGCCGCGGGCTTCGTGCCGGGCGCTCCGACGGCGGCCGCGCGGCTGGGACCGGCCGTGCCGGCGGCGGGGACCGTCGCGATCGCCTGCGTCGCCGTCGCGCTGCGCCAGTCCTCACGACGGCGGTCCCCGAGAGGGCGGGCCCAAGGACGGCTGACCGGGAGCGCGGCCCGCCGGATCGTGATGGAGATCCTGGTGCTCGTGGTCGCCGTGGCGAGCCTTCATCTCCTGCGCACCCGCGGCCTCGGCACCGGCGACGTGTTCCTCGCGCTGGCGCCCGTGCTGCTGGCACTGGCCGCCGCGCTGGCGGTGCTGCGCGCCGGCCCCGCCGTGATCCACCTGGCCTTCCGGGCCGCCGCCCGGCGCACCGCCGCCGTTCCGTTCCTCGGGCTCGCCGCCGCCCGAGCCGTGCCGGGCGCCGCGCTGCCGGTGTTGACGCTGCTGCCGGCCGTCGCGCTGGCGGCGTACGGCATGGCCACCGTCGGAGGTCTGGAGTCGGCGCAGCGGCAGACGGCGTGGGAGCGGACCGGCGCCGAGATCAGGGTGGAGCGCGCCCAGGGCATTCCCCCGGAGACGGTGGAACAGATCGTCCACGCGCCGGGCGTCAGGGCCGTCGTCCCGGCCGCGGTCGGGACGACGGTCGCCGAGGTGGGCTTCGAGGGGCGGCCGGCCACGGTCGTCGCGGTCGATCTCGACGCCTACCGCCGGCTGGTCGCGGGCAGCCCCCTGCGCCTGCCCGACCGCCCGGCGCGGGCGACGGGCGCGCTGGTGTCGCACGACCTGTCCGCCATGCGGAGCTTCGAGATCGGCTGGCCCGCGCGGATGACGGTCACCCCTGCGGGGACGGTCGACGCGATGCCGGGGGTGCAGGCGGGCGACGGCGCCCTCATCGTCCTCCCCGCGGCCCCCGAGCACGTCAACACGCTGCTGATCGCGGGAGACGCCGGTGCGGTCAGGCCGCTGCTGCCGTCCGGCGCGCGCATGACCACCGTGGCGGGCGCGCTCGCCGAGATCACCGGGACGCCGCTGACGGCGGCGCTGACCGCCGCGCTGCGGGTCGCCGCCGCGGCGCTGGCCGCGTACGCGCTGGCGGCCGTCGCGATCGCCCTGACCGGAGGGGCGGCCCGGCGGGCGGAAGATCTCGGGCTGCTGCGGGCTCTCGGCCTCACTCGCAGGCAGGCCGGACTGATCACCGTCCTGGAGGCGGCCCCGCTGCTCGTACTGACGGCCGTCGCCGGGCTGGCGGCCGGTCTGGCCATGCCCGCGCTGCTCGGGGCCGGAATCGACCTGTCGGCGTACGCGGGCGGGCGCCCCGGCGCCCTGGCGGCAGGCGCGGCCCTGCCCGTCCTGCCCGCTGCCCTGGCCGCCGCTCTGGCCGCCGGGGTCGCCGCCGTCGCCCTCGCGGGCGCTTATCTGGGAGGAAGCCGTGGACACGCTGGCTGACCTGGAGGCCCGGGCCACGCGGGGCGGTCCCGCGTTCGGCGCGGACGCCCACGTCCTGTGCGACAACCTCGTGCGGATCTACAAGACCGAGGGCTCCGCCGCGGTCGAGGTGGTCGCCCTGCAGGGCCTCGACCTGCTCATCGGCAGGGGTGAGCTGGTGGCGATCGTCGGGGCCTCGGGCTCGGGCAAGTCGACGCTGCTCAACATCCTTTCGGGGCTCGACGTGCCGACGGCCGGGCTGGCCCGGGTCGCCGGGATCGACCTGCTGTCCATGACCCCGCGCGACCGCCTCCGCTACCGGCGCTCGGTCGTGGGCTTCGTCTGGCAGCAGACCGCCCGCAACCTGCTGCCCTACCTCACCGCGCGGGAGAACGTCATGCTCCCCATGCGGCTGGCGGGCGGCACGTCCCGGCGGGCCAGGTCGTCCCGTACGGACGAGCTGCTGGAGCTGACCGGGATGGCCGACCGCGCCGACCGGCGGCCCGGCGAGATGTCCGGTGGCGAGCAGCAGCGGGTGGCGGTGGCCGTGGCACTGGCCAACGCGCCCGAGGTGGTGCTCGCCGACGAGCCCACCGGGGAGCTGGACAGCGAGAACGCCGAGACGGTCTTCGGCGTGCTGCGCCACGCCAACCGCGAGCTCGGCGTCACGACCGTCGTCGTGACGCACGACCCGATGGTGTCGGAGCAGGTCGACCGGACCATCGGCATCCGGGACGGCCGCACCTCCAGCGAGACGTTCCGCCGCACCTCCTCCGACGGGAGGGTGGTCGCCGAGGAGTACGCGGTGCTGGACCGGGCCGGGCGCCTGCAACTGCCGAGGGAGTTCATCAACGCCCTGTCCATGGAGCACCGGGTGCGCCTGGAGCTCGAACGCGACCACATCGGGGTCTGGCCCTCGGGGGTGGAGGAAGAGACGAATGAGTGAGCCCCTGGTCGTCGTCGAGGACCTGCGCAAGACCTACCCCAAGGGCGTGCGAGCCCTGAGAGGGGTCTCCTTCGAGGCTCATCCCGGCGAGCTGGTCGCGATCCGCGGGCGTTCCGGCGCGGGCAAGACGACGCTGCTCAACCTGGTCGGCGGCCTGGACCGGCCCGACGAGGGGCGGGTGCGGGTGGCCGGGCAGCCGGTGCCGGAGCTGCCCGAGGAGGGCCTGCTGCGGCTGCGCCGCGACGTCGTCGGGTTCGTCTTCCAGTCGTTCCGGCTGATCCCGGTGCTGTCGGCCGCCGAGAACGTGGGCGTGCCGCTGCGGCTGGCGCGGGTTCCCGCCAGGGACAGGGAGGATCGGGTCAAGGTGCTGCTGTCCCTGGTCGGGCTGTCCGACCAGGCCGAGCAGCGGCCGTACGAGCTGTCGGGCGGCCAGCAGCAGCGCGTGGCCATCGCCAGGGCCCTGGCCAACCGGCCCCGCCTGCTGCTCGCCGACGAGCCGACCGGTCAGCTCGACTCCCAGACCGCCCGCCAGATCATGGAGCTGCTCCGGGTGCTCGTCCGCGGCGAGGGCGTCACCGCGCTGGTGGCCACGCACGACGCGGCCCTCGTCGGCCTGGCCGACCGCGTTCTGGAGCTCAAGGACGGCGAGTTCCTCACCTGACAGGAGTGGGATCTTCCAGCCCACGTTCGACTGACCAAAAGAACCAATTTGGTCAGTTTGTCTCTAGGATGGGCTGGAACCCCAATGAGAGGAGCCGTCATGTCGAACGTCGGCAGGCCCGGCGGCCGGGCGCTGGTGGTCGGACTGGGGATCGCCGGCATCGCCACCGCGTTGCGGCTGCGCCAGGTCGGGTGGGAGCCGGTGGTGGTGGAACGGGCGCCCGCGCGCCGCTCCGGCGGATACTTCATCATGTTGTTCGGCACCGGCATCGCCTCGGCCCGGCGGCTGGGCGTGCTGGAGGCCATCGGCGACCGCAGCGGGCCCCATGTCACCAGCTACGAGGTGGACCGCGCGGGGCGCCGCCGTCCCGGCATGAACCCCTTCGCCATGGCCGGGGGCCCCCGGCCGCTGCTGCGCGGCGATGTGGAGCAGGGCTTGTTCGCGGCGTTGCCGGACGACGTGGAGATCCGCTACTCCACCGTGCCCACCCGCATCGCGCAGGACGACGCCGCGGCGGAGGTGACGCTGCACGACACGGCCGCGGACACCACCGTGACCGAACGCTTCGACCTGGTGATCGGCACCGACGGCATGCGTTCGACGGTGCGCAGGCTCGTCTTCGGTCCCGAGGAGTACCTTCACCCGCTGAACTACATGGTCGGCGCCACCGTGCTGGACGGCCCGATCGACGGCTTCGGCCTGCACGAGGGCCTGGTTCTCGCCGAGCCGGGCCGTTCAGTGTGGGCCTTCCCGTTCGCCGACCACGCCCCGAGCCTGCTGTTCTCCTACCGCACCGACGACATCGACGCCGAGTTCCGCCGCCCGCCCATCGAATCCATCCGCGCCGCCTACGGTCCCGAACCGACCGGACCCCTGCTGGAAGGGCTGCTGAAGCGCTACGAGCAGGCACCCGACGCGCTGTTCGACTCAGTGCAGCAGGTCAAAATGCCCCGCTGGCACCGCGGCCGGGTCGTCCTGATAGGCGACTCCGCCTGGTGCGTCACCCTGTACGCGGGCATGGGCGCCTCCAGCGGCATGGCCGGCGGCGAACTGCTGGGCACCATGGTGCAGCGCCATCCCGGTGACGTGCCCGGGGCGTTGCGGGCCTGGGAGGCGCGGATGAGGCCGTTCATCCACCTGCAGCAGGAAAGCGCTTTGCCCGGACGGCGCATCTTCACCCCGCATGACCGCAAGGAGCAGCTCTTGCGAAGCGGGATGATGCGTCTGATGCGGATGCCGGGCGTCGGAAAGGTCATGGGCAGGAAAATGTTCAACAACAAGGACATGCGTGCCAAGAACATCGACGTCGCGCTCCCCTGACCGGTACCGAACCTGACAGCAGCACCCCCGACAGCACGGCCATGGAGGACAGCACGGTGAGCCAGTTGGTCGGACACCACTCGCACAAAGCCGCCCGCATCCTGGACAGTGCGCGCCAGCTGGTGGCCGATCACGGCGTGCGCAAGGTCACCGTCAGCGAGATCGCCACAGCGGCCGGGGTCGGCAAGGGCACCGTTTACCTGTACTGGCCCACCAAGGAGGGCCTCATCCTCGGGTTGTTCGCCCGCGAACTGCTGGCCTTCCTGGAGGAGGTCATCGCCCGCATCACCGCCGACCCAGCCGCCGTTCTGCCGCGCAACCTGGCCCCGCTGCTGATCCGCACCGGGCTGCGATCTCCGCTGGCGCGCCGCCTCACCACCAAGGACACCGACCTGCTGCGGCTGCTCACCGAGCAGGCAGGCGACCGCGACCTGTTCGACCGCGCGCAGCCCAGTGCCATGTGCCAGGCGGTCATGCCTATCCTGCGCCGGCACGGACTACTCCGTGAGGACCGCCCGCTGGCCGACCAGTCCTACGCCATGCACGCCGTACTCGCCGGCTTCGGTCTCGCCATGTCCGACCCGGACTCCGCCCCGCCCAGCGCCGGCGACCCCGGCGACGTCCTCGCCGACACTGTGGCCCTGCTTCTCGAACCCGCGGCCGTGCCCGCCGAGCAGGCCGTCACCGCGGCCGCCGACGACACCGTCGCCGTCTTCTGCCAGATCAGGGACGCCGTTCTGGACATCATCGATCGCAGCCAGACCACCCAGCAGTGAACTCGTGAGGCAAGGCCGACCGTACCGGGGTGCGGCGCTGCATCACTCGAGCTCTGTCAGGTCCAGGGGAGGGCGGTGCGGCGGGCCCAGTAGGTCTCGGCGTCCTCCACCAGATCGGCGAGCGCCTCCTCGGCCTTGTCGTCCCAGGTGACGGCGAGCGCCGCCAGGTTCTCGGCGAGCTGGGTGGTCGTGGCCGCGCCGCTCAGCACGACGCCCGCCCACGGGCGGGCGAGCACGGCGGCGAGCGCCAGGGCGTCGGGGGTGACGCCGCGTTCGCGTGCGGCGAGAGCCAGGGCCGGTGGCGCGCCACGGGCGGTCAGCCTGCCGTTGGCCACGCCCTCCTTGACGATCACGCCCAGGCCGGCCGCGTGAGCCCGGGCCAGGGCCTCGCCCGCCGAGCGCTCCAGCAGGTTCCAGGTGGACTGCACGGTGTCGAAGAGCCCGGTCGCGACCGCCCTGTCGATCGTCGCGGCCTGGCCTGGCCCGGTGGTGGACAGGCCGACGGCGACGCCCTCGGCGCGCAGGGCGCGCAGCTCGCCGAGGACCTCCTCGTCGTCGAGCACTCCGCTCTCGACCGTGGCGGAATGGATCTGGTAGAGCGACAAGTGGTCGCCGAGCAGCTCCCGGGTCTCGCCGAGCTGGCGGCGCAGCCGCGCGGCCGACAGGTCCTTCTCCTCGTGGCGGTCGGCCTCCATCCGCCAGCCGCCGACGTACTCGTACCCCCACTTCGACCCGATCTCGACCTCGCCGGGCCGGATGCCCCGGTCGGCCAGCCAGCCCGCGAGGAACTCCTCCGCCAGGCCGTAGGAGCGGGCCGCGTCGAAGTAGCGAACGCCCGCCGCCCTGGCGGCGTCCAGCACCTCCCAGGTGCGCGCCCGCAGCGCCGCCACGTCGCGGTCGCCGCCGAAGTCCTCGTCCCGGCCGAGCGTGATGTACGCGGGACGGCCGAGCGCGGCGAGCCCTAGACCTATCGGGGTGACCTGAAGGCGGCCGCCCAAGGGCCGCGCGACCATCTCCTGCATGAGGCACAACGTTAGTGACGCCCGAGAGCACCGCCGAGAGCGGGTGCGAGCGGTCGCGTCGTGACAGCGCTCGCGCCCTGCCCGCATCGCGCCCGCCCGTCCGTGCCCCCAAGATATGAAGGACTTCTTACGGTTGCCCGTCATCCAGTGACCCGGGTCCGGCGGGAATGTCTAATCGCGTTCGCGGGCCACCCTCCCGCTCGCGAACGGAGACAAAGTCATGAACCGAAGGCACCACGCCCTGCCGCCCGATCACCAGCCCGCGGGCCGGCGCCGCCGGCTCGCGGTCCTGCTGGCCGTGATGACCGCGGCGGTCCTCGCGCCCGCCGTGTCCGTCGAGGCCGCCAGCCGGACCAACGCGTCGATCGCCATGTCACCCGCCTCGTACGGGTACTCGGAGACCTCCCCGGACCCGGCGTATCAGCCGCCCGGCAGAGCGACCAACAAGCGGCCGGGCAAGCCGACCCCGACCCCCACGCCGACCCCCACGCCGACCCCGACCCCCACGCCGACGCCCGCGGATTCGCCGGCACCGCATCCGCCGGCAGGCCTGTACGTGGTGACCTCTCCTGAGCTGGCCCCGCAGTTCTGCCAGGACACGACGACGCCACTTGTGCGGAGCACCCGCCCTGTCTTCGGCGTCAGCAGCGGTGCCCCCGCCTACAACACGGATCGGCCGAACCTGCGGGCGGTCTTCGAGCTGTCGCGATCGAGCGGTGAGACGGTCCTCACCCAGAGCGTGGCCTTCGCCGGCTCGGGCGCGACCTTCCAAGCGCCCGACGGAGTGTTGACCGACGGCGCCTACCGGGTGCGGGCGCGGGCCGAGGACGGGGCGGCGGTGTCGGACTGGCTGCCCTGGTGTGCGTTCACCGTCGACACCTCCGGCACGGCGTCTGCCCCGGGCGTCCCCGACTCGCTGCGCATCTCCACCGGCCCCTACTCCGGATTCCAGGCCTGCCGCGCCGTGAGCGGCGCGCCCGTCGCGCGAACCGGTGACATGCTGAGCTTCGCCGCCTCCCCGACTCCCGCCATCATCGGCGTCACCTATCCGAACCTGAGCGCGACCTTCGAGATCGGCCACCCGGGACAGGAGCCGCTGATCCGGAAGACGACACCCATCTGGCCCAGCGGCACGGTGTTCAGCGCCGGCGTCGCGCCGGGGACGTTCACTTCCGGCTCCTACCAGTTCCGCGTCCGCGCCGAAGACGGCGGCCTCGTCTCCGCCTGGTCTCCCTGGTGCGCCTTCACCGTCACCGAATAGCGGGCGGGGATCGGGTGAGCGGGGGCACGTGTGGTGAGGAGGCGGCCGGGGTATGGCGACAAGTCCAGCCGGCCTGTGGGTCCACTCGAGCCCGAGGTGGTGGGAGCGTGACGGAACCGGTTGCAGAGGGAGTGCGGACAGCGGAGGACGTGCTCGCCCGGACGCGCGACCTGGTGGAGCCCGCCCTGCGCCGCGCGGTCGACACCCTGCCTCCGTCGATGTGCCGGATGGCGGGATACCACTTCGGATGGTGGGACGCGCGGGAGCGGCCGGTGCGGGCGGGCGGAGGCAAGGCCCTGCGGCCCGCGTTCACGCTGCTGGCGGCGGAGGGCGCCGGGGGAGACGTGGACGCGGCACTGCCGGCCGCCGTCGCGGTCGAGCTGGTGCACAACTTCTCCCTCGTCCACGACGACGTGATGGACGGCGACGCGGTCCGCCGCCACCGCCCCACCGTGTGGAACGTCTTCGGGCGCTCCGAGGCGATCCTGGCCGGCGACTCCCTGCTCGCGCTGGCCTTCGCCGTGCTCTCCGCGGGTGGCAGGCCCGCCGACAGCGCGCGCATGCTGGCCCGGTGCGTCCAGTCGCTGCTGGACGGCCAGAGCGCCGACCTCGGCTTCGAGAAGCGCGCGGACGTGAGCCTGGGGGAGTGCGTGCGCATGGCCGAGGGCAAGACAGGCGCGCTGTTCGGATGCGCCTGCGCCCTCGGCGCGCTGCATGGTGGCGCCACCACCGAGCAGGTGGCCTTCCTGCGCGTGTTCGGCGAGCGCGTGGGGCTGGCGTTCCAGATAGTCGACGACCTGCTGGGCATCTGGGGCGACCCGGCCGTCACCGGCAAGCCGGTCCACTCCGACCTGCGCAACCGGAAGAAGTCCCTGCCGGTCGTCGCCGCGCTGACGTCGGGCACACCGGCCGGCGGCGCGCTCGCCGCACTGTACCGCCGCCCGCTCGCGCAGGCCGACCTCGCACGGGCGGCGCGGCTGGTGGAGGAGGCACGCGGGCGGGCGTGGAGCCTCGCCCGGGTGGACGATCTGCTGTCCGAGGCGCTGGAGGCGCTGCGCTCGGCGGAGCTGGCGCCAGGGCCGGCGGCGGGTCTGGAGGGCCTGGCCCGCCTGGCCGCCGACCGCGACCGCTAGGCCGTGTCTTCAATGTGATCTAGGTGTTGGATCATGACTTGGCGTGATTCGCCGGTACGAGTTGACCGATGAAGAGTGGGAGAAGCTGCAGGTTCTTCTCCCCTCCGGGCGGATGGGCCGT